>WLMU01000024.1 GCA_009700115.1 Actinomycetota bacterium
GGATCGTTACGCAACAGTGCTTGATGCGCTGGCGTTCTCGCCTGTTCGTACGCAGGTGACACCGGTCGGTATCCCGGCCGAGCCCTCACCGGAACTTATTTCCGCGGTCAAGAAGGTTGCAGCACGTCTCCCCCAGATTGCGTCGCTCTTCGGAATTGAAGCCTCGGCGCCATCGAAGTCACGGGCTGGAGCGAAGCCTCGTCCGCCGAAGCCGAAGCTCACTGACGTGCCAGCGTCAGCGCCAGCTGCCGCTGATGCCGCTGACGCTTCGACAGAACCGGCTCCGGCTGAAGCAACCGACGAACCTCTTGTTGAAGCGGTCGCCACTCCGACAGCGGAGACCTCAGACCTCGTGGAGTCAGCTAATGAAACTGACGCTGCTGTTGAAGAGCCAGCTTCTGAGGGCGAAGAAACCGCCTGAATCAGTCGGTCAGTAACTCGAGAAGTTCGAGTGGGTTCGAGAGAACGACATCGGTAGGTTCAGCCTGCGCTCGAGGATTCCATCCTGCGAGTACAAACGTGACCCCAGCATTCTTCGCGCACAGGCGATCGTGGGCCGTATCGCCGAGAAACACGACATCACTCGACGGCAGACCAAGCGCGTCAAGAACCGGCTCTAATCGTTTCGGCCCATTAAAAGAATCTGCGAAGAACGCCACTTCGGGGCTCCAACCGAAACGGGCAAGTTCCGCTGCCCCTGAATCCGGATGCTTATTTGAACAGACTGCCCAACGGGACAACTGATTGACGAGTTCGCTCACTCCTGGAAAAGGAGCCGCCATAGAGGGGTCGTACACACTGAGGTACTCCTCGACGGAAATCCCCAAGCGGAGGCACTCCTCCGCCAACACGTGTCCGTACGTGATCTCTGAGCGCTGAACACCCAGTGCAAGAAAAGCATCGGCCAATGCGGCGTCGGAGTCAACGAGGGTTCCGTCGAGATCGCACACAGCGACCCGCACGATCCCCCGAACCGGAGCCGACTCACCTCGAACATTCGCCACGAGAAGATCGTAGTTTCGTCACGTGACGAAACAGAGAGCGATCAGCGAATTCGCTAGAGTTCCTGCATGGTCGAATATGAAGTCCACGGACATGTCGCAGTATTCACACTCAACCGTCCCGAGGCCCGAAATGCGGTGAACGGCGACGTCGCAAACGCGATGACTGCCCACCTTGAGGCGTTCGAGGCCGACCCCGATGTTTGGGTTGGCGTCCTGACGGCGAACACAACCGGTCATAAGAAACCAGTGTTCTGCGCCGGCGCTGATCTGAAGGTGATCAGCGAGGGTCGACCAGGTGATCTCGCCACGAAGAAGGGCGGATTCGGAGGCTTCACGACGTTCCCGAGGACGAAACCAGTGATCGCCGCTGTTGATGGTCTCGCTACTGCAGGCGGTTGCGAAATCGCGTTGGCGGCCGACATGATTGTCGCTTCCGACATTTCGCAGTTTGGTCTTGCAGAAGTGAAGCGAAACCTTGTTGCCGGCGCGGGCGGCCTCTATCGCCTCCCAAAGATCGTCGGCAAGAACGTGGCCCTCGAAGTTGCGCTTACAGGCGAACCCCTTTCAGCTCAACGTGCCTACGAACTCGGGCTCGTGAATCGAATCACTCCAGAAGGAAAGGCACTCGAGGGAGCAATGGCTCTTGCAAATGCCATTGCGGTAAATGCTCCACTCGCTGTCTGGGAAAGCCGCACGCTCGTCATTGCAGCCGACTGGGACGACGAGGAAACGATCATGGCGAAGACAGGTGCAGCATTCGGCCGCGTCTTGGCGTCCGAGGACACCACTGAGGGCCTCAATGCATTTATCGAAAAGCGTGCACCGGAATGGAAAGGTCGCTAGTCGTCGATCGTTTTGCGCCTAGCGCAGTTGACGACGAACGGTGATCAGCCGAGCAGTGAGCCCAAAGCGTTCGAAGAGGTTTTTCGACTCACGCGCCCCTGGAAGAGCATGACCATCGATGGCCACGGCATCGAGAACTGTCGCCCAAGCGATTGCAGATTCGAGTAGGAGCTCGCCAACGCCGACGTCACGCACCTCTGGGGTCGTGTAGATGTCGGTGAGTACTACGACCTGTTCGGTGCCCTCTGAGACGACTGAGGCGATTGCATAGCCAACGAGGACGTTCTCCCAGAGACCGCACCACAGCATTGTGTCCGCTGCTTCGAGGGCCGAAGTGAGTGACACGAGCGAATCGACATTGCGGTCGATCGCCCAAGACAATGCTTCTCCCCCTCGCTGGCTTCTCAGCTCAAGAACTGCTGCGTCCATAAGCACGCTCAGTTCGTTGAGGTCCGACTGCTCCGCAGGACGGACCGTCGTTGACATCTCAGCCCTGCAACTGACGGATTCGGGTAAGGATTGTCTTGCGAGCTCTATGGGATTGTTCGTAGTCAGAGATTTGCTGGAGCTCTGCAGGCGTCGCTGTGGCTAACAAGGGAATGATCTGGACAGCGGTGAGAGCGTCGTAGTTCTCCATCGGGTTGCTAAGAGCCAAAGCGTCGTCGACACCGTCTGAACCTGACTGACTCGCTGCGTCGGGAGCCTGAGAACGAGATGGCTTGGCCGACTCCGCGATGATCCTCAGGAACGAATGAACGTGTTGTTCAGCTTCAGCGAAGGCTTTTCTGGCCTTCGTATTCGTCGTTCCCAGTGCAAACTGTCCAATCACACGAGCATTTGCTGCTTGAGTTCGTCCTCGCTTCGCAAGATCGGGTACGGACTCGGCGCTCTTCGAAAGAAATCCGATAGGCGCATAGAGGAACATGTCGAGCAACTGCTCGACAGGATCGACGGCCGAATCGCTCGTCGAGGGCGACACGTCAGTTCTTGGCTTTCTTTGCGGGGGCTTTCTTCGCCGTTGCACTCTTTGCCGGTGCCTTCTTGACGGGTGCCTTCGCAGCTGGCTTTTTCACAGCCGCAGATTTCGCTGGGGCTTTCTTTGCTGGGGCCTTCTTCGTCGCTGCCTTAATTTGACGATCGAGAGCGCCAGACTCTATGTGGGCGATTGCCGGACATTCAGCTTCACCGACGGGACAGTGCATCGCCCCAGGTGCACCAAATTGTCCTCGGTTGACCAGAAGGAAGCATCCGGTGCACATGAATTCGTTCGCCTTCTTCGGCGTCACTCCTTCGGCGATATCCGCTGGCGCACGAGGTTCGGGAACAACCTCTTCATCGTCCTCGTCGTCATCGTCAGCGGCGGCGATGCGATCTTTCAGAATCGCATCGAGATCGGCCTCGACGTCGTCGGGGTTGAGGTCTTCCTCTTCGTCGTCCTCGTCCTCACGCTTGGGACGCGCAGCAAGCGCTGCATCAGCGACAGCGTCTTCGTCTTCGTCTTCGAGGACGACATCGACAAGGACCTCTTCGAGGTCTTCGACGAGTTCGCCCTCGAGGTCTTCACCTTCGAGATCGACGTCGATTTCTTCCTCGTCGAATTCTTCTTCGATGGGATCGTCAGCCATGGAGTCCTCGGGTTAGGGCCTTCGCATAGCGAGGCCAAGGTGAATCGTGCCGCGGATGATAGGCACGTTCTGGGGTGGTGTTGGTGCCATTCGTGCCGTAGATGTCGAAAGGTGACAAACGGCACCCCTTTTACGGCTCCAAACGACGCTTTTCGGCCCTTCGTTCGGCCTGGAGGCGCTCAAGTTCCGGTTCGGCGCTGTGGTCAACAAATCTCATCATTTGAGCGATTGCATGGTGACCAGCCTGCTCCGCGATGAGGCGATGCATCTCTTGACCAACGATCCGGTAGGCAGGATGCCCTTGCGGCGTTGTGCGCAGCTCGATGAGGTGCATCGCTTCGCGAGCATTCATGTGCATTGAGAAACGCACTCGATAGGCAAGCGAGACCGCATAGGAGGACTCGGCCGGGAAGCGTTCTTCGAGCGCTTCGTAGAGCGATGCCGAACGTTCCATCGCTTCGTCAAAGGTCGCACCGACGCCGGCATCATCGACCGCAGCAGGGCGCGTGTAGCCGTGGAGCGGAGTGAGTTTCTGCCAATCGATGGTCAGCATGCGATGGCGTTGAAGATCTCGAAACGCTCCGTAATCGGCGAGAATGTCGAAACGGTATGAAGGGCGTTCGAGGGCCCGGCCAGGCTTATGGCGACGGTTGTCACGGCCGCCCTCATAGGCATTGAGAACCGCAACGCGCTCCTCGGTGCTCATGAGCCGAACTCGGTCCTCGATTTGACGCTCTGGGAGCGAAAGATGGGGATACAGCGCCGCGGCGACCAATTTGATTTCGGCATCAGGATCGAAATCCACAAGCGAAACGACAGGCGCTGGTTCAATTTCGTCGACACCGGCGAAGAGACGCCCGGCGATATCGTCCATCGCGTTGCGGCTGGATGTCATGTAATTACTCCACGCCACTCCCCTGTCCTCGAGATCGACTCGCTTCAAAAATGAGGGGACAACTTTGCGCAACTCAGTGAGCATGAGGTCTGCGTAGGTCCGAGCTTCGGGCAATGGATGAGCACGCATGCGCAGCAGCAGCATTTCGTAACCCTGGCCCGTGCCGTAGATGCCCACATTCGACAATGAAGATGCTGGAAGTAGGCCTCGAATCGAGTCGAACGCTTTCGCCCGAATTGCTTGGCGGTAGACGAAATCGCTATCTGAAGGATCCTTAGGGATCCGCTCGCGAATGTCGTCAACAAGAATTGGCAGTAATTCGGAGTAGGTGTCGAAGAGTCGGTCCATGTCACCGACGTAGCGGGTCCCAAGGCTCGACTGGAGAACTTCCGGCGGTCGATAGAACCGATAGCGGCCGCCAATGCGCGCGTCGTAGGCGATGTAGCGCGTTGATTGCTCGAGATAGGCCATGAGGCGACCCCACTCGAGCACCTTCGTCAGGAGGTTCGACGCCTGCTCGCAGGCGAGATGCACTCCCCCGAGCTGGGCAACAGAGTCATCGCCATATTCAAAGAAAACCTTGTCGTAGAGCTCTTCTGCCCTCCGCAAACCAATAGTGGCATCAATGGAGGCGTCTCCACTGATGTCGAGTTCGCCGACGAACTCGTCGAGGAACAGCCTGCGCAGACTTTTCGGGGACCTTGAGTACCGAGCGAAGAGCGCGCCCTTGACGACCTCAGGAAGATTTACCAGTGCAAATACAGGGCCGTAGAGGTTCGTAAAATAACGACGAAGAATATCTGCCTCTTCTGGGCTGAACTCCTCTGCGACGTAGACACTCACGGCGAGCAACCGTACGGCGTTGGCGGCTCCCGGCCGCGGATGCCACTTAGAGGACTCGCAAGTTGCCGCGACTCGCGAATGCGTCGGTGACTGATTGCAGCAATTCTGGCGAGGACCAGAGATCAATGATTGTCATTGCCATGGCCTTGGCTCCATCAAGGACGCCTGCATCTCCTGCGGGTGACGCAGCAAAGTCGGTGAATTTCTCGGTGTGGATACCTACTCCGCTCGGCGCTACTGCGATCATCGGATGAATAGAGGGCACCACGTGGCTGACATTGCCCATATCGGTTGAACCAACGACGTTGATCTCACCATCTGGCTCCGCCACCACCCTGCCAAGAGCTGCGCTGTTTGCTGCATAGAGATTTTCGAACGGAGCGTTACGAACGAGTTCCGCATACGACGGCTCAAGCCAAGAGAACTCGGTCGAGCAGCCTGTGGCTTCGCCGCCAGCTTTGAGGGCCGCAAGAACTCGCGCTTTGAGCTGTTCGAGAGACGCAATATCTCCGGCTCGGACGAACCAGTGCATCGCCGCAGAGGCAGGGACGATATTGGGCTTGTCACCACCGTTGGTGAAGACGCCGTGGATTCGTTCATCGGGACGAATGTGCTGGCGAAGCGCGGCAACATTCATGTAGCCCAACACCGCTGCATCGAGCGCGTTGCGACCGTTCCAAGGTTGCGCTGCAGCATGAGCGGCCTCGCCATGCCATGTGATCAATAGCTGTTGAACGGCAATTGTGTTCATCCACCGAAGGTCCGCGTCAGCTGGATGCACCATCATCGCCGCATCGATGCCATCAAGTGCTCCTCTCTCGAGCATGAACACCTTGCCTCCCCCACCCTCTTCTGCTGGGGAACCAAACACACGCAGCCGACCGTTGAGTTCTTTCGCTACTGCGGCCGCGCCGAGCGTTGCTCCGAGACCAGCAGCAGCGATGATGTTGTGACCGCAAGCATGACCAATTCCGGGTAGCGCGTCGTATTCACAGAAGACCGCAATCTCAGGACCTGAGGTGCCGGTCGATGCTTCGAAAGCGGTTGGCATTCCGTAGGCGCCTCGTTGCACATCGAGTCCGTTTGATTCGAGCGCCGCAGTCAGAACGTCATGAGCATGATGTTCGGCGTAATTCTCTTCTGGATGAGAATGGATGGAGTGAGAGACCTCGAGAAGCAGCTCACTGCAACTGTCGATCACTTCAACGGCTTGCCGCTTTGCCTCGTTGATGTCCATGCCTGAACGCTACATGGCGATCGACTGACACCCAATGGTCACACGACGACGAAGAACGCGTCGGGTTCTACCCGGATCACGATTTCCGTAGCAGTTAGATGGAGGACTGAATCGACCTGAACTGGTACAGGTGCGGAGAATATGAAGTGTTCATGCGATGATCGGCGATGCTCCAACGCTGGATGAGGAAGATGCGTTCCGGAGTGGGCCCGGCGGCGCGCAAGTCGTCGCTGCGCCCAAGGAAGCGATCCGGTCGTGACATCTACAAGGCCGTCACCTGGGTGGGAACGAGGTCCCAGATCCAGCGGTCCGAGCCATTGAGCATTCATGACCGCTGCAAAGTCTTTTGCAAACGGACGACCGATCAACAGATGCGCGACAAAAGGATATTCCGATCCATCAATAACAGCGATGGGTAGATCGACCGGAACTGTGAGTGCTTCGGGGGTCTGCAGTCGACTGGCATCCCCGGAACCACCGAGAGTCCGACACAAGTCGCCTCCGAGAAGTCCAACTGTGATGGGCAACCGAAACTCGGACCTGGCTCCGCACACAACGCTTCGAAGTTGCGCGTCCGACGACGCGACCGGAGAGCCGAGAGGCAACCGTGCCAGCCTGCCGTACTCGCTGCCCTTCTTTATCGTCACAGTAAATCGTCGTCCTGCTCAGTAGCGACACGACCACGTCCGGAAACAGCAACAATGCCCCGATGAAGCAAATCGGAAGCTTCTGAAGCCGTAGCTGCGCATATTGCTTCTGTTTCTGAAATCTGACGAAGGAGATCGACAAGTTGCTTGATCGTTCGAACGAAGTCACCACCAGGCATCTCGTCATCGCCCAGCATGTGGTCGAGTTCATCGCCCGACGCCCACGCATGAGCGAGAGCGAAGAAGGCAGGATCGGTAGTGCGAGTACCCGGAAGTCCTAGCCGGATCTCATCCTGAGAAATCGAGGCGGCAAGGTCAGAAATCTGATCAGCGCGCTCAGCGAGTAAACGACGCGTAAACCACGTGCCCAAATCAGGACTCGACGCCCTTGACTCGTAAATGAAACAACTCACGAGACCGGCAAGTTCTGGAGCAGTCAGGTCATCGAAAAGATTCTCTTCGATCGCTTCGGCGATGGCGAGATCCGACTCGTGATAAATCCGAACGAGTCGTTCGCCGCGTTCAGTGAGTTGCCACCCGTCGAGATGGCCCCAGTTCTCGAGCATCTGAAGAATGCGGTCGAATTGTTCAACGAGCGAACCTGTTCGAGACCGGATCTTCTTTTCAAGACCTTCAATGTCCCTGCGAACTCTTTCGACATCACGCAAGGCCCTCAGGTGTTGATCGCGTTGCGGACAATCATGAACAGGGTGGTCAGCGCACTGATCTCGTACGGACTGCTCTTCGGGTGTCTCCTCCAGCGATCGAATCCGACCGGCAACGCGATCGAGCTCGATCGAAACTGCCTTCTGGAACTTCGGTTTCATCGGGGTGAAGGGAATCGGCAGATCGATATGCCCGACCACCGTTGGCGCTACATCAAAATCTTTTGCGCCGAGCTGCAGCACATTGCGTCGAGAATTCAGGACCTTGACCCGCACGGAGCCGCCTTTACGATGCGAAACAGACAGCACCGCGACCTTGTCGTGCCCTCCACTGCCCTCGAGCCAAAGAATGTCACCGGGTTTCATCTCAGAAAGTGCGCGCTCCACCGCGGAGCCGCCGCTGCCGGAGCGGCGCACGCCGCGCTCCCGGTCAAGAAGCGCCTTATAGGCAACAACATCCCCCCTGTCACAAGAAGCGTCTTCGGTGAGACGCTCGAGCTTTTCAAACTGGGTGGCAATCCGGAGTTCCTCACGTGCAACATCGGCATCGGCTTGGTACTGAGCGAAACTGCTTCCGAGTAAGCGGTGTGCTTCCCCAGCGTCGTACCTCCGGACCAAATTTGCAGCCATGTTGTACGTGGGCCGAAAAGAACTCGTGAGTCGGAAACTTCGACTCGCAGCCAAAGTTGCAACATCATCAAACGAGACAAACGGCGACCAGAGGACCACGGCATTTCCGTGATCATCAATCCCCCGCCTACCGGCACGTCCAGTGAGTTGTGTGTATTGGGCTGGGGTTAAGAATTCATGTCCCTCACCCGTGAACTTCGTGAGCTTGTCGATAACAACGGTTCGTGCCGGCATGTTGATGCCAAGAGCGAGAGTTTCGGTGGCGAAGACAATTCGCACGAGACCTTCCACGAAACATTGCTCAACCGCTTCTTTGAAGGGGGGAACAAGACCAGCATGATGGCTCGCAATGCCTCGCTCGAGCGAGTCGAGCCAACGTCCGTAGTCGAGAACCTTTAGGTCATCGTCACTGAGATCACGCACATGGGATTCGGCAATGAGCCGGATCCTCTCTCTCTCATCAGAGTCTGTGAACGTGAGACCAGCACGAGTGCATGAATGAACGGCTTCGTCGCAGCCGTTGCGACTGAAGATGAAGAAGATTGCTGGCAACATCGAACGCTCAGCGAGTAACTCGACAACTTCGACCCGGCCTGGCGTGGCAAAGCGTCGCCGACCTCCGCTGGATCGATCGCGAATATCGAGATCGTATCGGTGGCCTCGTTCGTCGGCCTTTCCGTCAGCGAGAGTCGGAAGCAGAACGAGTCCATCGCCCTGACGATCCGCTACGAGATACCAGTTATCGAGGGTGACGGGTCGTTTCGATTCCACAACCACTTCGGTTGGTCCTCGCACTGCACTGATCCATTGACCAAGTTCGTCAGCGTTCGAAACCGTCGCTGAAAGACACACGAGTCGCACATGCTTTGGGAGATGAATAATCACTTCCTCCCAAACTGAGCCCCGGTAAGTGTCTTGCAAGTAATGCACCTCATCGAGCACAACCCAAGCGAGTGCGTCGAGTCCGGGGGAACGGGCATAGATCATGTTTCGCAAAACTTCAGTCGTCATGACGACGATCGGAGCGTCTCCGTTGATGGCAGTGTCTCCGGTCAGAAGACCCACTGATGCTTCGCCGTGCTCTTCGGTTAGGTCGTGAAACTTCTGATTCGATAGCGCTTTGATTGGCGTTGTGTAAAAGGCACGTGTACCAGAGCGCAAGGCCAAAGCAAGAGCGTGCTCGGCTACCTTCGTCTTCCCGGAGCCCGTAGGGGCAGATACCAGCACCGAAACACCGCGGTCAATGGCGGCGATTCCTTCAAGCTGAAACCGATCAAGTTGGAATGATTCGCTCACGTCAATCGGCGACTGCGTCAGACTCGCTCACCGCAGCCTTCCGTTTCGATCGACGCCGGAAGGCAAGAATTAGAGCGCCTACGGCTACCGAGAGCGCATAAAGAACGAGCATCGGAAGCGCTAACGCAATCATGGAGATCGGATCGCCACTGGGTGTGATTACTGCGGCGATTACTGCGATCACGACAATGGCTTGACGCCACCAACGAAGTAATTGCTTCGGCGATATAACTCCGATCATCTGTAGCGCCACGAGCAAAACCGGAAACTCGAAACCGACACCAAACGCCAGCATCATCCAGACGATCAATGTCACATAACTATCAGCGGTATAGAAGGGTTCGATCTGTGACCCGCCGATAGTTGTGAGGAACTCGAGCGTTGGGTTGAGCACGTAGTACGCCAATGCTGCGCCGCTAAGAAAGAGAATCACCGCGCTCAAGGTGAATGGAACTGCGTACTTTTTCTCGTGCGGATAGAGGCCAGGCGTAACGAAGCGCCATACCTGCCACACGATGATCGGCATCGCAACAGCGATGCCGATATAACCAGACATCTTGAGTCGCAACCCGAAGGCTTGGAGGGGTTCAGTTGCGATGAATGGTTGTCCCGGCTGCACTTCGTTGAACGGGTGTTTGAGGATCGCCAACACATAGGGATAGAGGAACCACCCGAGGAGCGCACCAACCGCTACGGCGATCGCTATTCGGAAGAGTCGGGTCCGTAACTCTGCGAGGTGTTCCCACAACGTCATATGACCAGAAGATGGAGGTTTCGTTTCTGTCGTCATCGCAGGACTCAGCCCGTCCCTGGAGTGTCATCAGAGGCGTCCTCAGAGGACAAGTCACCAATGAAGGGTGTGGGCGCAGTCGACGGACCCATTGGCAGAACGGGGTCGACGGGAGCGACGAGTCGAGGGCCGTCGCTCGTTCGGTCGAGGGCGGAATCGACGGTTCGGGCTTCACCGATATCCATTGCTGAACGAACTTCTTCTTCGAACCCTGAGGTCACCCGTCGCACTTCAGCGAGGAACTTCCCGACTTTTCGAGCCGTCTCCGGCAATTTCTCCGGTCCGAGCAGCAATAACGCCAGCAGCAGGATCACGATGATCTCACCGCCGCCGACATTGAACATGGACCGCATGGTACCCCTGCGTCTGGACCACGAGACCTCAACGCTCGTGTTGCCGTGACTAGCTTCCGATGAGGCAGTCTGTAGCGGTGACTCGTCTCCCCTCGCTTCGGCCGCCTATCGGCTTCGCTCATCGTGGAGCGAGGGCGAATGCTCCGGAGAACACGATGGAGGCGTTCGAGCTTGCCGTACGTCTCGGGGCAACGGGCATTGAGAGTGACGTGTGGCTGACCTCCGATGGTGTGGCAGTTCTGGATCACGACGGTGTCGTTGGAAGGCGACCGAGGCGTCGCCCAATCGCAGAGGTTCACTCTTCCGAACTTCCAGACCACATTCCGACACTCCGTACCTTCTACGAACTGGTCGGCGGTACCGTTGAGTTCTCACTCGATATCAAGGATCCATCGGCCGCCGCAGAAGTGATCGCGTGTGCTCGAGATGTGAGCGCCGAGTCGCAACTTTGGCTTTGCCATCCGTCGCGTGAACTGCTTTGCGCGTGGAGGTCCCTTTCACCTGACGTCAAACTTGTCGAGTCGACCCGAGCCTCTCGGTTTCAAAGCAGTCCCGAACTCCATATCGCTCGAAGTGCTGAGATGGGGGTCGACGTGTTGAACCTCCACCACTCGGATTGGACGGGTGGTCTTATAGCAATGGTCCATCGCTTCGAACTCTTCGCCTTCGGGTGGGATGCTCAGTTCGAACGGATCCTCGATGGTCTCCTCGACTCGGGAATTGACGGGGTGTACAGCGATCACGTCGACCTAATGATGAACTCACTCTCGAATGCCGCATCCGGAGACAAGGCGCCTTAAAAGATCAAAGCGATGGCCGTGGAATGCGCTTCAGAGAAGTCCGAAGCGACCCAACGGCCACACAGTGATGAACGCGCGGCCCACGATCGAAGATTTATCGATGGGGCCAAAGTAGCGGCTGTCTTTCGAATCGCCGCGGTTGTCTCCCATTACCCAAACTTGTCCATTGGGGATGACGCAAGGGGCTTGTTCGTTGCACTTGTTCGGAGCGTTGGCGGTACTGGTTACCGTGCCATCGGGAAGATACTTCTCATCAAGCCGGGTTCCGTCGACAAAGACAGCGCCGTCTTTGATCACGACGGATTCCCCGGAGAGTGCAACCACCCGTTTGATGAGGTCGGGAATGGTGCTTGAAGTTTCAGAAGCCGGTCGCTCGAAAACGATCACATCGCCGCGATTGACGTCGTGAAGGTGATAGCTGAGCTTGTTGACCAGGACTCGATCGCCTACGTGCAGTGTCGGGTACATCGAAAGCGACGGAATGTAGAAGGCCTGTAGAAGGAAAAGCTTCACAACTAAGGCAAGCAGAATCGCGCCAACAATGACGATGAACCATTCGACGATGCCAGCGCCACGCGAACCAAACAACTTCTCTAGAACTCGTCTGCGAGAACGTGGAGGTCGAGGCGAAGCCAAGGGTTCGACTGCAGGGCTTGTCACAAAGAAGCTTTCGGATCGGAAACTGGGCCTATTCGATCTGGCCGAGTCGTCAGGCTACTCACTGTAGATCGCAAGAAGTCTCCGAGCCGATGCAGGTCCGACTGCATCGAGACCCTCTGAAGCATCAAGTACGACGGCGTCGGGCCCCAGACGAAGAAGCAATCGCTCAAACCAAGCAAGAGATCCGATAGCGAGTTCAACCGTTATCGCACCGTTTGGTTCTGATGTGACGGATTCTGTCGGGTAGTACTCGACGACCCACTTCGCTGACGGGCCTAGACGCAGTGTGACCCTTCCGTTTACGCCGGAGCTGTCGAAGAGTTGGAATTCTGGAACGGGATCGGGAACGTCGAACGCACGGTCGATCTGAGTAACTTCGCGAATCCGGTCGATACGGAAGATCCTTTCGGCGCCACTCGTATGACACCAGCCCTGGAGATACCAGAGACCACCTTCTGAGTGAATGGTCCAAGGGTCGATCAAGCGATTTCCGGTGTTGTCGCGCCCGTAGCTGTAGTAGGTGATTTCCACGCACAATCTGTTATCGATCGCACTCCGCAATTGCTCGGTGATTGCGTCTGAGGCTGTATCGATGGCGATCTCAACTGCCGTTTCGGATGCTTCGCCCAAAGCGATCAGCACTTTCGCAAGGCCTCGTGCCAGAGCGCTGTCTTCATCGGCCCCCGGAACGGACAGAAGGGCCTTCGCTGATGTGAGTAAGGCGAAGGTTTGTTCCGCGGTTAGACGCAATGGACGACGGAAATAGTCCGGAAGCTCTATCGACACGGTGTCGGCATCGACGATTGCGTTGATAAGAACATCGGGCGTGTAGGGGTGGACTCCGACCATCGAGGTGATGACAAGACAATCACGTAGATCATCGGAATCGATGTTGAACCTCTCCCCGATCTCGGAGAACGTTGCTGTGCCGTTTGGTTGATTGGCCACCCACGGAACAATCGCCAAGGTGCGGTCAAGCCTCTCGGCAGCGGTGAGATCAGCCATTCGAATCACCTGCGATCGCAGAGAGCCAATCGATCATCGCAGTTCGATAATCGGCGGGGCGAAGTACTTCGGCATGATCGAGGAAGCTCAGAACAAAGGACCGGAACGCAGGCCAATTCGTAACCGGCACTTGGAAAATGCGCGATCCCCCTGGTGCTTCTTCCGAAAGACAGGAACTCAATGATTCACTGGCGAATGAGGCAACCTCAGCATCGAACTGGACGCTCACCATTATGGGATCGCTGTCTCCGAACTCCCATGGATCGGATTGTTCATCGAGCGTCGAAGGTGCTGGGTGGATTTGGCTCCCAGCACCATCGAGAACGACGTCGCCCCGTATTCGGTCGAGGCGGAAATTCCGCTGTTCTTCTCGAGAAGTATCGAATGCGGCGAGAGTCCATCGACCTCGCTGGAAATCGAGGTGCCAAGGTTCCACGTTCCGTTCTGAAACTCCAGCGGTTGTTTCGTACTCGAAGGTCGCGGTCCGTCGTTCGGTCACAGCACGGAAGAGTGGAATAAGTGCCGGGTCGCTGGGAATCTCAGTGAGTTCGCCGACTGGCACGCCGAGAGGGTCGCTCGTGGCCGAATCGACAACTCCACCGAGTCGCCACATTGCTCTTGCCATATCTGCCTGTGTCGAGCCGACAGCGACTGTCTCCAGGGCGAGATGCAATGCGGCGAGTTCATCACTCTCGAGGCCAGGATCGGGTAGTTCGTATTTTGACTTATCCACGCGATACGCGGTGAGGTCCGCAGTTGCCCCAACAACGACCTCGATCGGCACACCCAGACTGAGCAGGTCCTTCTTGTCGCGCTCGAAAGTTCGGCGGAACGAGTCATGGTCCGGGTTGTATCCAGGAACACGTTGTTGAATGTCCGCAGCTCGAATCCCTTGTGTCGTATCGCTGAGGGCAGCGAGCAAATTCATTTGTCGTTCAAACTTCTCTGCTGATTTATCTGTCGGAGTCATAGATCATCCATCAAAACGCGTTGTTGTGGCCATCACAGGGAGGCGATCAATTTTTCGACACGCTCGTCATGTGAACGGAACGGGTCCTTGCAAAGAACCGTGCGTTGCGCCTGATCATTCAACTTCAAATGCACCCAATCGACGGTGTAGTCACGTTTTCGTTCTTTGGCCTTCTTGATGAATTCTCCCCGAAGTCGAGCCCGAGTCGTTTGTGGTGGCGTCTCAATGGCTTCATCGATCTCAGCATCGCCGCAAATTCGCTCGACCATTCCACGATCTTGAAGGCGGTAGAAGACTCCCCTTCTGCGATTGATGTCGTGATATTGAAGGTCGAGAAGCGAAACTCGTGCATCGGTAAGTTCGAGGCCGTGACGCTCGCGGAACGATTCGATGAGTTTGTATTTGATCACCCAGTCAGCTTCTCGGTCCTGGCCAAGTGGATCTTTTTCGATCGTGGTGAGGGATTTCTCCCACATGCCAAGTGCTTGCTTTTCGAGGGGTGAGAGATCTCGTCGCTCGGCATAGCGCAGAGCCCGAGTTAGGTACTCGCTCTGGATTTCAAGCGCCGTCGCCTCTCGACCGTTTGCGAGCCGAACTTTTCGGGTGCACGTCATGTCGTGACTGATCTCCCGAATGGCGCGGATCGGGTTCTCGAGCGTCATGTCTCGCATAATCACATTTGGTTCTTCAAGCATTCGAAGGAGAATCGCCGTTGTGCCGACTTTCAGGAATGTCGCGTATTCGCTCATGTTGGAGTCGCCCACGATCACATGAAGACGTCGATATTTCTCGGCGTCTGCGTGGGGTTCGTCTCGCGTGTTGATAATTGGGCGACTGCGAGTCGTCGCTGACGATGTGCCTTCCCAGATATGTTCCGCTCGCTGTGAGATACAGAACATCGCACCGCGAGCGGTCTGAAGAACCTTTCCTGCTCCAGCATAGATTTGCCTTGTAACCAAGAACGGAATCAGAGCATTGGTGTAGTGGGCGAGTTCCTCGGTCCTACCGGTCAGGTAGTTCTCGTGGCAGCCGTAGGAATTGCCCGCCGAATCGGTGTTGTTCTTGAAGAGGTAAATGTCGCCGTTAATGCCTTCGTCGGCGAGGCGTTTTTCGGCCGACGTCAAGAGCTGCTCGAGGATTCTCTCCCCCGCCTTGTCGTGGACAACGACATCGTGGATTGAGTCACACTCAGGGGTGGCGTATTCGGGATGAGAGCCAACGTCGAGATACAGGCGAGCGCCATTTTGCAGAAATACGTTGGAACTCCTGCCCCAAGAGACAACTCGCCGGAAGAGATATCTCGCAACCTCGTCGGGGCTCAACCGACGTTGTCCCCGCAGCGTGCAGGTGACACCGTATTCATTCTCGAGTCCGAAGATCCTGCGCTCCATATCGGCACGCTACCGGTGAAGCTCCCAGCCAGTGTGCTCCGCAGCAAATCAGGCTTTAGGAAGGAACTCTGGCAATTCTGTGCGCTCAATTCGGCGAAATGATCGCCGCTGACCACCGCGATCAAGTACTGCTACCTCAAGGTCCGAAGCAACCAGCGAACGGTCAGGCCCCGCCAATGCAGCTACCGCTACGGCGAGGACCGAAACGAGATCAAGCCCAGGAGTCCATGTCGACTCGAGGCGACTCGCAATAGCATCGGCGTCACCGCCCAGAACGGTAAATCGATCCTCGTCCATCACGGTGCCGTCGTAGAGGATGTGAAAGAACTGGTCGCTCGATTCAACTGCGCCGACTTCGGCGACGAGGATCTCGACTTCCATGGGCTTCATCTCGTGGGTAAAGACCTGACCGAGGATCTGAGCGTATTGGTTGCCGAGGCTTCGGGCGTCGACATCCTCACGGCTGTAGGAGAATCCTTTGAGGTCAGCAGAGCGGACGCCAGCGATTCGTAATTGATCAAATTCGTTGTATTTACCGACTCCGGCGAACGCAATATGGTCGTAAATCTCGCTGACCTTGCGAAGCGTTGTTGATGGATTTTCCGCCACGATCGCGATTCCGTCTGCAAATTGTGCGGCAACAAGAGAGCGACCACGCGCTATCCCCTTGCGGGCGTAGTCGGCCCGATCCTTCATGACCTGCTCGGGCGCAACGTAGAACGGCATGCTCATATCGCACCTCCTGCGGTTTCGGTCGTCGTTTCAGAAACCCGACCGCCGCCATCTCGCGAAGCGAGGACGTCGAGCAGTCCTACAAAGCGCTCGGCGATTTCGGTATCGAGAACTCGTTCGAAACCCTCTGCAGTGATCGTTGCAACAACCGGGTAAATGCCACGCACCATGTCAGGCCCTCCAGTAGCAGAATCTTCATCGGCAGCCTCAAAGAGCGCCGTGATCACAAGATCGACTGCATCATCTCTGGTGAGACCTTCGTGGAAGCGCATCTTTACGACAGAGCCGGCAAGCGAACCGCCCGAACCACTAGTTGCGAAATTTGATTCTTCGTAGCGACCGCCGGTGATGTCGTACTGAAAAAGCCGTCCGGTTTCGCGGCGAACATCGAAGCCAGCGAAGATCGGTACAACAGCGAGTCCCTGCATTGCCGCGGGAAGGTTGTTGCGGACCATTTGTCCAAGCTGGTTCGCTTTGCCCTCGAGGGAAAGCTGAGAGCCTTCGACTTTCTCGTAGTGCTCAAGTTGAAGCTGAAAGAGTTTCACCATCTCCATTGCTGGACCAGCAGCGCCGGCGATTGCGACACCTGAATGGCGGTCAGCAGGAAAGACTTTCTCGATCGCTCGATGACTGATGATGTTCCCTGATGTTGCTCGTCGGTCGCCGGCCATGACGACACCGTCGACATAGCGAACTGCGACCACCGTTGTGGCGTGGGTAATTCGAAGCCGATCGTCGACAGCGGATGTTGGCGCTATCGGAACAAGCCCTTGGATCTTCGCTAGAGCAGCAAAGTCGGGACCTGGATCTTCAGATGGAGCAAAGAACGGCATCGTCACGCAAGAAAGGCTACCGGCTCGAGGCCGGCCGAACGCAAGCGACTACTGCCCGCCCTTTTGCACAAAACTGCGGACAAAATCTTCGGCATTTGTCTCGAGGACTTCGTCGATCTCATCAAGAAGGTCATCGAGTTCTGCTTTGAGCTTTTCGCCCGATTCGGAACTCTGGGGAGCGTCATCCACTGATGTCTCGGGTCGCTCAGCTGGAGTTCGTCTGATTTGTTCACGTTCAGGCATGGCACCTCCTTCTTGTCTTGGCGAGCGGACCTTGCCCAACCACAACTGTTCGCTCTATGAGCCGAGTCGGTCGAGCAACTCGGCGGCTGTTTGGCTTGATTCGATCACGCTAGCCACATGGGCAGCGGTCCCACGGGACGGTTCCATCATTGCGACTCGCCGGAGCGAATCACCTCCGGTGTCGAAGACAAGTGAGTCCCAATTCGCCGAGACAATGTCGGAACCAAACTTTGCGAGACATGTGCCGCGGAAATAGGCGCGTGTGTCGTTGGGTGGCAGCGAGACGCCCCGCTCAATGCCAGTCGACGAGCAGATTGTTTCGAGGCCAACACGTCGTGCGAGTGACTTCTCAGGACGAAGATCGTGGTACTGCAGATCGAGGGCGTGGAGACGAGCATCTCCCCACGAGAGTCTGTGTCGCTCGCGGTACCCATTGATCAGTCGATACTTGGCAATCCAATCGACGGTTGACGCAAGCGAGTCGCTTTCGGCTTCGATGGCCGAGAGGGCTTCGCTCCAACGTCTGAGTATTTCTGGGCCAGCTTGCTCGCCAACGAGATCGAATCCGTGCTGGTCGGTCCAATCGACTGCTCGTTCCAGCAGGTGCTTTTGAACCTCGAGAGCCGTAATCGATCCACCTCTGACGAGTCGCAGAGTGGCCGACATCGAAAGGTCCGTGCTGACGGAACGCAGTGCTCCTATCGGCGATTCGAAGCGGAAATCGGCGTTAATCCAATCGTCCTCGATCATGGCCAGGACGATGGCCGTGGTACCGACCTTAAGAAATGTCGCCACTTCACTCATATTGGCGTCACCAATGATGACGTGGAGTCTTCGATACTTCTGCGGGTCAGCGTGCGGTTCGTCGCGAGTATTGATGATTGGTCGTTTGAGTGTCGTTTCGAGGCCGACTTCTTCTTCGAAAAAATCTGCCCGCTGACTGATCTGAAACGGCACTTCATCCGCTGAGAATCCGATTTCGCTGCCGACTTTTCCAGCGCCGCAGAAGATCTGCCGAGTGATGAAGTGTGGTGTCACTTCAGCGACGATGCGCCCAAAAGGCAGACCACGATCGACGAGGTAATTCTCGTGACATCCGTACGAGTTGCCCTTGCCATCTGAGTTGTTCTTGTAGACGACGATTGTCTGGCCATCCGGGAGAAGAGCATCCGCCGCGAGCATTGAACGCTCGAGAATGACCTCTGCAGATCGATCGAAGGTGACGACAGAGAGTGCGTCAGCGCACTCTGGCGTCGAGAGCTCCGGATGTGCGTGATCGACGTAGTAGCGGGCTCCGTTGGTGAGAACTGCGTTCGTAAGGTGCGTCTCAACCTCGGGTGGCATCGCACCGACGGGCGTCG
This sequence comes from Actinomycetota bacterium, assembly GCA_009700115.1. Taxonomy (GTDB): domain Bacteria; phylum Actinomycetota; class Acidimicrobiia; order Acidimicrobiales; family Acidimicrobilacustridaceae; genus Acidimicrobilacustris. Next base: position 18,824 of record WLMU01000024.1, read on the forward strand.
CGCCTCTGGCATCGCTACTCGGGCTCTCGAACTCGAAGTCCCATCCGACCTGGGGTACGCCGAGAGCAGAGCCGCCGGAGCGATTGAGTTCACTCAGGTAAGAGTTGATGAGCACTGACGAAGCCGTAATTGGATTGGGCTCGTCGATTCCGCGGTGGACGATGCCGTATTCAGTCTCAATGCCGCAGATCTTCCGAATCGCCACGGTCCGAGCCTACCGATTCGTCATTCGCGATGGACTACTCAAAGGTATTGACCGGTTCCGACACGCTCTATTGACCGACCACCACTTGTCTCTGATTCTGAATGCTTCACCAGTGTCCGGATGTAAATAATCCGCTCACCTTTCTTGCCAGAGATTTTCGCCCAGTCGTCGGGATTGGTCGTATTCGGGAGATCTTCATGCTCTTTGTATTCCTGATGAATCGACTCGAACATGTCATCGACCCGGATGCCTCGCTCATTCGTGCGAAGGAAACGTTTGATTGCGAGTTTCTTCGCGCGACGGACGATGTTTTCGATCATTGCTCCAGATGAGAAATCTTTGAAGTACATGATTTCTTTGTCGCCATTTTGATAGGTGACCTCTAGGAACTGATTTGCTTCGTCGGCGCGATACATCTCAGCAACGGTCTGCTCGATCATCACACGCACGGTCTTCTCGGGATCTCCTCCTCCGAGGGAGTCGACTTCCGATGCATCAAGAGGTAGATCAGCCGTGAGGTAGCGAGCGAAAATTTGACCTGCCGAATTCTCATCAGGCCTTTCGATCTTTATCTTCACATCGAGTCGACCGGGGCGAAGGATTGCTGGATCGATCAGGTCCTCTCGATTTGACGCCCCGATAACAATCACGTTTTTTAACGTTTCGACGCCATCAATCTCGGCGAGGAGCTGCGGGACGATCGTCGATTCCATGTCGGAACTGATGCCCGTTCCACGAGTGCGAAACAGCGAATCCATTTCGTCGAAGAAAACAATGACAGGCCATCCTTCTTCGCTCTTTTCGCGTGCTCGCTCGAAGACCAGTCGAATCTGGCGTTCGGTTTCACCGACGTACTTATTGAGAAGTTCTGGACCTTTGATGTTTAGAAAGTAACTGCGAGCGTGTTCATCGCCCGAAACCTCGGCAACTTTCTTCGCGAGTGAATTCGCAACTGCCTTAGCGATAAGTGTCTTTCCACATCCGGGTGGACCATAAAGAAGGATGCCCTTAGGTGCAGGCAACTTGTGCTCGGCAAAAAGGTCGTGGTGTAAAAATGGAAGCTCAACTGCGTCCATGATCTGTTCGATTTGAGAGTCGAGACCGCCGACATCCTCATAGGAGACATCGGGCACCTCCTCTAGGACAAGTTGTTCGATGTCAGCTCGGGGCAACTTCTCAAGCAACATCGATGCCCGAGCATCGAGCAGGACTGAATCCCCTGATCGCAGTTTGACTCCGAGGAGATCCGCTCCGATTTCAACGACTTGCTCTTCGTCGGCGCGACCAACGACCATCGCTCGCAGACCATCACTCAGAAGTTCCTTAAACGTTACGACTTCGCCAGTTCGCTCTGGGGATCTGGCCATCACAACGTTCAAAGATTCATTGAGAACCACTTCGGAACCGCGTGTGAGTTCGCGTGCATTTATGTCTGGGTGCAGTGATACACGAACCTTGCGGCCACCAGAGAAAACGTCCGCGGTCCCGTCATCGTTCTGGCCCAGAAACGTTCCGTAGGCAGCAGGTGGCTGGGTGAGTTTCTCGACTTCTTCACGCAGTGAAGCGATGTGATCTCGGGCTTCTCTCAGCGTGTAGCTCAACTTCTCGTTCTGACTCGCTGCCTGAGTGAGTTGACCTTTGGTTTCCAAGAGGCGCTCCTCGAGGGTTCTCACTCGCTTAGGTGCATCTTGGAGGCGACGACGCAGCGATGCGACCTCTTCCTCAAGAACATGAAACTGCTCACGAAGGTCGTCGCTGGAAGATGTGTTGTTCTCTTCGGCTTCTTGGGGGCTCATTATTCAGTCCTCCTCGTCGTCTTTGGACCCTATCGGGAGGACTCGGCCTCGGTCTGCCTCGGGCGAAATGTGGGGTGACGGGTTCGATCAGCTGAGACGGTCGATTTCTCAGGTCCGGTAATTAGGGCCCCCTGTTTCATGTTGAGCTCCATACCCACTATGGTTTCGTCGTTCCCATCCCCCCTCACGAAGAGGTGTAGTGACACATGAAGGTCTGGATCGATCAGGATCTCTGCACAGGAGACGGACTCTGCGAAGAGATCGCCCCCGACGTGTTCACACTGCTTGACGATGGTCTGGCATATGTCCGAGAGGGCGACAAGGTTTTCTCTGACCCAGGCGGCGCTGCTGGCCTCGCCAACATTCCTGACGGTCAACTCGATGGTGTCATCGAGTCAGCTGAGGAATGTCCCGGAGAATGCATCTTCATCGAAGTCGAATAAGCACCACCGAAACGTCGAAGTTGATCGAAACGAGTCCCGGTTCGCCGGGGCTCGTTTGCGTTCTGACGAAAAGTCGCACACATCGTCTGCGAGTGGTTCACGTCAACTCAGACAGTTCCCAGTACTCACGGCTGCCGAGCCGGCGGTAGCGAGCGTCGCCTGCATCTCTGCTGGACTCAGTGCATAGGCGACGTTCGATGTGTCCCGCGCTATTGCGAAAGCAATCCCAACGACTTCGCCCTGCTCGTTCGCAAGTGCAGAACCTGAATCACCGGGGCGCAGAGATGCGGAGATTTCCAGAACTTTCCTCTCCGTTTTGCTGCTGCCGTAGATATCTCGACCAGTCGCGTTGATGAGCCGAGCCACCTTGAACGGTGCGATGCGAAGTGGCTCGCCTCCAGGATGGCCGAAGACTCCCCCTCGAGTCCCCTCACTTTTACCGTTCGCCAATGGAAGCGGTGGACGTTCAAAACCCGCTACTCGAACGATGGCGAGATCACGAGCAGGATCGAACGCAATCACAGTTCCGTCGAATCGACGCCCGTCGTCACGAAGAATATTTGTCGACCGCTCCCCCGCAACCACGTGAGCGTTCGTCGCGATGAGCCCCTCACCGATGACGAAGCCCGAGCCATCCTGCAATTTGTTGCACGCCGGACCTTCAACTTTCACAACTGATCTTGCGACGCGGGTCGCAACCTCAAGGGTAAGACCAGTCGAGTCAGGAGGTGAGCCAAGATTGGGAGTCGGCCTGAGTGCATCGAAAACGTCAGGGAAGGAACCCTGACCGACGACCGAGCGGAGTGCCTGCATCGCGTCTGGCGCCGGTGGCAGAGAGTTCTCCACGGTTCGCGCAATCCAAGAGTTCGACGTCTGCGTCGCCAACCAGCCTGGGCTTGCGATGAACACGGGGATCACGAGCCAAACAATGGTGACGACACCCACGAGACCAGCGATGCAGCCGAGCACACGATCGACTGCGCCGAAGGCGCCATCACGTCTCCGCGGTGTGAGGCGCCCTCCGACGATGAAGCCGAGGGCCTGTCCCACTGTGGCTCCCACGAGCAGCAGGCCAATGGAAAGAACAAGAAGAAGTCCGTGATTTGTCGAGTCGAGTTGGTCGAGGAACCGAGGCAACAGCCA
>WLMU01000025.1 GCA_009700115.1 Actinomycetota bacterium
ATTGCCGCGCAATCACTCTCCGACACGATTGCCGGCTGGAACAACATCACGCCGAGCATTGCGCTCGAAGCAACATGGCGACTCGTTGGCGCGACGAACGCGCATCTCGAGGCGAATGAGCCGTGGAAGATGGAACCAGGCCCCGCGCTCGACGCGGTGATGGGCGATGCGCTTGAGGTGCTTCGAATCGTGTCGATCTTGGCTACGCCAGCAATGCCGGTGACATGTGCAGAGATCTGGAAACGAATCGGGTTGTCGGGTTCACCAGTCGACGCGGGAGTCGCCGGCGCAACGTGGGGTGGTTATCCCGGAGGTCTTCCGGTCGTGAAGGGCGATGGCCTGTTCCCCCGAATCGCCCGAGCCTCGGCTGACTGACGGAGTAACGATGCGTTGGACAGATGATCACTGCCATCTTGGTGATGGTTCAGATAAGTGGCCCGAGGCCGCAGCCACGATTGCCGATGCCCACGAAGCGGGTGTCCTGCGAATGATTACCGTCGGATGCGATCTCGCATCGTCCAAACTCGCGGTTGAGGTCGCGAGCGCCTACGACGGAGTTTGGGCCACTGCTGGTGTGCATCCGCACGATGCTTCGGGCGGTATCGATGGCATTGCCGAACTCCTGGCTCACCCCAAGGTGATGGCTGTGGGGGAGTGCGGTCTTGATTACCACTACGACCATTCACCTCGTGACGTGCAACGAGCGGTTTTCGCAGAGCAGATTGCGTTGGCGAAAAAACATGACCTGGCGTTAGTCGTGCACACGCGAGAAGCCTGGGACGACACCTTCGCGATGTTCTCGAGCGAAGGCGTACCCGACCGAACAGTGATCCACTGCTTCACCGGTGGTCCCGAGGAAGCCCAGAAATGTCTCGATCTCGGTGCATGGCTTTCCTTCAGTGGCATCGTGACGTTCCCTGGTGCGCCCGAAGTGCTCGAGGCAGCCACCCTTTGCCCCCTCGATCGACTCCTCGTCGAGACCGATTCGCCGTTTTTGGCCCCAGTTCCGCATCGTGGAAAACCGAATCGCCCAGCGCTCGTTCCCTTTGTAGGAACGGCAATTGCCGATGCGAAGCACATCCCCGTAGCAGATGTGGCAGATGTCACATGGAGAAATGCCGCGACGGTGTACCGGCTCCCGTAGCAGGGGATTCGCGAGTTTTTCGCGCACTCGGATATCTGGGGACAATCCTTCGCGACGGCCTGAACAGGGGTTACGCGCATCTGAACGGTAGGTGTCTCAGGTCCCGAGGATAGTTGCGGGTCCCGGACCACCCTCCTAGGTTCTCAAGACGGCTCCGGGCGGAGTTTGCACTGTGCGGAAGCGCAGGGCGTTCTTCGTTCGTCTCCAGGATCTATTGCTCTACGAAGGATGCAGCTCTGAACACCACCGTTCACCCGACGCAACGCCGACTGCTCATTGCTCTCGTCGTCACGCTCGCGTGTTTGCCGCTCTTGGTGCTTGACATGGTTCAAGGGTCATCCGCCAGCAGCGCGTCGGAATCGGCGAGTGTCTCTTCTGACTCGAGCCTTGTGTCGTCTGCAGTGTCCTCGGCTGACGTAACGACCACCACATCGGTTCCAGCCACGGTCCCGGCCACGGTCCCCGCACCCACTTCATCAAGCTCCGCTGCGCCAGGCGTCAATGTCGCTCCGCGCTCGGTTGCACCAACCACGACAACGACTGCTCCTCGTCCAGCGGTCACAGTTGCGCCAGTCGTGCAGTCAGATGCAGCTTTCATGGCGTGTGTGCGTGAACGCGAATCGCATGGCAATTACAGCGCCTCTGATCCGACTGGGACCTTTCTAGGCGCATATCAGATTTATCAAGGCGGTTGGGACTCTGTGGCAAGCCGAATTGGGCGACACGACCTTGTCGGTGTCCCCCCGAATCAAGCTTCGCCAACTGACCAAGACCTCATCGCTGAGGCGATGTTGCGGCTCTCGGGTCGTGCCCCTTGGGGCGGCAGCTGCAGGTGACAGCAGCCGCGGAAGGTTCGCGGTGAACCTATGACGCTCACACGTCGTGACATCACGGAACTTCTCGACCGTCACGGACTCGAACCGAGCCGCGCTCTTGGGCAGAATTTTCTCGCGGACCCAAACACGGTGCGACGCATCGTTCGGCTTGCGGAAATCGATTCGACGTCGAATGTTGTTGAGATCGGACCAGGTGTTGGTTCGCTCACAACCGAACTCGCAGCGACTGGGGCAAACGTTGTCGCGGTTGAACTCGACCGCCATCTGCTTCCTGTTCTTGCTGAAACGGTTGAGCCGCTTGGTGTGAGAGTCGTGCATGGCGATGCTCTTGAAATTGATTGGGCCGAAGTCTTACCGGCAGATCGCTCATGGAATCTCGTTGCCAATCTCCCTTACAACGTCGCGACGACGATCGTGCTTGACCTTCTTGATGACGTTCCGCAGATCGAAACGATGCTTGTCATGGTTCAGCGCGAGGTTGGCGAGCGCCTCGCTGCTGGGGCTGGCGATGGCACCTACGGTATTCCTTCGGTGAAGTTGGCATTGTGGGCGACTGCCTCGGTTGTGACTCGAATCCCGGCCACAGTGTTCATCCCGCAACCGAGGGTTGAATCGGTGATGGTTCGGATTCAGCGCCGATCTGCTCCCATCGTCAGCGTCGATCACGATGCGCTGATGGATCTTGTTCGCACTGCATTTGGCCAACGTCGAAAGATGCTGCGTCGGTCGCTTTCGACCAAAGTCACGCCCGAGCAGTTCGCGGCTGCGGGTATTGACCCCTCAGATCGCCCTGAGCGCCTCGACATCGTCCAATGGGGCGCTCTGACTGCAGCGGTCCACTCAGGGGCGTGATTCGATGGGTGCCGTGTCTGAGGGAATCATGCGACTCTTCGCTCCAGCCAAACTGACGACCTCGCTGAGAATCGTGGGCAGGCGAGATGACGGGTACCACCTCATCGACGCTGAAATGGTCTCGCTCGATTTTGGTGATTGGCTTTTTGTAACCGAAGGAGACTCATCAGTCGTTGATTTTTTCGATTCGCAAGGAAACGAACTGCACCTTGGAGCCGACGATCTGGTTTCCCGTGCGCTTCGACAGATCGGAAGCGAAGCGAGTGTTCGGGTGGAAAAAACGATCGCTGCTGGAGCGGGGCTAGGCGGGGGTTCCGCCGATGCTGCTGCAATCCTCCACTGGGCGGGTCACTCGGATCTCGTTGCGGCTGCATCTCTTGGGGCCGATGTCGCGTTCTGTCTTGATGGCGGACGCGCTCGAGTCCAAGGCGTCGGCGAACTGATCAATCCGTTGCCGTTTGAAGCGCGTGTCTTCACGCTTCTCACTCCGCCGGTGATGTGTTCAACGCCTGAGGTCTATCGGGCATGGGACGATCTCGGAGGTCCATCAGGGGACAACGGCAACGATCTCGAGCCTGCAGCGCTGGTGGTTGCTCCGGAGTTGGCGCGTTGGCGCGATGAGCTGGGCGATGCCACCGGAGTCCGGCCTCGTCTCGCCGGTTCAGGTTCGACCTGGTTCGTTGAAGGCGACTACCCCGGCGAGGGCCGAGTCGTTGCCCACACGAGCCCTGCTCGGTAGTTCTTTCTCGGAGCGAAGCTGAGATCCTCAGGGGTTAACGAGGTTCCGAGGAGTGGGCCCGTACGCGGACCCACCCGGCTCTCGGGCCGGGTGGAGTCAAAGAGAATTATGGGCACAAAGGGCGTCTGGGACGCCCGAGCTCACTTACCTGCAGCTCGACGCTGGAAGCGAGTTCGCTTCAGCATCTTCTTGTGCTTCTTCTTTCGCATGCGCTTGCGGCGCTTCTTAATAAGAGATCCCATGGCGGAGCGACTGTAGCGGTCCCGGGCTCACTTATGCGAAACGACATTCTCGTGGCCCCCGATCTCGTAGATCGTGACCGTGAAAGGAGTGAAGCTCGGGGGCAGGGACTCGAACCCCGAATGACTGGACCAAAACCAGCCGTGTTGCCAATTACACCACCCCCGAAAGGTGCGGCCCCGAAAGGCGAGGCAGACCGTACTAGAACATCAGGCATGTCTCCGAGGCCGCTCTCTGCGATCGTGCTCGCCGCTGGCGAAGGCACTCGAATGCACTCCTCGCGTCCGAAACCCCTGCATTTATTGTGCGGGAGGGCAATGGTCCTCTATGTGCTCGATTCGCTCGCCGGATGCGAGGTTGGCCGAGCCGTGGTGGTCGTTGGTCACGGTGCGGAGCGGGTGACCAAGAAATTGCTCGATGCGGCTCCAGATGTCCCGCTCGAATTCGTGGAACAAGAAGTCCAGCGCGGCACCGGGGACGCCGTTGGCGTTGCGCTCACGGCGTTCAGCTCTGAAGAACTCGATGACGTCAACGCCGACATCATCGTGCTTCCCGGCGATACGCCGCTCTTGCGCGCTGAAACCATCTCTGCGCTTCTTGCGACGCACCAGAGCACCGATGCTGCATGCACCTTGCTCACGGCGCGAGTGTCTGATCCCACTGGCTACGGACGGATCGTCCGCGGTCGAGATGACCGAGTCGACCGCGTGGTCGAACAAGCAGATGCTTCGGAAGCACAGCTCGCCATTACCGAGGTCAATACGTCGATTTATTGTTTCCGGGCCAGTGTCCTTGGTCCAGCCTTGCGCCGGATTACCCCGGAGAACGCCCAAGGCGAGTACTACCTCACCGATGTTGTCGAAGTGCTTGCATCCGCCGGGTACCGGGTCTCTGCGGTTGTCGCCGAAGATGCTTTGGATACCACCGGCGTGAATGATCGATTGCAGCTTGCCGCAGCCGAGATGGAACTGCGCCGACGCACAAACGAGGCGTGGATGCGCAAAGGCGTCACGATGGTTGATCCTGGGCGCACCTACGTCGACATAACCGTGCAGCTCGACGCTGATGTGACCTTGTTCCCCGACACGATCCTGCAGGGTTCGTGTGTGATCGGGGCTGGGACAGAGCTGGGGCCGAACACTCGGTTGGTTGACTGCCGAGTTGGGGCTCGATCAGTGGTCGAAAACTCGGTTGGTCGGGGAGCCGACATCGGCGACGATGTCCGCCTCGGTCCATTTGCTGTTCTCGAGCCCGGAGCAGTTGTTTCGGACGGCGCCCGGCCCGGACCGTTCTACACTTCACCTTCAGAATGACCAATAAACGCACCGGCGAAAGAAATCGAATGGAACTCGTCACCAAAAAGCGCCTGCATATCGTCTCAGGTCGGGCCAATCTCCCGCTTGCTGAAGAAATTGCTGAACGCCTCGGTGTCGAATTAGGCGATGCAAATCTTGCGGAATTCGCTAACGGCGAGCTTCATACGCGTTTTGGTGAATCAGTTCGCGGTACTGACGTGTTCATTATTCAATCCCATGTCAGTTCCGGGAAGATGACCGTGAACGACGCGATCATGGAACAACTCATCATGGTCGATGCTGCCAAGCGGGCTTCCGCGAAACGAATCACCGCCGTCGCCCCGTTCTATGGCTATGCACGTCAAGACCGAAAGTCCGAAGGTCGCGAACCGATCACGGCGAAGTTGATCGCGAACATGTTCAAGGCCGCCGGAGCAAAGCGCCTTATCTCTGTCGATCTGCACTCGGGTCAGATTCAAGGCTTTTTCGATGGTCCTGTCGACCACCTCACCGCAATGCCGGTACTGGTCGATTTCATGGCTGGTCTCGGCGACGACCTTGTCATCGTTTCCCCCGATGCTGGCCGCGTGAAAGTGGCGGAGCGTTATGCCAATCAACTTCATGCTGACCTCGCAATCGTTCATAAGCGTCGCGTGAAGGGTCTTAAGAACACCGTGGAAGCTCGTGACGTCGTCGGTGAAGTCGATGGACGTATCTGCGTCCTCATCGACGACATGATCGATACCGGCGGAACGATTGTTGCTGCAGCCGAACAGCTCAAGGCTCGCGGTGCGACCGAAATTTACGCGGCGTGCACACATGGCGTCTTCAGCGGTCCCGCTATTCAACGTTTGAACGACTCGTGCATTTCAAAAGTCGTCATGACCAACACGTTGCCGCTTCCACCCGAGAAGCAATCAGACAAAATTGAAGTGCTTTCAGTTGCCGGCATCATCGCCGATGCAATCGACGCGGTGTTTGAAGACACCTCCGTCAGCGAAATCTTCGACGGCCACAACCAAAGCTGACGATTGAGTCAGACAGAGATGGCGGCGAGGCCACTTCTGTTTCACCCCAGGCTCTCGGACTGATGCCCTGGCCCATGTTGGGCGCAGGTGAAGGCGTGGCGAGGGCGTTTGGTGCGGTCGTCCGGGAGCGAACTTCAGCCAGATGTGACCCCACGGGGAGCGAGTTCGCCTTCTGAGGGGCAGATCGGTAGGATTGCCACCCGTTTCACGAACGTCAGCCGACGGCGCGCACCGGCGCAGCCTCCAGGAGCACCCAATCATGGCCATCACCCTCACCGCATCAACCGGACGTATCGCCGGTTCCCGCTCATCGACCCGTCTTCGTACCGACGGTCTCGTGCCTGCGGTTGTTTACGGCTTAGGCCGCGATGCAATCGCTATCTCGGTTCCGTGGCCCGATCTGCGCCGTGCGCTCACGACCGAGGCCGGACTCAATGCGCTCATCACCCTCGAGGTCGACGGCCAGAAGGACCTTGCCATTATCAAGGACCTCCAGCGTCACCCCGTGCGTCGCAACGTGCTTCACATCGACTTCCTTCGTGTTGATGCTGACGCTCCCGTTGCTGTTGAAGTTCCGCTCATCCTCGTAGGCGAAGCAAAGCTCGTGGAAGCCCGTCGAGGCATCGTCGACCAGCCGCTCAAGACCCTTACGGTCAAGGCAAAGCCCGCCGACATTCCGAGCCAGATCGAAATCGATATCACCGACCTCGACATTGGTGTTGCAATCACCGTTGCGACACTCACGATGCCGACCGGCGTGACCACTGACATCGACGACAGCATTCAGCTCGTTCTCGGTATCGCCACTCGCTTCTCCGTTGAAGACGGCGCCGAAGCTGGCGAAGCCGGAGAAACTCCTGTTCAGGGCGAGCCGGCGGCTGAAGTAGCCGTTGACGACGCCGAGTAAGTGGCATTTGGCGGCAGGGGTGGCGATCGCCCCCGACGCGGCACACCGGCTGACGTTCTCGTCGTCGGTTTAGGCAATCCCGGAAGTGAGTTCGACGGCACGCGTCACAACGTGGGTTTCGCAGTCGTTGACCTGCTTGAGCGTCGCCACAATGGCCGCCTGAAGTCCGGCAAGGAACGCGCGCTGGTCGACGAGGTGCGCATCGGTCAGAAGCGTGTGGCGCTTGCCAAACCGACAACATTCATGAACCTTTCCGGCGAGTCGGTATCGCCCTTGGTTCGCCGCTTCGGCATTGACGAGCCCACAGCATTGGTCATCGTCCACGATGAACTCGATCTTCCGACCGGGACGGTGCGCGTGAAGATTGGCGGGGGACTGGCTGGCCACAATGGCTTGCGGTCGATCAAAGCCCATCTTCACGACGACAATTTCGTACGGGTTCGGATCGGCGTTGGTAAACCGCCAAGCAAAGACGAAGGAGTCGATCACGTTCTTAAGCGCGTCGGAAAGGCCGATCGCGAACTGCTCGATATTGCGATTGAAGTTGCAGCGGACGCTGTCGAACTCATCGTGAGCGACGGCGCAGATTCCGCGATGAATCGTGTGAACGCAAGGACTGCCTAACTACCGGTTGTGTCGGCGAGATTCTTGCCGCTACGCCGGTGCTGCTTAGAACGGCAGCGTGACTTGCCGAGGGAGCAGTTGGTAGGCGGGGTTGAGAATCGTGAGCAAGCCGTGGTGCTCGCTGGCCATTCCGTCAACCACTAAGTGGCTGCCGAGTTTCACGCCGCCGAGTGTGCGTCGGCCCATGAAAACGACGGTGACTCCACCGGTGGAATCGGCAAGCGTGAGTTCAAGGCTGGCGATTTGTTCCGCCCAGGGTTGAATCCGAAGTGCTTTGACTCGGCCCGCAACCTTCACGTGGTCGCGCCAGACAACGTCTTCGATTGGGATGACGCCTTCAAGGGAAAGGCGCCCAAGTTCATCGAAAGCAGCTCGAGTCTCGGCGACCCGTTCGGCTTCTATGCGTTTTGCGTTACGTGTGAAGAGTGCCATCTCAGTTGTGAATGTCCGAGGTGCCGGACACCGCTCCGTGCTCAATTTTGTGGATGTGCTGGCCCTTTGAGGTTTTGGTGAGGTGATACGGAACGAAGGTCACATTGGCATGCGGCACATCGCTGATCGCCTTGGCAATGCCATCGGCAGTGTGGTCGTGGAGCAAGCGGTGCCAGCGTGATCGATATTCACGACGCGGGATCAGGATCGAAACTTCGGTATCTCCATCGGCAGCGAGTTCGTGAACTACCTCAAGCACAGTGCGGTTAATTCGTCGATCGGGGCATTCGCGAATGTCCAGAGGGAGTTGCTTGAGGGCGAGAGCGCTCCATTCATCGGCAAGTTCCGATGCGTGAATTTCGTCGACAGCAATGTGCACAGCCCAGAGGCGATCAGGGTGAAGCGTTCGGGCGTATTGGATTGCACGAGCCGAGGTGCGATCGATTTTGTCGATCAGAACCACGACTGCGTGACGACGGAGAATCGGAGCGGTGGCGGCGAGAATTGCGTCACCCTCAAGTTCTGCTTTCTCTGCTTCGTACTGGTGGTTCAAGCGAACCACGACCCAAACAAAGATGGGAATCAGAACGATGATGACCCACGCACCATGGGTGAACTTTGTGTAGGCGATGACGACCGTTACGACAAGGGTCACGATGGCGCCCAAGCCATTGATGAAGAGGCCGACCTTCCAGCCTTGTTCCTTCAAACGGATATGACGTCGAGCCATACCTGCTTGCGAAAGGGTGAAACTCGTAAAGACGCCGACTGCATAGAGCGGAATCAGTTTCGAGACATCGGCGCCAAGGATGACGACGAGGACCGCCGCAGAGATGGCCAAAGCAATGATTCCGTTTGAGAAAACCAATCGATGGCCGCGCTTGGTGAGCTGTCGTGGCATGAATGAGTCTTCGGCCTGAAAGCTCGCAAGTCGTGGGAAGTCGGCGAACGAGGTATTGGCTGCAAGCACCAAAATGAACATCGTTGAGGCCTGGGTGAAGATGAACAGGAATTTGCCTAACACTCCATTTCCATAGACCGTTTCCGCGATCTGGGAGATGACGGTTCGGCCTTCCATCGGCACGGCGTGAACCTGCCCGGCGAGCCAAGAAATTCCAAGGAACATCATGCCAAGGAAGATGCCCATGACCATGAGGGTGTTTCGTGCGTTCTTCCATTCGGGGGCCTTGAACGCAGGAACGCCATTCGAAATTGCTTCGACGCCGGTGACCGCAGCGCCTCCCGATGCAAACGCATGAAGGATCAGTACGAAACTGGCAGCACCAGTTGTGGCCAACGCTTCGGCCTGTATCGGATCAAGTCGCACATGGTCGAGTCCGCCGCCGAGTGTCGCTTTGACAATGCCGACACCAATCATCAGGAACATTGAAATCAAGAATGCATAGGTCGGAATTGCGAAGATTTTTCCGGATTCCTTCACGCCGCGGAGATTGCCAATAGCAATGATCGCGATAAAACCGAGAGCAATGGGCACTCGGTAGGGGTAGACCCCGTGGAATACCGAATACAAAGCGGCAACGCCTGCGGAAACAGATACAGAGACCGTCAGGATGTAATCAGTAAGAAGCGCAACGCCAGCCACCTGGGCGGGGATGACGCCGAGGTTGTCTTTCGTGACGATGTATGCACCGCCTGCGGAGGGGTAGGCCTTAATGGTCTGTCTATAACTGAAAACCAAAATGGTGAGCACGAGCACCATGGCGATCGTGATCGGGAGCACAAGATTGAACGCCATGCTTCCGACGCCAGCGACAAGCAGCGTAAGAAGAATTTCTTCTGAGGCGTAGGCAGTGGAAGACAAAGCGTCCGACGAGAACACCGCGAGTGCAACCGAATTGCTCAGTCGCTCATGCTCGAGTTGGTCTGTCGTAAGTGCTCGTCCGAGCATCTTGCTCTTGAATCTGAATGATCGACGTTCCGGGATACTCGTTTGCTGCATCGGGGGCAGCGGAGTCGGTCCGGTTGAACTCTGATTTTCAGTGGGTGCAGTCATACTTGCGCTAGTTGACACCCGCAGGACCCCTGAGCGCAATCACTGACGTCCAGATTCTCATTGCGGAAACCTGAACAATGTGCCCGGCGTCTCTCTCGGCGGAGAGTTCCACACCGATGGGTAGTCTCATGGACTCACCCCCGGCCCACTTCGTGCCGGGCATACGCGCGTGTCCCGAGGTCCCATGGCTCTGTCTGATCTGATCCCGATGCTGGTCGATGAGCCAGCGATCGTTTCGGTGCTGGGCCGCCGAGAGGGCTCAATCGTCATACCTGAGCCGGCTCGTGCCCTCACGATTGCGTCGCTCGTAGATCGGGCCGATCGCAGGCCTGTGGTGGTTGCTGTGCCCACGACCGCAGAAGCCGAGCGTCTGGTGCACGATCTCGCGGCCTTTCTCGGGACCGAGGAAGTCGAACTCTTTCCGGCTTGGGAGACCTTGCCCTTTGAACGCGTGAGCCCGGCGATCGACACGATGGGTCGACGTTCGCGGGTGTTATGGCGTCTGCACGAACCCGAGCGAGCCCCAGCGGTGATCGTGGCCCCTGTCCGAGCTCTTGTTCAACGCCTCGGTCCTCATGTCGGCGAGATTGAACCGATCACTATCGGAGTGGGCGATGTTGCCGACCCCGTAGCGCTGATCGATCAGCTCGTGCGGTTCGGATACCGCCGCGAGGTGCAGGTTGAGCACCGAGGTGAAGTTGCGGTCCGAGGTTCGATTGTCGACATCTACCCGAGTACCGCCGATGTTCCGGTGCGAATCGATCTTTGGGGAGACGAAGTCGATCGCCTCACTGAATTTTCTATTGCCGATCAACGAGCGACCGTGTCAGTTGCTGAAGTGACAATTTTTCCGTGCCGCGAATTACTTCCGACCGATGAAGTGCGGGAACGAGCGGCGGCGCTTGTTGGTTCGCAGCCTTGGGGTCGGGAGCAGTGGGAGCGGTTATCAGAAGGCCAGATCTTCGATGGCATGGAGAGCTGGCTCCCATGGCTCGTTGACGACAACGCCGATGACCCAGATGTGCTCTTTGATCTGCTGCGGAATGACGCACAGATCTTGTTGATCGAACCGCGTCGAATGCGCGACCGTGCTGGCGACATCCTCGCTGAGGAACAAGATCTGGAAGCTTCGCTTTCGCGGACATGGGGTGCTGAAGGATCGTTTCCTCAGTTGCATGTTCCGTTCGAGCGGTTGCTTGGACGGACGAATGCGCCGATGTGGACGGTGCTCGACATTCCTGATTCTCCGAACACTCCCGTTGTTGGTGCGTCGGGGTGGGATCCAGTCGTTGGCGACGGAACCGTTCTTGTCGATCAGTTGCGCGCGGCTCTCGCCGACGGCGCCACGGTGGTTGTTGCTGCCGACGGAAGCGGATCAGCCGACAGGCTCGTCGCATTACTCGGCGAACAAGGCGTGCATCTTTCGTTCGATGAACGCGGCCGTGAAGATCTTTCAACTCCCGGTGGGCACGTTGTCGTTGCCCCGCTCGAACGCGGCGTGCGGTTTCCGAATCTTGGGCTTGCACTCCTTGCCGAATCTGACATCACCGGGCGTCGCCGTGCGCATCGTCGGGCTCGTCCGCGGAAAGCGGCTGCCCAAGGCCATTTCGACGACCTCGCACCTGGCGATTTCGTCGTGCACTACCAACATGGCGTTGGTCGCTACGGCGGAATGGTGAAACGAGCGATCGGTGGCGTTGAGCGCGACTACTTGCTTCTTGAATATCGAGGAGACGATCGCCTTTATGTTCCAAGCGATCAGGTCGATGCGGTGCGGCCCTTTACCGGCGGTGACTCGCCGAGCCTGAGTCGACTCGGGGGCGGCGAGTGGCAAAAGAACAAAGCTCGTGTTCGTGAAGCCGTAACGGGAATCGCGCAAGAACTCGTGGTGCTTTATCAAAAGCGGATTCACGCCCCGGGTCACGCATTCGGTCCCGATACGCCATGGCAGCGCGAACTTGAAGAGTCGTTCCCGTTTGAACCGACGCCGGATCAGAAGACGGCAATTGACGAAGTCAAAGCCGACATGGAAGGCGAGTCTCCGATGGATCGCCTTGTGTGTGGCGATGTGGGATTCGGAAAGACCGAAGTTGCGATCCGGGCAGTGTTTAAGGCGGTGCAAGATGGCAAACAGGCAGCGATCCTTGTTCCAACGACGCTTCTTGCCCAGCAGCATCTGCAGACCTTTAGCGAACGATTCGCGGGCTATCCCGTACGCGTCGAAATGCTGAGTCGGTTCCTTACGAATGCTCAGGCGAAAAAAGTCATTGCCGGTCTTGAATCAGGCGATGTTGATGTGGTGATCGGAACTCATCGACTTCTAGGTGGGGACCTCAAATTCAAAGATCTTGGACTGCTCGTGGTCGACGAAGAACAGCGATTTGGTGTTTCTCACAAAGAAGCAATCAAGGGCCTGAAAGTGGGAGTTGACGTACTCACACTTTCGGCTACTCCAATTCCGCGAACCCTGGAAATGAGCCTCACCGGTATTCGTGATCTCACGTTATTGAATACGCCACCGAGCGAGCGTCAGCCGATCCTCACTTACGTCGGTGAATACGACGAACGTGCTGTCGCCGAATCAATCCGACGCGAACTGCTTCGAGAAGGTCAGGTTTTCTTCGTTCACAATCGCGTTCAGGACATTGATCGAGTTGCTGCGCATCTTTCGGAGCTTGTCCCAGAAGCGCGAATCGCTGTTGCTCACGGGCAGATGGATGAAGGAACTCTCGAAAAAGTTGTATTGGATTTTTGGGAAGGTGCATTCGACGTTCTTGTTTGCACGACCATCATCGAGTCGGGGATTGATATGCCCACGGTGAACACATTGGTGGTTGATCGGGCCGATCTCTTGGGTCTCGGCCAGCTTCATCAGCTACGCGGTCGTGTTGGCCGTTCCGGAAGTCGCGCGTATGCGTATCTGTTCTTTCCTCCTGATCGTGCGCTTACCGAACAAGCCTTCGAACGGCTTCGAACGATCGGTGAAGCGACGGAACTCGGTTCAGGATTCCGAATCGCGATGCGGGATCTTGAGATTCGCGGCGCTGGCAACTTGCTCGGCACGGGTCAGAGCGGACACATCGCGGCAGTTGGTTACGACCTCTATTGCCAGATGGTCACTGAGGCGGTTGCCGAACTTAAGGGTGAATCGATTCCCGAGCCGGTGGAAATCAAACTCGAGCTCCCAATCGATGCATCGCTTCCCGCCGACTATGTCGAGCGAGAAGATCTCCGACTCGAGGCCTATCGGCGTCTTGCCGGTGTCACGTCGAGTGATGAGGTCGCCGATATCCGGGCCGAATGGGAGGACCGCTTTGGCCCGATACCGGTCGACGCCGAGGCGCTCCTCGAGGTGGCTGGATTGAGGGCTGAATGCGTCCGCACGGGGGTCACCGATGTCGTTGTGACGAAAGGTCCTGGTTTCGGTGGGCCAAAATTCGTTGCCCGGATCTCGCCGCTGGCATTGCGCACGTCGGCCACGATCCGCCTTGACCGGATTTACAAGGGCTCGGCGTACAAGGCAGAACCGCAGCTGCTGCAACTGCACCTCTCTACGGCGAGTTCGATCGTCGGGGATCTCGTTGCGGCTCTTCAGGATCTCGTACCCGCCGAGGAGGCATGACTGTCAAGGCATCGGCTGGCTCCGTTAGTGTGAGAAACCTTGTGAAGACGACGCGCACCCTCCCCATCGCCGCCCTCCTGTTCGCCCTGCTGATGGCCGTTATCGGCTCGTCATGCACTGCTGTCAACCCGACGGCGCTGACAGTGAACAAGTGGTCGTTATCCGACAGTGACTTCCAGTCTCAGATCGAAGCCTTCTCGAAGGTGTACGAGAGTTCCGGCGGGGCAAGTTCTCTTCGTTCCGCCGATGGCAACTCGTGGGCGACGTCCTACACCGCAGCATTTTTGAATGACCAGTTGAGTCTTCAGCTGGCTCAGTTAGGTGTTGCCCAACGGGGACTCACCGTGACCGATGCCGATCGTGCGAGCGCGAAGACACTGTTGGAAAAGAACTTCACAGCTGGCAGCGGTGCATCGGTCTTCGGCGATCTACCTGTGAGCTACCAGCAAACGCTCATTAACGGTGTTGCTGCGCAGAATGTGCTGAGTGAAGCCGTTCTTGCCGAGGCACAGACTGATGAAGGTCTGCGCAAGTTGTACGAGTCGACGAAGGATCAGTACCAAGGGGACCTCGTTTGTGCGAGTCACATCCTTGTTCTTGCTGGCACCGGATCAAGCAACTCGACTCCTACCGATGCCCAGTACGCCACAGCGCTGGCCTCTATCAACGACATCCAGTCGCACCTCAAGGGAACCACCAATTTCGCGGCGCTTGCTGCCGCGAAGTCGCAGGACACTGGTTCGGCAACGGCGGGCGGAGCACTTCCGTGCGGCCCAGCCGGAACATTTGTGACCGAATTCGACAAGGCCACATGGGCCCAGCCGATCGGCGTGGTTGGTGCACCGGTGAAAACAAAGTTCGGCTATCACCTCATCTTGGTGACCGCCCGCGGCAAGTTGACGTTTGAGCAGCTCAAAGAGTCACTCAAAATGGCCGTGACCGATAATGCCGATGCCATCGTTGGCGCTGAACTTGCTCGAATTGCTGCAGACGCTCAGATCTCGGTCAATGGACGCTACGGACAGTTCGATCCGACAACGGCCAAGATTGTTGCTCCGGCGGGCGCAACGCCATCGTCTACGACGATTGACGCACTTCCACTGCAGTGATCTGTCGTCGCTCATGACCCCACGGGTCGTCATCATTGGGCTTGGCCCCGGCGACGTTGAGTTCCTCACGGTCGGCACTCGAGAAGCGATCGAAAAGATTCCCGAGCAGTTCGTTCGTACCCGTCGTCACCCCGCGGCCTCGATCATGGAGAACGCTCAATCATTCGACGAGGTCTACGAATCGGCATTGGAAATCGATGCTGTGTATCCAGAAATTGTCGAGCGATTACTTTCCGCCGCAAATCAGTCGGGCGAAGTTCTCTATGCCGTGCCGGGTTCACCGATTGTTGCTGAGCGAACGGTTGAGCTCTTGCTGGCTGACCCACGCTGTGACGTCGAGATCATCCCAGCGTTGTCCTTTCTCGATCTCACATGGGCACGCCTCGGCATCGATCCGGTGTCGGTGGGGGTTCGGATCATTGACGGCCATCGGTTCGCTGTCGATGCGGCGGGGGAGCGAGGCCCACTGTTGGTCGCTCAATGCGATTCCGCTGATGTGCTCTCTGACGTGAAACTGGCCCTCGATGCGGGAATCGATTCATGTCTTGCACCAGACGCCACCATCACGGTTTTGCAAAGGCTCGGGCTTCCCGATGAAGTGGTCGAGGAGATCCCCTGGACACAGCTAGATCGCGTCGTAGCCGACCATCTCACGTCGATCTACATCCCAGAGTTGGCGTCGCCAGTCGCTCAGGAGCTGATGCGGTTTGTTGAGCTTGTCGCCGTACTTCGTTCTGAATGTCCATGGGATCGTGAGCAAACACACGATTCTCTGCGGCGCCATTTGCTTGAAGAGTCCTACGAAGTGCTCGAAGCCATCGACCATCTCGATGTCGAAGCAGGAACTGGATATGAACACTTAGAGGAGGAACTTGGTGACCTTCTTTTCCAAGTGCTCTTCCATAGTCAGTTGGCATCAGAGGTGGGTCAATTCACGATCGCAGATGTCGCACTGAACGTGCACGACAAGTTGCGCTCGCGACACCCCCATGTTTTTGGCGATGTCGAAGCCGAAGATGCTGACGCTGTGGTGCGGAACTGGGAACAAATCAAGAAAGCCGAGAAGGGTCGGGAAAGTGTTTTCGACGGAGTTCCAGATGCAATCCCCGCGTTGCTCTACGCACTGAAGATCCAGAAGAAGGCCGGTTCGCTTGCCGATCTCGACCAGAGCGCGTTGCCTGTGGCCTCTTCGCTCCAGGCGGCAATCGCTGGGTTCGGCACGACGATTGATGATCAAACCACCGGGTTATTGCTCTTCGCCATCGTCGACGAGGCCCGTCGCTCGGGGATCGATCCTGAGACGGCTCTGCGCGCGGCGGCTGTGAACTACCGCGATGCGGCTCGGAGTGCTGAACTAGAGGGACGCGCGGGCCTCTGACCGTCCCCACAGCCCGCGCGCTGACGTGGAAAACTTCCACCGAAGCCCCATTGATGAGGAGCCCCCGATCTCATGAGCATTATCGAACACATCGCTGGCCGCGAGGTCCTCGATAGCCGTGGAAATCCGACCGTTGAGGTCGAGGTCATTCTCGAATCCGGGGCCACGGGTCGGGCAATCGTTCCATCAGGCGCCTCAACCGGGGCTTTCGAGGCCGTTGAGCTTCGCGATGGTGAAGGTCGCTATATGGGCAAGGGCGTGCTCGATGCGGTCGCCCATGTCGACGACGAGATCTACGACGCGCTCGTTGGGTTTGATGCTCTCGATCAGCGCGACATTGACCGAGTGTTGATCGAACTCGATGGCACCGACAACAAGAGTCGACTCGGAGCGAACGCGATCCTTGGAGTTTCGCTCGCCGTGGCGCGCGCTGCTGCCGATGATCTCGCAGTCCCTCTTTATCGATACATCGGTGGCGTGAATGCACATGTGCTTCCCGTCCCAATGATGAATGTGCTCAATGGCGGTGAGCATGCCGACAACAACGTCGATATTCAGGAATTCATGATCATGCCGGTTGGCGCTGCGTCATTTAGCGAAGCGCTTCGCTGGGGCGCCGAGACCTATCACGTGCTCAAAAAGGTCTTGCATGATCGCGATCTCTCGACGGCAATTGGAGACGAAGGCGGATTCGCCCCAAACCTTGCGTCCAACGAAGACGCAGTGAAACTTCTCCTTGAGGCAATCGAAAAGGCTGGTTTCACGCCTGGAGCCGATATCGCTATCGCCCTCGATGCCGCCTCGACCGAGTTCTACAAGGACGGAAAGTACGTACTCGCAGGCGAAGGTCGCTCGTTAACGCCAGCCGAGATGGTTGGGTATTTTCAAGAACTGTCGACGAAGTACCCGATCGTTTCCATCGAAGACGGAATGGCAGAAGAAGATTGGGACGGTTGGTCTCTCCTGACTGCAGCCATTGGCGACAAGGTGCAACTCGTTGGTGACGATCTTTTTGTCACCAACGTTGAGCGTCTCGCCCGGGGTATCGACGCTGGCGTAGCGAACTCGATTTTGGTGAAGGTCAATCAGATTGGTTCGCTTACCGAAACGCTTGAATCCGTAGAGATGGCTACTCGTGCGGGCTACACCGCAGTGATGTCGCATCGTTCCGGTGAAACGGAAGACACCACGATTGCCGATCTGGCTGTCGCAACGAATTGCGGTCAAATTAAGACGGGTGCCCCAGCTCGTAGCGATCGCGTTGCCAAGTACAACCAGTTGCTTCGCATCGAAGACGATCTCGGTGACGCTGCGGCTTACTGGGGTGCCGCGGCCATCAAGCAGGTAGGCCGCTAATCATGTCTCGCTTGTCCCGACGAACACGCGCGGAATCACACGCGCCGCGAAAGCGCTCCGACGCGCGCGCCAAACCGTCTGGGAACAAGCACGCCAAAGCGAAGCGATCGCTGCTTCTCCGTTCTGGCTGGATTATCACTCCGGTGATTTTGGTGATCGTTACCGTCGCGGTTGTGGCGTTCTTAGCCCCTACGCGAACGCTTCTTGATCAGCACAGGACTGCCGCCGCGGCCGAGCAGCGCTTGGCCGACCTTGATCAGGCCAATGCCGAAGCGCAGGCGCAGGCCGACGCGTTACAGACCGATGCGGAAATTGAACGGCTGGCTCGAGAGCAATACGGCTACGCCAAAGCCGGTGAAGAGGTGTACCACCTGCTTCCCGAGGCCAGGGACCCAGTTCGAGTTCCTGATTCTTGGCCCTTCGAGGGTCTCGGATCTTCTCTCGTTCGCTGAGAAGGTTGCGCTCAAGCGTCAACTAACCTCATGGAGCCGCACCGGCATCTTTGAGGGGGAGTGGACCAAATGAGCGTGATGGGTACCCGTGTTCAGCGTCGTGAGGATCCGTTGTTCCTTACTGGCGGAGCTCGCTACACCGCTGATCTGCAAGAGCCACTGCTTGAAGGGGCGCTACACGCTCATTTCGTGCGCTCAACGATCGCTCATGCTCGAATTACCGAACTCGATGTGTCCGAAGCGCGTCAGGCTCCCGGAGTGGTGGCCGTGTATACCGCTGCCGATATCGCTGCAGCGGGAGATCTCGGACCAGCGCCTGTAGCGCTACCTGGAATGGTGCCCGATATTCTCGCCCGCCCCTGGTTAGCCACCGGCGTTGTGCGCTTTGTTGGCGAAGCCATTGCGGTAATCATCGCCGAAACAGCAGCCGCTGCTGAAGACGCATCCGAACTCGTCATTGTCGATTTCGATCCACTCGACGTTGCCGTCGATCCAGTTTTCGCTGCGACTGATCAGGTGATTCTTCACCCCGAACACGGATCGAACATCGCACTAGAAGTTCCCTTCGGTTACACCGAAGAATTGTTTGATGGTTGTGAAGTCGTCGTTACTCGCGATCTCGTAAATCAACGTGTCGCAGTTGCGCCGCTTGAACCTCGCGGTCTCGCTGTGGTTTGGCACGAAGGCCGAGTCATCGTTTGGTCGTCAACCCAAGCTCCACACTCGGTCAAGGGCAAGATCGCCGCAGTTTACGAACTCGCACCGGAACAGGTTCATGTCATTGCTCCTGCCGTCGGTGGTGGCTTCGGCGCAAAAATTAATCTGCAGACCGATGAGATGTTGCTGCCTTGGGTGGCGCGCACAGTCAATCGACCTGTTCGCTGGGCGGAATCACGCAGCGAGTCCATGGTCTCAATGCCACACGGACGCGGTCAGGTTCACAAGATCGAAATTGGTGGTTCCCGAGACGGAACCGTCGAGGCCTATCGCCTGACGGTTCTTCAAGATGTTGGCGCGTACCCCGGCATGGGTACGTTCCTTCCGTTCATGACGCGCACCATGGCGCCGGGCACGTACACAATCCCGAAGATCGAATGCAACGTGAAATCGGTGATGACGAACACGACTCCGATCGAGGCCTATCGCGGTGCTGGACGTCCCGAAGCAACCGCAGCCATCGAGCGAGCTTTTGATCTCTTCGCTGCGGAAATCGGAATGGACCCCGTTGATGTTCGTCGCCGCAACTTGATTGCTGCCGACCAGTTTCCGTATACAACGCCGACAGGGGCGGTGTACGACTGTGGCGATTACGTCGCTGCTCTCGATGTCGCCTTGGCCGAGGCGGACTACGAAGGGTTACGTGCCGAACAGGCAGCTCGACGCGCCGCTGGTGACTCGATCCAACTCGGCATCGGCGTTGCCGTGTACGTCGAAATCACTGCTGGTCCTGCAGGCAACCAAGGCGAATTCGCCAAGGTGGTCCTCGACAACAACGGCGGACTGACTGTTTACACAGGGTCGTCGTCGCATGGCCAGGGCCACAACACGGCATGGGCGATGCTGGCCAGTGATCTCACCGGAATCGCAATGGAAAACATTGATGTCGTCGCTGGCGATACCGATCGTGTTGCTCAAGGCGGCGGAACGATGGGCTCCCGTTCGCTGCAGCTCGGCGGTTCAGCCGTATGGACAGCGACCGGACAGGTGGTTGACAAGGCGCGAGCAGTTGCGGCCGAACTTCTCGAGGCCAATGTCGATGACATTGAACTCGATGTCGATCGTGGCGTGTTCCATGTTGCAGGAACGCCGTCTCTTTCCAAGACGTGGGCCGAAGTTGGTACTGCCGGAGACATCGTCGGACCAATCGGGGCGGGAGCGACTGGGCTGCCCATCGAGGCCGCCCTCACCTTCACCGCCGAAAATGCGACGTTCCCATTCGGTGCGCATATCGCCGTGGTCGAGGTCGATACCGAAACTGGCAAAACCACGCTTCGCCGCATCGTCACGTGTGACGATGCCGGTCGCATCCTCAACCCATTGATCGTCGAAGGGCAGCGGCACGGCGGAATCGCCCAAGGTGTCGGTCAAGCTCTGTTCGAACACATGATGTACGACGAGGACGGCAACCCTCAGACCTCGAACCTTGCTGACTATGCCTTCGGTTCGGCAGCAGAGTTCCCGAGTTTCGATCTCGTGCCGCTGGAAACGCCATCGCCTGTTAATCCGCTCGGAGCGAAGGGCATCGGCGAATCCGGAGCAATTGGTGGCACGCCTGCAGTGCAAAGCGCTGTGATCGACGCACTCTCACCCTTTGGAATTACTCATCTCGATATGCCCTACACCGCAGAGCGCGTGTGGCGGGCAGTCACTGGACTTTGAGTCAGCCGATGACACGATGACTCAACCCATCAATCCCAAACCCCGCGAAGTACCTGCAACAAAGCAGCGCTGGCAGAGTTCTGCGAAGTGGACGCTGGTCGCATCAGCCGGGGTGACGATCGGAATGTTCTCGGTCTTCTACCTTTTCTTCTTGAGGGGCTGACAACAGCATGACGATCGAGATTCGCAGTGCGGCCGACCGAGGCGAGACACAAATCGGATGGCTCGATTCTCGCCACTGTTTCAGCTTCGGCTCCTACGTTGACCAAACGAACACTGGTCATGGACTACTTCTTGTCAGCAACGATGATCGGGTCGCGCCCGCTACTGGGTTCGGCACGCATGGCCATAGCGATATGGAAATCATCACGTGGGTTTTGTCGGGTGAAGTTGAACATTCAGACACTCTTGGAAATCACGGAATTATTGGTCCCGGTCTTGCCCAACGGATGACCGCCGGTCGGGGGATTCGTCACTCCGAACAGAATCCCAGCCCTGATGTCGAAGCCCATTTTGTGCAGATGTGGGTTCCTCCCGACACGGTTGGCCTAGAGCCTGGCTACGAGCAGCAGGACGTTACCGAGTTGCTGAACGCCGGTGGGCTTGTTGCGATCGCCGGCGGTACCGGAAGCGGAGCGGTGATTCATATCAATCAGCGCGACGCCGTGATGCATGCAGGTCGACTCAAAGCCGGCGAGGCCGTTTCGCTCCCTGTCGCTCCGCATGTGCATGTCTTTGTGGCACTCGGTTCAGCAGAACTCAATGGTCACAAAGCTCTCGAGCAGGGCGCTGCGGTGCGACTCACCGATGAAGGATCACAAGCGATCACGGCGGGCCCCGAGGGCGCAGAACTCATTGTGTGGGCCACTGCCTGAGTCGGCTTCGATCGGTGAAGCCTCTCACCGGTAGCCTCTCCACCGTGAGTTCCTCCCTCCCAACTTCGGTGTCGGAAGTCGTTGCTGGATTAGCCGACTACGGGTACATGGCTGACGAAGGATTGGCCACGGCCATCTTCCTTGCGCTGTCCATGAAGCGACCGCTG
>WLMU01000026.1 GCA_009700115.1 Actinomycetota bacterium
GAAGCGGAATTCAATGAGGTCTTCCTGACCGACGTGCGCATTCACGATTCCTTGCGTCTTGGCGACGAGGGCGATGGCTGGCGTGTGGCGATCACCACGCTCATGAACGAGCGCGTTGCTCTTGCCGGCGGTCCCGCGCCGCGAGGTTCTGGCCCGATCAACGAACTCATGAAGTTGTGGGCAGTTCGAAAGTCGCAACTTTCGTCGGTTGAGCATGAGATCTGGCGTGACCGAGTCATGGCGCTTTGGATCGAGGCGGAAATCGTTCGGCTTACCAATGCCCGCGCCAAGCAGTCTGCAGTGGGCGGGAATCCGGGCCCAGAAGGTTCAGTGAGCAAACTGGCTTCCGCCGAACTTTCGAAGCGAGTCACGGCGGCCATTGTCGACCTTGAAGGCGCCGCCGGCATGCTGCACGAACCCGGATATCCGATGACGCGTTCGTCTGGTGCGATGTCCACTCGAACTGGTCGGTTCCTGCGTGCTCGTGCCAACACGATCGAAGGCGGTACGTCCGAGATCATGCGCAACATTCTTGGTGAGCGGGTACTGGGGCTTCCGGGTGACGTTCGCGTCGATAGTGACGTCCCTTGGACAGATATCCCGAAATGAGCGCACTGGTTGAAGTGACCAAACCCGAACCGCATATCACTGTGGTTTGTCTCAACCGCCCCGATCGACTCAACGCAATTTCGTTTGAGCTCGTGACCGAACTTCATGACACATTCGATCTAATCGCAGCGGACGTTGATTGCAAAGTTGTGATTTTCACCGGAGCCGGCAGAGCGTTTTGTGCCGGTCTCGACTTGAAAGATTTCGGTACCCCTCCAAAACCTGGAGAACATCGGCATATGCCCGCTGGCGTTGACGCTCAAACGTTCATGTCGAACCTGACGGTGCGCATGCGGGATCTTCCGCAGGTAATTATCGCGGCGGTGAACGGGCCGGCATTTGGTGGCGGACTGGCTTTGGCATGTGCCGCCGACATTCGCGTGGCTTCCGACTCAGCAAAGTTCTGCTCAGCGTTTATCCGGACGGGGCTTTCCGGCACCGATATCGGAATCACCTACTTGTTGCCGCGACTTATTGGCAATGCCAACGCGTTCGATCTGATTCTCACCGGCCGCGATATCGATGCTGCAGAAGCATTGCGTATGGGCCTGGTATCGAGAGTCGTCGCCGATAGCGATCTTGAAGAACTGGCGCTTAGCTATGCGCGTGGCATGGCGGGGTACACCGCGAGTGGCCTCCGCACGACCAAAGAGGTGCTGTGGCATAACGCCGAAGCGAGCAGTCTCACGAGTGCAATCGCGCTTGAAGCGCGAAATCAAAATCTTCTGAATTTCGCGCCCGACGTTCGTGAACACATGGAGAAGTACCGAAAAAAGACCACTGGCTGATTGCCGATTCAGCGGGTTTTGTCAGCGGATAGTCCCGAGATGCACGACGTACCACTGACCACGCCACGAAATCATTGACTCAATCGGAATCTGCACGTTCTTTCCATCGACGGTGTAATTCATCTGCGCTTTAAAAACGCGCCAGTACGGCCCGACGTTGTATTCCTCACCGGGTTTCACCCACACGGCGGTGGCAGGGACTGTTGCTCCCGTGAAGACTGCGTTCTTGGCATTCGCACCCAGTTTTTTGTTTGCGTCGGCCACATCAACCTTGAAATTGGCAATGAGACGATTTTTCCAATCCGCAGCCGGATCGGTGTTCTTCTTTGTTTGCTTATAGGCGGAGACAGGAAAGAACGCCGTAACGGCGGTATCGGGAGTGTTGGTGATGATCGCGTTGGCCAGCACCTTCATGCGGTTCTCGAATTCCGCTCCGGTTCCCGTCGGCTTCTCGTCAGTCTGGGGAAGGGTCCCAGGGTCGACGGTGGTGGTCGTTGTCGGCGCAACGGTCGTTGTCGATTGCGTGGTCGTCGTTTCGATGACCTTCGAAGAGGTGCCACCGCAGGAAGCGAGCGCAAGTGCGACGGTTACTGCAAGGACAATGGCCGACACGAGTCGGGGGGTAGCGAACCGGGGGGTCATTCGTGCTCCGGATACGGGGAGGGGACTCCCAAAGTAGAGCACCGCTCGGGGCCGGTTTCGTGGCATCCATTTCTCTACGGCGACGCCGCCAAGTTGCTCTAACGTAACTCTCATAACTCAAGGGGGACTTATGAGCCAGCGCACGACAAACGCAACGGAACTCGGACTCGATATCCGTCCGATGACGGGGTACACCGGTGCGGAGATTTTCGGTGTTGATCTGACGAAGCCCATCGAAGCGGAAGTGGCTGCCGAGATCCGTTCAGCCCTGTTGGAGTGGAAGGTGGTCTTCTTCCGTGATCAGTTCATCGATCGAGATCAGCACCTCGCGCTCGCACGCGCTTTTGGTGAACCGCTTCCGGGCCACCCGACATTCCCGCCGTCGTTTCCTGATTACCCCGAGATCTTGCTGCTCGACAATCAACAAGGCACCGCAAATGTGAAAGAGAAGAAGGGCGCCAGCGGTCCACGGATTGAAAGCCGCTGGCACACCGATGTGAAATTTATTGAAGCGCCGCCAATGGGATCGATTCTTCGAGCAGTTGTCGTTCCTCCTTATGGTGGCGATACGCAGTGGTCGAACCTTGCTATGGCGTATAACTATCTCTCGCCCGAGATCAAGGCCTTCATCGACGGCCTCCACGCAGTGAACCACAATGCGCTCCCGATCGATCGCGGCGAAATGCCGGGCGAGATCGCGAAGGCGTTTATGTCAAAGCCACTGCGCGCGGTGCACCCGGTCGTTCGAGTGCATCCCGAAACTGGCGAGAAGGTCATCTTTGTCGAACCCAACTTCACCGATTACATCGTTGAGTTATCGCGTCGAGAGAGCAACCACATTCTCGCAATGCTTTACGAGCATTTGCAACGCCAAGAGTTCACAGTTCGTTTCCGATGGGAGCCAGGAAGCATCGCGTTCTGGGACAATCGGGCGACCGCGCACATCGTTCCCACGGATATTCCCAAGGGTATGCATCGTTGTCATGAACGGATCACGATTGCGGGCGATATCCCGGTAGACCCTGCTGGCAACAAGTCCTACGTGCTTGAGCCCGACGTTTGATGCTGTTTTGGTCTAACGAAATGCTTTGAACATCAGGTAGGCGCCAAAGATGACTTCGATCACGATGCCGATTGTGCGCTGGTGACGATCGATTGATCCCCGAAGCTTGTTCAGGGGTGGAGTTGCGATCTTCGGAAACCCAACAGCGAATCCATAGATAAAGAGAATCGGCGCAGTCGCGAGTAGTAATGCGATGGCAACGGCGGCTGCTTTGTCAGGTGTTGCGATGCCGCTTGCGCTGATTGATCGCATTGCTGGGATGTACAGCAGAATCGTGGAGAAGTTGGTGACCATGATCGCTAGGCCCAGAAGAAATGCGGACATCAGACCAGGAGTTTTCGCGTCCTTCGTTTCGCCGCCAACAGGGGCTACCGAGTCATGAACAAAGGAGCGCAGGATCGTCCCCAGTGCGAGGAGCAGCAGGAGACTGCCAGCGACAACATCGACAGTTTTGGTGATTGAAACCTGCGCAGGTGAAGTCGAGGTTGTGTGCGAAAGCAGCAACCCAAATGCAGTGATTGCGCTAAAAACAAGCAGAATTCCAAGAAGGAACATCGAGGCTCGGGCTTTGGCTCGCTTGCCCGACAAAATGAGCAACTCGAGCGCGAGGACAGTTGGGCTAATAGCGGCACCCAGCGAAAGCGGGATGACTTTAGAAAGCAGTTCGCCCATTGGCTTGACGCTAACCCGTGATCCCGTGAAGTGCGGGCTGCGCGTTCCAACGCCAACGAGCGAGTACGAGACAGATCATCATGAGCACCGCGGTGCCAGCGAAGATGGATCCTCGGCCGTATGAGTCATAGACCGCTGATCCAATAAGCGCCGATGCAGCAGCGATAGCGAGCCCGGTTGCTCCGAGCAGACCCTGTCCTGCGGCAAGTTGATCCGGCGGACTCGACACCGCCACGGCGACTTGGTTCGCCGGCATTGTGTAGGCATCGGCGATCGCGTGAATGCCGGAAATAACAACGAGTAACCACAATGGCAAGAACCCATAGAGGCAGGTTGCGATTGCAGCGACAGTGATGCTGACGGTCACCACTCGTATCGGACCAATCCGCTGGGCTAACGCGCCACCCATAGGGGCGAACACAATCATTGGGATTGTGAACACGCTCAGAGTGACCCCGATGAGCCATGTCGCCGCTCCCTGGTCACGAAGAAGAATTGACCAGAGTGCTTCGAACATTCCGATTGTTAAATAGAACGCTATTGCTGCAAACAGGGCTGATTGCATAGCGGGCAGGCGGATAAGTGAAAAGCGTTTTGCTGTCGAGATCTCGGAGGCGGCTGCATCCGCTGCGGTCGTAAC
Source organism: Actinomycetota bacterium (assembly GCA_009700115.1). GTDB lineage: Bacteria > Actinomycetota > Acidimicrobiia > Acidimicrobiales > Acidimicrobilacustridaceae > Acidimicrobilacustris. The sequence continues at coordinate 4,415 of WLMU01000026.1, forward strand.
TTTTCCAACCAAGAAAACCGCAAGTACGTAGACAACTGTGAGCACAATGAACGGCGCTCGGAGCCCGAAGAGTTGCGCCAGGCCAGCGGCGAGCGCAGGGCCGAGTACGAATCCGGCTACATCGAACGCGGTTTGCCGGCCCAGGTTTGCTCCGACTCGCTGCGGATCTCGTGCGATGATTACTCGGCGAATGGCGGGGCCAACCATTCCTGAGCCCAAGCCAAGCAATAGCCGAGCGGCAATCCATTGCCAGAGGGACGTCGCAAAAACCATCCAAAGCATTCCGAATGCGGCCGCAGCGATTCCGACCCGCATCATGACGACGGCGTAGCCGCGATCGGAATAACGGGCCAGGAAGAGTTGGCTGAGTACGCCGGTGAAGAGCCCAGCGAACGCGATCAGCCCTACCTGGCCATCGGTGAAGCCAAATTTGTCTCGAATGTCAGCGAGAAGCGTGAAGACGCTGCCGTAACCAAGCGACATGAGCGCAGTCAGTAGGAACAGCAAGATCATCGCCCGAGTGAGGGGATGCTCGCGCTCGTCAGACTCTGGCGGCGTGATGCCGTCTTCCATGTTTTCGTCCCCTTGGTAGTGGCTCAACCTAGCCGTTTGACTCGATCAAGGTCCGCTGCTCGTCGGCCGCTTGACGTGTCGCCGATACGCTTAAAGCTGACCCGTCTGGAGATCCATGAGCACAGTTACTGAAACCTTGAGAGTTGATATTTGGTCTGACGTCGTGTGTCCGTGGTGCGCAATTGGTAAAGCAAATCTTGATGCTGCCCTCGAAAGTTTCGAACACTCAGACAACGTTGAAATTGTTTGGCATAGCTATGAACTCGACCCAACTGCTCCTGCTGCGCGGGCCGGAAACTATGTCGGCATGTTGGCGAAGAAATACGGCGTTGCCGACGAGGAAGCTCAAGCCATGGTCGACCGAATGACGGCGACTGGAGCTGAGTGTGGCGTGGAGTTTCGATTCGACATCGTGCAACCAGGTAACACATTCGATGCGCACCGATTAATTCACTTGGGCGCTTCTCGAGGTCTCCAGACTGAAGTGAAGGAGCGGTACCTGCGCGGCTATCTCTCTGAAGGTGAAGCTATTGGGCTTCCCGAAGTTGTTGAGCGGTTGGCTATCGAGGCAGGCCTAGATGCCGACGAAGTTGCCGCAGTACTCCGAACTGAGGCTTTTGCTGATGAGGTCCGGATCGATGAAGCGACAGCTGCGTCGATGCAAGTGAGCGGTGTGCCCTTCTTCGTTTTTGATCGTCGGCTCGCCGTTGCCGGAGCTCAGCCTCCAGAGGTGTTACGCGAAGTGCTCGAACGCGTGTGGTCGGAACGCGAACTCGCCCTCGACATTGTCGTCGAGGGCGAGGTTTGCGGTCCTGAAGGTTGTGACTGACAGCGCTGTCAGGAGTCCTTGTTCAGTTTGAGATTCAGACCGAACGAGTTTCGGGAAGTCGAACCAAGGGGATCGTGCGGTCGCACTTTTTCTGATAATCGCGGTACCACGCACGGTCGTCGCACAGGAGCTCCCAGATGCGATCGTGTTCGGGGCCGCCGTCAAGGATGTCGGGGACAGACCAGAACTCGCCGCCTTGGACCTTGATGTAGACCTCGGGATTTGCGGCTCGGTCGCTGAGGTTAAGGAACCATGCCGGATGCTTTTCGTGTCCGGCATACGAAGCGACAACAATGCGGACGCCTTCGGGATCACGCCAGTAGGGAAGAGCGATCTTGTGTTCGTTCCCGGACTTACGCCCGATGGTTCGGAGCATCACGTGATGCATGCCGGCCTGAACCCAGACGTCGTCGATGTCCATGGTTTCCATGGCTTCGACGTGGCCCTTGGTGATGCCAATGATTTCCTCGTGTGTGGGTGTTTCCCACAACATCTCTGCGTACTGTTCGGTGGGCACAGGGATTCTCCTCGATTGTGTCTCTGGTGATTGTGTCAGATTGTGCGGGTGCTGATGGGCTCGATCAGAGCATCATCTCGCCGCCGTTGACGTCGAGTTCAGCGCCAGTGATCACGCTGGCGAGATCTGAGGCGAGGAATGCGACGGCGTTGGCGCAGTCGGCATCGTCGGGGATGATGCCAAGTGGGATGTCTTTGGTGATTTCGGCGATGACAGCGGCGCGATCCTGACCGGTGCTGACGGCATAGTCGACGTAACTCTCGACAGGCGGGCCCCACATCCACCCCATGAAGGTTGAGTTCACTCGGATGCGGTACGCGCCGAGTTCCTTGGCGAGCATTCGAGCAGCGACGGTGAGAGCACCCTTTGATGTCGCATAGCCCGATTGCGTGGCGAGAGGCTTCTTCTGAATCATCGAGTTGACGAACACGATTGAGCCGCCGCCATTGGCCTTCATGTGAGGCACAACCTGCTGTGTGAGCTGCAGCGTGCCGAAGACGGTGATGTCGAATGATTTACGCCAGTCATCGAAGTTCGCGTCTTCAAACATGGTGAACGGCGGTGGCACATATGCGCTGTTCACAAGACAATCGATGCGACCAAATTCGGCGATCGTCGCATCGATCATGCTCTGCGTCTGGGTCGCGTCCGAGATGTCGGTCGGACAGACCAATACGCGGCGGTCGGGCCATTGGCGAGCAATCTCGTCGGCAACCTGTCGCAACTTTGATTCAGTGCGGGCGACAAGGACGACGTCAGAACCTTCGCGCGCAAAGGAATAGGCGAGTTCCTGTCCGAGTCCCGGGCCAATTCCCGAAATAATTGAGACTTTGTTTTCCAGAATCATGGTTTCCCCTTTTACGTCGGCCCTGGAGCCGAGAGTGATTGCTACCACGATGAGGTAGTCGGTGTTGACTGAACAGATGGGACGAACCGGATGCTGGTCGCCTTGTAGGGTCAGCAGCGCATAGCCACCAGACGATGAGGGTGAGAGATGACACGCACATTGGTGATTGGTGGAACTGGCCCAACGGGGATCCACTTAGTTCGCGGACTTATCGACCGAGGTCATGACGTCGTGATCCTTCATCGGGGCACTCACGAGCGACCAGAGACTCCCGTTGACATCGAGCACATTCATGCCGACCCCTATGACATGGACTCACTGGCAGAAGCGATGGGCGATCGCACGTGGGATCTCACTGTCGTGATGTACGGCCGATTGCGTCGTATCGCCGAATTCATGGTTGGCCGGACCGAACGTTTTGTTTCTGTGGGCGGAGTGCCGGCTATCCGCGGCTGGATGAATCCGTGGTTATTTGAGCCCGAAGGCCTTCCTGTTCCGGTCAGCGAATCAGCACCTGTTGTTGCCATGCCGGAAGAGGACGAAAAGGGCTTTCGCGTCGCGCGCACTGAGGAGTTTGTTTTTGCAAGTCATCCAAATGCTGCGCACTTTCGTTACCCGTATGCATATGGCCCACTTCAAGTTGTTCCACGCGAGTGGAGCATCGTCCGACGAATCCTTGATGGTCGCCGTCACATCGTTGTCGCTGATGACGGTTTGACCCTCCATCATCACGGATTCACGGAAAATCTTGCTCACGCAGTTCTTTGCGGCGTTGATCGTCCAGAAGAGGCGGCGGGTCTCGCATTCAATTGTGGTGATGACGAGGTGCTCACCATTCGCCAAGTGATTGAGATCATTGCGACAGAACTTGGTGCTGAACTCGAAATCGTTTCGATGCCATTCGAGCTCGCCGTCCCCGCTCGACCCTTGTTGGCACAACCCTCGCCAACTCATCGTGTTCTTGATACGTCGCTCTTGCAGAATCGTCTGGGCTATCGAGATGTCGTTCCGGCTCGGGAAGCAGTAGCGAGGACCGCCCGATGGCTTGTAGAGAACCCGATCGCTCCAGGCGCGCCCGAGGAGTTTGTTCTTACCGATCCATTTGATTACGCGGCAGAGGATCAATTGATTCAGGCGTGGAAGTCCGCGATTGGCTCGATGCCTTCGGTGGAGTTCGTCGTTGTTCCTGGGGTTGGACTTGCCTACAGCGGCCCCGGCGGGCGGCCACGAAGTCAAGCAACCTTCGAAAACTAACGACGGCCGCAGCGCGTGCGTCGCGCTCGCTACTAGGGTCCCGCCCTATGACATTTCGAGTGGTTGTTTGGGGAACAGGAAACGTCGGGAGACCGGCAATTCGAGCAGTCGCAGCGCATCGCGACCTCGAGCTCGTCGGGGTGGTTGTTTCCAATCCGGCCAAAGTCGGCAAAGACGCGGGCGAGTTGGCGGGGATTGCATCCCTTGGCGTGAGCGCAACCGACAACACAGAAATCGCGTTCGCGAGTGACGTCGATTGCGTTGTTTATGCCGCAACTGCCGATACTCGTCCGATGGAGGCCTACATGGACCTCGAGCGCTTGCTGCGTTCGGGAAGGAATGTTGTCTCGACGGCCTTCTATCCATTGCTGCATCCGGCAAGTGCGCCGCCGGAATTGATGGCGATGCTTAACCCTGCGATGGAAGCGGGTAGCTCATCTGTTTTCGTTTCAGGAATCGATCCGGGCTGGGCTCTCGATATTCTTCCTGCGCTTATCAGTGGTGTTGGCGCGGGAATCACCGAGCTTCGTATTCAGGAGATTTTCAACTACGCGCTGTATGACGCGCCTGATGTCGTCCGAAATGTCATCGGGCTGGGTGGCCCGATGGATGCGACGCCGCAGATGCTTGAGCCGATTTCGTTGATGACGGTATGGGCTCCGATGGTTCGAGTCTTAGCCGACATCCTCGAAGTCGAGATTGATGATGTCGTTACGACCGTCGAGCGTCGTCCTCTGGAACGAACGATCGAAGTTCCCGGAATGGGAACCTTCGAAGAAGGGACACTTGGAGCGTTTCGCTTTGTTGTGACCGGTGTCGTCAAGGGACGTCCACTTCTAGTGGTGGAACATGTCACCCGAATCGACGACGACTGCGCACCCGATTGGCAACAGCCGTTGAATCCGGGCGGCGAACACCGAGTCGTTATGAGCGGACATCCGCATATGGAAATCACGATTCATGGCAACGAACCGGGGGAGCCCGGTGCTGCCGGTGGCGGCAATGCGAGTGCTGCGAATCGATGTGTCAACGCGATTCCGGCAGTGTGCAAAGCGGCAGCAGGTGCTTTGAGTCCTGCAGATCTACCGTTTATTTCCGGCGCAGCGCAGATCCGTCTGCGCTGATTTTCAGCCGTTTGCCACTTCACGTAGGAGCGGAATCCATGAATCAAAGTTGCGGACCTCGAGGTCAGTCACTTTTCCGTGGTCATCCCATCGGCGGAGTCTGACCGCGTCAGCGCTTCCTTCGAGTGCAAGAAACCCTGCGCATTCGCTGGCAGTAAATGGTCCGCCTTGCACCTCGAGGCTTCGCTGCGAGCCATGCGAGAGAGATTCGACGTAGCCGGGCTCGGTAGCGGCAAGATAGCGCTTGGCCTCAACATGCATTGCGATTGGGGCGGTGACGGATTTGGGGAAGAACGCCTGAAGAAATTCTGAACCAGTTTGTTCGTGTCGAAGGTCTGTGTGGTGATCAGGGCCATTGTTGCGTTCGATCTCGAACAGATGACCAATGTCGTGGAGGAGAGCGGCAGCTATGAGCTCGTTCGTTGCGCCATCACGCGTGGCAAGAGCGGCGCTTTGCAGCGCATGTGCGAGTTGGGTCACCTCTTCGTCGTACTTCTCACTTCCCCAACTGGCGTACATGGCAACGATGGAGTCAATCGACGCAGTGGGCATCAGAGCATTCGTCCTTCAAAGTCTCCGATGAGCGACACGCGCGGACCATCGGACGCCGCGAACTCTGCTGCTTTCTGCACGTAATAGGCCGCGCGTAGGTCGCCTTCTCGCAGAGCGTTATAGGTCGGGTAGATCGCTCGGCGAGGCTGATTCGAGGTATTTGGGCCGCTGCGATGGGGAGTTCGGGAATGAAACCACAACGCCTGACCTGCCCAGATCGGAGCCGCAATCCAATCGAGTTGCTCGACGATGTCTGCGCGGATGCAGCCTTTGTCGTCCATAGGAAGAATTTCGTCGTGCATGGATGAGACGACCTCAAGACATCCATTGGACTCTCGTGAATCGTCGATGGCCAACATGCACGAAACATGAGTTTCGATGAAGCGATAGGCCGGCGCATCTTGGTGTGGCGAATAGCCAGCACCACCCGGAGCCTTGTAATTGATTTTCTCTTTATAGAGAACCGCAGTTTCATCGAGGAGTATCGACGCGGTGTCGGAGAGCTCGCTTCGAGTGAGAAGTTCTCGTAAGTCATCGTGGAAGGGAACAAAGTTTTCTGTTCGGCACAGGCGCGGGCCATTTGCGGTGGCTTCTCGGTAGTGGAGCCAAGGACCGTCGTCGGGCCAAAGCATGAGATCATCAATCCAGTTGCGCAACTCGGCGACCGCTTCGGGGCGAAGAGGCTCGGTCAGTACCCAGCCGAACTGGCGGAAATGCTCTTCGGCATCGGGCCCGGGTTCAATGGTGTCGAAGAATGGTTGATCCACATCCCGATGCTATGTCGGTGTCGTACGCTCCGTTCATGACTGAAGGTCGTCCCAACGTTCTCTTCATTACCCTCGACGAGTTCAGGGCTGAGTGTTTGTCGGCTGCGGGTCACAGCGTTGTGCGTACTCCGGCGCTTGATGAACTCTGCGCAGAAGGGGTGCGCTTTTCCCAGCATTACGGCCAGGCAGCGCCATGCGGGCCGGGAAGAGCTGCGCTGTACACGGGCACCTACCAAATGAACAACCGCGTCGTCATGAATGGGTCGCCGCTCGATGATTGTTTCGACAACATCGCTCGTGCTGCAGGTCGAGGCGGCTACGACCCGGTGCTCTTTGGCTATACCGACCAAGCAATCGACCCGCGCACTGTCGCTGCAGATGATCCAAGGCTCCAAACCTATGAAGGGGTCCTTCCAGGCTTTCGATGCGAATTGGACCTCACCCGTGGTCGCGAAGCGTGGGCCGATTGGGTTCGGTCGCAGGGGTATGAGATGCCGATCGATCCTGAAGAAGGTCTCGCAACGGAATCGGATCGACCTGCAGAAGTGGGTATCAGCGCGTTCCTTACGAATCGATTCCTTGAGTGGCTGCCTGCCCAAGAAGAACCGTGGTTTGTGCACTTGAGTCATTTGCGTCCTCATCCGCCATTCGCTGCTGCGGGGGATTGGGCCACTGCGTATGGCCGTTCTGCGGTTGATCTTCCGATTCCGCCAAGTACCGAATTGCACCCTCTTCACGACTTCTTGTTGTCAATCTCCTACTTCGCGGCGCCGACAGACGAAGAAGGACAGCGCGAAATGCGCGCGCAGTACTACGGGATGATTAGCGACGTCGATCAGCAACTTGGCCGAGTGTGGCAAGCGCTTCGCGAATCGGGTCAATGGGATAACACCATTGTTGTTGTGACTTCCGATCACGGCGAGCAACTCGGCGATCACGGCATGGTGCAAAAAATGGGGTGGTTCGAGGAAAGTTTCCACATCCCGTTGATCATTCGCGACCCGCGAAAGTCTGAGACCGCCGGCACGGTGGTCGATTCGTTCAGTGAAGCTGTTGATGTTTTCCCGACGTTGTGTGAAATGTTGCAAGAGCCTGTGCCGCGACAGTGTGATGGTCGATCGCTCGCACCGTTTCTTGATGGTGTCGTACCAGAAGAGTGGCGAGATGCAGCATTTTGGGAATTCGATTGGCGATTCTTCACCGCCGGTCGCAGTGGGGCGCAGTGGCCGGAGGATCGCCGAAGCGTGGGACATCAACTCACCGTTCGACGAAGTGGCGATGTCGGATACGTGCAGTTCGCCGACGGTGAGGCGCTTGTCTATGACCTCGCAGCGGATCCAACCTGGCGGACGATGCTCTTGGACCCCGAGCGCGGTTGGGCTGAGGCGCGAGCGATGTTGGCATGGCGGGCGCAGCACACCGACCGAACCCTCACCGGGACTTTTCTTCCCTAGTTTCGGCGGCAGGAATCAGATCGTTCTATGGTCGGCGCCATGATGCGCTTCAACCATATGGAACTCACGTTTGCTCCCGGAACTCTTACGCCGGAATTCCGCGGTCAAGTCCGGGCCTTTTACGGCGGTCTTTTTGGCTGGGACTGCAAGGACACCGAAATTCTCGGCCAGAGCGGTTTGTTGATGATGCTCGACGAGCGAGCAACGCAATTCATTCTCTTGGCGGAAAGTCCGAAGCCGATGTCTTCGCCTGGTTATGACCATCTCGGGCTATTGCATGACACTCGCGAAGAAGTCGATGCGTTGTGTGGGCGAATTGCGGAAATGCAGAAGTCTGAACCCGATATCAAGCTGAAGGTCTATGACGACCTTGTAAATCCAGCCAGCACGGTTCACGCGTTCTACGTGAAGCACCTTTTGCCGATTTGGTTCGATGTGCAATGCATCGAATACACCGCGCCACCCGAACGTGATTGGCACTACGACTGATCGACGTATCAGTCGAGGTAGTGAACTCCGGTGAGTTCTTCGGAACGAGTCCAAAGCTGTGTCGCAACGGCAGCATCTCGAGCTCGTTTTGTGGGAGTTTCCAATTTTGGTGAGCCAAACATGAGCAAGCGCGGACCGTAGAACTCGCCGCCCTTGGCAGAAGGATCGACACATGCGCGCACGAATGGAAGTGCGCCCTTTGCCGCAGACTGTCCGAATCCGCCGGTCGGCTTGAGGACTTTGTTGGAAAGACCAGAACCTTCGACGCCGAGGTCAGTGCGGCTTCCGCCTGGGTGAGCGGTGAGCGCAATGGTCGAGGATCCTGCGAGCGAAAGGCGGCGCTGCAGATCGAGGGAGAACAAAAGGTTTGCCAACTTGCTTTGGAAATAGGCGGGCCAGCGTGAATAGCGGTGATGATCGAAATTGAGATCATCGAGATGCATCTTGCCGGGGCGATGTCCCATGCTCGAGTGGTTCACGACGCGCGACCCGGGTGTGGCGAGTAAGAGCGGCAGGACCAAACCAGTAAGAGCGAAGTGCCCGAGGTGGTTAACGCCGAACTGCATTTCAAATCCGTCGACCGTCTTTGATTCGTCGACGGCCATGAGGCCCGCGTTGTTTCCGAGGATGTCGAGGCGATCGACGGTCGAAAGGAGTTGCTCGCTGAATGCCTTCACCGATGAGAGATCGGCAAGATCGAGCGTCATGGTTTCAACCGTGCCACGAGGTGAGGTCTGACGGATTTTGTTGGCCGCGTCAGAAGCTTTCGCTTCGTTGCGACACGCCATGATGACCCGTGCGCCGGCCCCGGCAAGATCGGTTGCTATGTGAAAACCCAGTCCGGCGTTCGATCCGGTTACCACAGCGATCTTTCCGGTGAGATCAGGGATATCGGCAGTCGTCCACGTCATTTGAAGATCCTTAGGAATCGGGTTGCTGGGAATGGACGTCTAAGCGCCAAGGAACTCATTGAGGATACGGGCCAGTTCGACTGGTTGGTCACCCTGGATGCTGTGTCCTGCCTGTTCGAAGTGAACGATTTGAGCATCGGGCCGGCGCTTTACGAGTTCAGCTTCGTCGGCATCGTCAACGACGGACTGCGAAAGCATGCCCCGAGCGAGAAGAAGCGGCATAGAACTTGCGCTGATGATGTCCCAAAGCGATGAGAAGTCTGGGTGATTGCCGCCGGACTCGACCATGCGGCGGTAGCGCCAGACCCACGAACCATCCTCGAGTTGCAGGGCGTTATGCAGGATGCCGCGGCGCAGGGAGGATTCGGTTCGTGTCGGATTGAACTCGATGGTGCGTGCAAGGAGTTCATCGAAATTAGGAAACGATTCCGGACCGTTAATGAAGTTGGCGATCTGTTGCGACTTTGGTCCATCGACCCCGGGAGTGACGTCAATAAGAGCGAGGCGTTGCACGAGTTCAGGCGCGTGGCCGGCGAGAGCAACGCTCGTCATTCCGCCGAGTGACATGCCCACAACAAGTTTTGCGCTGGGGGCAAGTTCTCGTATGGCGACAGCGATGTCCTCAGCGTTGGACGGAACATTGAGACTTCCGTTCTTCCCGCCGTCAGAATGACCGTGGCCGGGGAGGTCGATCGCGACGAGTGGTCGATCGAGAGCAAGCGCAACGGTGTCCCATGTGTGAGCGTTCTGCGCACCACCGTGCAAGAACACGATCTCTGGTGGCGCGGTTCCCCACACAAGCGCGCTGAGCGCGCGTTCGGAATCGACATTGACGCGGACTCGGCGAACCGCTGGCGGGCCATTCCATGCAATTCCGACTTCGGTCGCGTTGTCCTTGAAGAAAGAAAACTCGTCGTAGGGAACTCGTTCAATATTGGTCATTGGAAATCTTTCATGCCGGTCGACGGCGGGCCTTGGCCCGCAGTGACGGGGGATCAATGGACTTGTCTTGCTCAACAACGTCTTCGCCTGGCGCCACGATTTGGTCGATCGCGTCGAGAAGATCGGCACCGAGGCGAAGTTCGGCACACGAGATGAGATCGTCGAGTTGTTCCATCGTGCGCGGCCCAATGATGACTGACGAGACATTGGGGTGTTCCATCGCCCACGCCGTTGCGAGATGGGCAAGCGGAATACCGGCATCGTCGGCAAGCGATTGCAGGGCAACGGTTGCGTTCATGCGGGCCTGATTCTGTGGTGAATCGAGTTCTTGACCCCAACGTTTGCCCATCATGGCGAGGCGTGATGATTCGGGGACGTCGCCGAGTTCGCGGTAACGACCTGAAAGCCAACTTCCGCCCAGCGGGCTGTAGGTGATGACGCCCATGCCGTAGCGCGCGGTTGTTGGAAGCACGTGTCGTTCAATGCGACGCTTGAGAATCGAATACGAGGCTTGTTCGCAGCGGAATTTCACGAATCCCATCTTCTCGGCGGTCCATTGCGCTTCGACCATCCGTTCGGTGGGCCACGCTGAATGTCCGGCGTAGATGATTTTTCCGTTTGTGGTGAGATCGGTGAGGCCGCCCATGGAATCTTCAAGCGCAACACTTTCGTCGAAGCGATGCAATTGAAAAAGGTCAATGCGATCGGTATTGAGGCGTCGGAGGCTTTCTTCAATTGCTTGAGCCATCCAACGGCGAGAGTTGCCTCGCTGGTTTCGATCGGGTCCCATCGTGTTAAACATCTTTGTGGCAACGACGAGTTTGTCGCGATGTCCAGCGATGGCTTTGCCGACGATTTCTTCGCTTTCGCCGCCGGAGTACACGTCGGCCGTGTCAATAAAGTTGATGCCCGCGTCGATCGCTTTATGGATAATGCGGATGCATTCGGCGTGATCGGTATTGCCCATCTGCCCAAACATCATCGCCCCGAGGCAATAACGGCTGACAGAAACGCCGGTGGTCCCGAGCGATGTGTACTTCATTGTTCCCCCTGAATTGGTGAACGCTCCTTTGATGGAGTGCTCAGGTGTTCCATGCTTGCCGAACTTGACCGTTGGGGTCAGATTCAACCGTGATGTTTCGTCCGAAGATGGCCGTGGAGCGTGTTTCGCGGTCGAACGCCGGCCATTCGGTATCGCCCAGTGTCGGGATGCCATCGTTGGCGAAGTCCGCCCATGATCGCTGAATGACTGAGGCGAGAGACATCGCTTGTTCGGGATCTTCGATGAAGGTGTCCCAGCCGTCGACGTCGATTGTGGTGAATGGGAAGGGAATGTCGACGCCATGTGGTGCGCCCATCTCTGGCGATGATGCTTCCCAATCAAAGCGATACATCCACGTTGGTGCATGCGCGGATCGGGCTTCTGCAATGGCAAGTGCGTGTAGCCACATAGCGGTATCAGTGTTGACTCGAGCCCAGACATCTGGTGGTGCTGTCGTTCCGGTTGCGACGTAAGCGTCAATCAGCGCATCGACGTTCTTACCCGTCGCTCCAAGCCGAGCGCGAAGTCCAGCGTCATCGAGCGTTGCTGCTGCTGGATCGAACATTTTGAACAGGTCCATCTCATCCCGGGTCGTTCCGATGATGACGGGCACTGGGTTAAAGCCAGATTCCGCAGCCTCGAGCCAGGTTTGGGGAAGGACGACGCCATCGACGCAAGGATGGAAGGGCATTGTTCCGACGGTCATGAACAGTTCGCCGGCGGCTTGTGCTTGCGCAGCGATGAGGTCTGGCCCCGACATCGAGCGCAATGCGTCGACATCGACACGATCGAGACCCGCGCAGCGAGCCACTGCCTCTGTCACGAGCACGGCGCGTTCACGATCAAGAAGTAGGTCGGTGGCTCCGCTCTGGACGATTGCTCGTTGAAAGGTTCCGACGGCTGCGGGCATGGCGAGAAGAGAAAGCACGCTGCCGCCCCCAGCGGATTCTCCGAAGATCGTGACGTTGTCAGGATCGCCACCGAATGCGCTGATGTTGTCGCGAACCCATTCGAGAGCCGCCACCTGATCGAGCAGTCCAACATTTGGAGTGCACGACGGGTCGTCGACGACGAGAAATCCGAGTGCGCCGACGCGGTAGTTGATGGTGACGACGACGGTGTTTGTTGCGGCGGCGAGTCGAGATCCGTTGTACACCGAGAGCGAACCTGCGCCCAATGAGAACGCGCCACCATGAATCCAGACGAGGACTGGGCGCGAACCATCAATTGATGGGGTCCAGACATTGAGGTTTAAACAGTCATCGGACTGATCGTCACTTCCCATCCCTGGAACGAGTCCATCGAGAGGGCCCCCGGTGGGTTGCCATGGGGCCGATCCGTAGGTGGTGGCATCACGAACGCCTTCCCATTCGCGGGCGGGGATAGGGGGAGCCCAGCGCAACGGCCCTACGGGTGATTCGGCAAAAGGAATACCGAGGAACGCGGTGCATCCGGGATTGTCTTGGCCCTGCAGCGCGCCATTGGCAGTTGCGACAGTTGTCATGGCGAAAGGCAACCACATTCGATGGTCTCGTGCGTGGGTTTGGCATCTAACGTGGACCACATATGCCGACCGGGGGGTTGCACGATGACGATTGAAGCGAATGACGCAGCGCCCCTTGGCGCAGCTTCACTTCCAGAGGGCATTGCCTTGTCGAAGGGCGGCGCCGACGCGTGGTCGCCATCGATCACTCCACCTATTGGTGTCGAACTCACCGATGAGCAGAAATTGGCGTGTTCGTTTCGGATTCTTGCTCGCGAAGGGTTCAGCGAAAACATTGCTGGGCACATCACATGGGCCAACGCCGATAACTCAGCGATGATGGTCAATCCGTGGGGACTTTGGTGGGAGGAAGTTTCTGCGTCAGACATCTGTCGCGTTGATCCCGACGGAAACGTGATCGGCGGAAAATGGGATGTCACTCCGGCCGTTCAAATTCACACTGAACTCCACCGTCGTCGCCCTGAAGCTCGTGTCGTTGTTCATAACCATCCGTATTACGCAGTGCTGTTGGCCGCGCTCGGACTTGTTCCTGAGTTTCTTCACCAACAGTCATCGATGTACGACGGCGAACTCGGATTCGTGAGCGAGTATTCGGGTGAAATCGATTCGCCAGAACTCGGTGCCGACCTGGCCGAGCGAATCGGGAGTGCCTCTGTAGTGATTTTGGCGAATCATGGCGTGATCATTACTGCGCCGACAATTGAAGAAGCGACCTATAAGTCCGCCACTCTCGATCGTCAATGCAAGCTCATGTATGACGTGCTCGTTGCTGGACGATCAGCGACCACTGTGCCGCCGGTTGTTCGCCCGGCGATGAAGGCTTCGTTGCTCGAACGCGGCACCGAGGTTTATTGGGCCGGAGCGGTCCGTCGTCTTATCCGTGAAGAACCCGACGTCCTGGAGTGAACCGTGTCCATCAATATCGATGACCTCGCGTCCAATCTCAATTTCACCACCGGTGGAAAATCAAAAACTGGCGGCGTGACGTTTCTGCCTGAGCCAGAACGACGCAAGCGCGACTACACGATCATCTCCGCCGATGATCACATTGTTGAGCCACCGCACACCTTCGAAGGTCGACTGCCGGCGAAATTGGCTGACCGGGCGCCAAAGATCATTGAAAAAGATGACGGCTCTGAAACCTGGGTCTATGACGGAATGGAATTTCCCAATGTCGGATTCAACGCTGTGGTTGGCCGACCGGTTTCGGAGTATTCATTCGAGCCAGCGCGTTTTGATGAGATGCGACGCGGTGCTTGGGACATCAATGCCCGCATCGCCGACATGGATCTCAATGGCATCTACGCGTCGGTGAACTTCCCTTCGTTCTTGCCAGGTTTCTGCGGTCAGCGATTGCAAACGACCACGAATGATGTCGAACTCGCTTTGGCGACGACTCGTGCATGGAATGACTGGCATCTTGAAGAGTGGGCGGGCACCCATCCGGGTCGCATTGTGCCGTGTCAGATTCCTTGGCTGCTCGATCCTGTGCTTGGCGCCGAGGAGATCCGTCGCAATGCCGAGCGCGGCTTTAGGGCCGTGACGTTTTCCGAAGCGCCTCACATGCTTGGGCTCCCGTCGCTTCACACTGGGTACTGGGATCCGATGATGCAGGCCTGCGCGGAAACCGGAACGGTCGTGAATCTCCACATCGGTTCTTCCGGCACGTCGCCGGCGACTGCCCCAGATGCTCCGGGCGACACGGTTGGTGTGCTGTTTTTCGGTTACGCGATGTTTGCCGCGGTTGACTGGTTGTATTCGTTGCTTCCCGTTCGATTCCCTGATTTGAAACTCTGCATGTCTGAAGGTGGAATCGGATGGGTCGCAGGCCTTATGGATCGCCTCGATCACATGCTCAGCTATCACGAAATGTACGGAACGTGGAAGGGCACCGACCTCACACCTGCTGAAGTTCTCAAACGAAACTTTTGGTTCTGTGCAGTGGAGGATCCATCAGCGTTTGTTCAGCGAGATCGCATTGGCATCGAGAACATCCTCATCGAGAGCGACTACCCGCATTGTGATTCGACCTGGCCAAATACGCAGACGGTGACCAAGCACGAGATCGGCAATCTGCCGGCCGAGGACATCGCTCGCATCACGTGGAGGAACGCTTCAGAGCTCTACAACTTCCCCGTGCCGCAGTCAGTTATTGACGATCCCGAGTCCTACTGAGCGCTGAAGGCGCTGCCGGTTCGGTGGCCCTACGATTCGACGATGGCCATCCAGGGAAGCCGGATCTATCACTGCAATTCGAACTGCTCTGATCTCGATGTTGCTGTTGCGTTTTACGAAGCACTCGGTCTTCGACGCGTATTGCGAACCGTGCCGAGCAAGAACCAGTCGGGAGCGGCGTTCGGTCTCAATGAAGTCGCGTGGAATGCCTGGATCATGCATTCCGACGATGGACTCGATGGACTTTCGTTAGATCTCCTCGAGTGGAAGACGCCGCTACCGACTGGCACTGCGCCTGGTCTCGATGGGGATCCCGGTTACAACCGGTTGATGATCACCACCCCCGACCTCGATGCCACGGTCGAGCGGGCTGTCGCTGCTGGCGGAACGTTGGTTGGAGGTCCTGTTGACGTCGAGGCAGGCGAGGATCGCCCACGTCTGGCGATGGTTCTTGATCCCGACGGAGTTCCCGTGCAATTGCTCGCTGCAGACAAGACCTCAATTGCGCAGGTTGTTGTGAATTGCGCCGATATCGACGCGTCACTGGCCTATTACCGCGATGTGATGGGGCTCACTCCGCAGTTCGACATTGCTGAAATGAATTGGACAAAGGAACTGTTTGGCACGGCGACCGATATTCGAGTGCGGGCGACAATTCTCGCTGACGAAGGCTCTGTGTTCACCGTTGCGCTCGTTCAGTGGCTTGATCCTGCTCCGAAATCTGCGGTTCGAATTCGAGGGGCGAATGAACTCGGCATTTTTCGAATGGCGTGGTCAACCACCGATTGCGCGGCCGACGAAGCAGTTATTCGTGCTGCAGGTTCAACTCCCTTTGTCCCAACGGAAGAACTTTCTGTTGGCGACCAATTCCCGTTACTGCTGGTTCTGTTCTGGCCCGGGCCGAATGGTGAATGTCTCGAACTGATCGAGACCACCGATCGCTCCGGTGCCCTCTGAATCTTCCCTTCTCATCTAGGAGTCGTTATGAAACTTGAAGACATTGATCTTTCCGATATCGAGTTCTGGGCCAGGCCTTGGGACGAACGCAATGCCGCCTTTGCCACATTGCGCCGCGAAAACCCGATTGCCTATTTCCCGGAACCCATCATCGATCCGTTTCCCGAAGGCCCTGGTTATTACGCCATCACCAAAATGCACGACATCTTGGAGATCAGCCGTCATCCAGAGGTCTTCTGTTCGGGCCAGGGCGCAGTCTCAATTCTCGATATGCCAGCGGAAATGAATGAGTTCTACGGGTCACTGATTTCGATGGACGATCCGCGCCATGCGCGTCTACGAAAAATTGTGTCGGGAACGTTCACTCCGCGCATGCTCAATGCTGTTCTCGACGACGTTGAAAAGACGGCGAAAAAGGTTGTCGACAAGATTGTCGAGAAGGGGGAGGTCGATTTCGTCACCGATGTCTCGATGCCGTTCCCGCTTTTGGTCATTCTTGACATGATGGGAATCCCGCATAGCGAATACGACATGGTGCTGGCGCAGTCGAACATCATCCTCTCCGGCGGCGATCCCGATTTCATCCCGGAAGGCGTCGATCCGATCACTGCCTTCCTTGAAGCAGGCGCGATGTTGGCAGGGCTACTTAACGA
>WLMU01000027.1 GCA_009700115.1 Actinomycetota bacterium
GGTTTGAAAATCATCGACACGATTCTGGTTTCGTACACCGAATTGATTGCGAATCCGAATTCATACGCCGATCCGGCCAAAGCGCACGCAATGCGGCAGATTCGCACGTTGCTCGAGGGAGTGCTCGATGCCCGCGGCAAGGTGCTCGTGAAGCTGAACGTTCCCACTGACCGTCTCAATGCAGTGATCTCGGTGCTTCCCTCAATGAAGTCGCCAACCGTCAACGAACTGTTCGGCGGTGCTGGTTACGCAGTCGAGTCAGTGGTTGAGAAGAGTGGCATCAACGTTCTCATTCCGGCTCTTTCCGACGCCGGTGCAACAGACATTCTCGAACTTCCGATATCGAAGATCGTCCCCTAACGATGTCGACGTCGCCGCAGACCGTGCCGCTCAGCGATGGCAGGGGAGTGGTCGCGTCGTTCGATGACCCACGAGGTATCGGTGTCATCCGCCGTGACGACGGAACCGACTACCCGTTCCATTGCACCGCAATCACGAACGGAACCCGAACCATCGAAGTTGGGGCTGCAGTTTCGTTTTCGGTAGCGCCTGGTCGGATGGGGCATTGGGAAGCGATCGCAATTACGACGGTCGGAGCCTGATCCAATGGGTGCGCCTGCAATTCGCACCCAGGGGCTGACGCTCGCGTATCGCCATGGCCGTGGCATCGAAGATGTCGACCTCGAAGTGCCAACCGGAGAAGTCTTTGGATTCCTCGGACCAAACGGAGCGGGAAAGACCACCACTATTCGGGTGCTCCTTGATCTGCTGCGTCCGACGTCGGGATCGGCATCGGTACTCGGACTCGATAGTCGCAACGACTCGCTCCAGATCCGCGAGCGCACTGGCTATTTGCCCGGCGATTTGTCGCTGCCACCTTCACTAACGGGCACTCAGGTGCTCGATTGGTTGGCATCGCTTCGTCCGAACACTCCACCGATTCGGCGCGATGAACTCGTGCAGCGGTTTGCGGTTCAGCTCGATCGACCCATGAAACAACTTTCAAAAGGCAATCGTCAGAAGATCGGTTTGGTGCAAGCGTTTCAACACGCGCCCGAACTCGTAATTCTCGATGAACCGACAAGTGGCCTCGATCCACTTGTGCAAGATGAATTTCATCGAATGGTTCGCGAACACGTACGTGATGGCGGCACGGTGTTTCTCTCGTCGCATTCTCTCGACGAGGTGCAGCACACGGCCGATCGTGTCGGAATTATCCGCGAGGGTCGCCTCGTAATGGTCGAGACCGTTGATGACTTGCGCGGTCGCGGCCTTCGGCGTGTCACGCTCACCGTCGCACCAGGCGCAGGTGATTCGGTGGAGCCGCAATTGCGTGCGCTTGCGGGTATCGATGGTGTCGATCGTCGAGGAGATGTTTTTGAATTCGCCGTCGTGGGCGACTACGCGGTGGTCCTCGCTGGGCTAGGAAAACTCCCTGTGATCGACATGCTGAGTCGCGCCGCCGATCTCGACGAAGTGTTTCTCGCCATGTATCGGGGGAGTGCGAAGTGATCGTTCAGCATTTCCCCGTTTTCGCTCAAGGGTTACGTGACCGACGGAGATCACTTCTTTGGTGGTCGCTTGGCGTTGCGGTCTACATCGCCGTCATTGCAGCAATGTGGCCGTCAATCCGCGGGGCGGCGGGCTTGAACGACATCATGAGCCAGTTACCCAAGTCGATTCTTGATCTCATGGGCGCTTCCGACTTCGACATCTCCACCGGTGCCGGTTACGTGTCTGGAGAATTGTTCGGTTTCATGATTCCGATCTTCATTTTGATTCTCACGATCGGCGCAGGAGCAGCCGCAGTCGGTGGGGCCGAAGAACGCGGAACTCTCGACTTGTTGCTGTCTCATCCGATCAGTCGCCGTCGTGTCCTTTTGCAAAGCGCCGCACTGGTAGCGGTCGAGGCTGCAATCTTCGGAACAGTTGTCGTTGCCACACTGGCCATAGCAACTCCGCTTGCTGATCTGCAGATTGCCTTCGTCCACTCAGTTGGGGCCGCCTTTGGCATCGTGATGCTCGGTATCGCTGTGGGCTGGACTGCGCTTGCGGTCGGAGCCGCGACGGGATCCCGCAGCCTTGCGTTAGCGGTGACGGGATCTGTGGCAGCGATCACGTACTTGCTTGGATCACTCTCAGGACTCGTCGATTTTCTTCACAACGCCAAGTGGATCTCACCGTTCTTCTACGCCAACGATGGATCGCCGCTAGTGCATGGCTACACGTGGTGGCACGCGCTTGTGCTCGCGGCGTTCGGTGTTGTTGCGTTGGGCGTCGGTGCGGAGTTGTTCGATCGACGCAATCTGTCGAACTAAACCCGCTCAACTCACGATTCGGTCGCGTTGACCCGCTGCACGTAGACGGTCTGCAACACGGTGAGGGCCTGTCGGAGTTCGGCACCGCTCTCGGACAGTCGATCCTCGGTGGCATCGAGCATTGCCGTCATTGCGTCGATGGCGAGTCGGACTTCTTCGTATTTGGGCTCGGGCTGGTCGAGATGCACGGCCGCGAGTTCATAAAGGCCCATGAGATGGTTCGCCACAAAGACCGAGGCGGGGTGGGAGAGCAACTGGCGCTGCACCTCTGCCATGCGGGCGATCATTTCCTCGGCTTGGGCTCGTTCCTCGGGGGTGAGGTCGTCGAGATTGGGGCCGCCGAGCATTTCCGATGCACTGGTGGCCGGGCGTTCCTCGGCTCCGGAGCGATCAACGGGGACCTCGCCATCTGGTGTCCACAGGCTCATCGGGGGCTCTCTTTCGTGCCTTTCGGGCCCCGAGGCACGAGCCTGATTTGGCTCGTATTGCGCTGGGGTGGGTCGGACCCGGTATCGTAGGCGCCTCACAACTGAACGGAAGCGGGGCCTCGGCTCCCACCCGGCCACATCAGAGCAGCAGCATCGCTCCGACACGTGCGCCCGGGTCGCAACATTCTCCTTTCTGTCAGGCTCCTTTGTGCGCTCGCACGATGGTTCTGGCAGGTCACTCCAACGCATATTGGGGTTTCGGTGGGTGTCGGCTTTCGTCCGGCGCCTGCCGTTTTTCATTTTCGGGTTCGTCCCGATTGCGATCAACACAAGGCGCCACGTCCCAATCACCATGCGCAGGGAGGACCTGGCACGAATGAGGAGTGACCGGCCATAGTTACGGCCGCCAATACCGAGCCCCGGATCAACGATCGCATTCGCGCACGCGAAGTGCGGCTCGTCGGACCCGATGGCGCCCAGATCGGAATTACGCCGCTACCCGAAGCACTTCGGATGGCTCTAGAGCTTGAACTCGATCTCGTCGAGGTGGCCGATAAGGCCAACCCTCCTGTTTGTCGAATCATGGATTACGGCAAATACAAGTACGAGGCCGCACAGAAAGCGAAGGAGTCACGCAAGAAGAGCACCAACGTCGTGGTTAAGGAAATGAAGTACCGGCCCAAAATTGGCGTCGGCGACTTCGATACCAAAACCAAGAAGGTGGAGCAGTTCCTCACCGAAGGGCACAAGGTCAAGGTCACGATCATGTTCCGAGGCCGCGAGATGCAGCATCCGGAATTGGGTCGCAAGATCCTTGACCAGGTCGCTGAAGCGGTTACCGCGGTTGCCAAGGTCGAGATCTATCCCCGACTCGATGGCCGCAACATGACCATGGTCCTCGGACCCGACAAGAAGGCGCAAGCTGCTGCTGAAAAGCGACGCAGCGCCGACGATTCGGAAACACCGGTGCCTTCCACTCCAATGACACCAGAAGCAACCGCACCAGAAGCAACCCAAGCAGCTCCGGCTGAACCAATCGTTGCCGAAGCAGTTGCCACCGAACCCGTTGTCACCGAACCCATTGCAGCTCCAATCGAAGCGACCGAACCAGTCGCAACCGAAGAAGCCTGATACCCACCCGCCCCGAGCGGATCACAGCAGGAGGCAGTTATGCCGAAGATGAAAACCCACAGCGGTGCCAAGAAGCGTTTCAAGATCACTGGCTCCGGAAAGATCACCCGCCGCAAGGCAGGCCTGAATCACATCCTTGAAAAGAAGACACCGAAGCAGAAGCGTCACCTCGAAGGTGACTTTGTGCTCGCTCCTGGCGACGCCGCCCGCGTTCGACGCCAGCTCGGTATCTGAAACCGTTTCTTCCAATTACTTACTGAATCTCTCACTGAATAGGAGACACCGATGGCAAGAGTCAAGCGCGCTGTCGCCAGCAAGAAGCACCGTAAACAGACGCTCGAACGTGCGAAGGGGTACTACGGCAATAAAAGCCGTTCGTATCGCGCCGCCAACGAGCAGGTCATGCACTCGCTCCAGTATGCGTTTCGCGATCGTCGCGCTCGTAAGGGCGACTTCCGTCAACTCTGGATTCAGCGCATCAATGCGGCGTGTCGTCTTAACGGCACGACCTACAGCCGGTTCATCAACGGGCTGAAGGAAGCTGGCATTGAAGTTGATCGCAAGGTCCTTGCCGATCTTGCGGTAACTGATCCGGCGGCCTTCACCGCTCTGGTCCAGGCAGCCTCTGCTGCTGCGGCCAGCGCCTGAAAAATCTTTCGCCCGGTGGTCGTCGAACCGACGCCGCTTTCGGCGAATAATCCACGAATCGCTTCCTTACGGCGCCTCACGGGGCGCCGTAAGGCGCGTCTCGAAGCGGGTCGTTTTGTGATCGAAGGCACGGTTCCGATCGGTGAACTACTCGCCGCTGGCGCCCAAATCGACGAGTTGTATGTCGATCTTGATCAATGGTCGACGGTCGACGATCGATCACCCTTGCGCGAGGTCGTGCGCGACGCCGAAGCGGCGGGGATCCCGGTCTGGGGTCTTCCGTCATCGGTGTTCGCCTCAGTGAGCGATACGAATTCACCGCAAGGTGTGCTTGCGAGCGCGGTTCGATCTGTCTCAGCGATTTCTGACCTTGTTGCCCTTGATGGGCCCCTTCTCGTTCTTATCGATCTTTCTGATCCAGGAAATGCCGGAACCCTCGTGCGCTCGGCCGAAGCCGCTGGGTGTGTCGGCGTAATCTTTGCGGGTTCTTCCACCGATGCGTTCGGGCCGAAGGCAGTTCGTGCTGCTGCTGGTTCCATCGTTCGGCTCCCCGTCGCCGAGTCGAGCGACCTCGGCGAGGTCATGGCCGAACTCCGTTCGAGTGGTCGAGTTCTGGTGGCCACGGTGGTCGACGGGGGAGCGCTGCCCGAAACCGTGGACCTTTCCGGATCGGTGGCACTACTCATCGGATCCGAGGCGCATGGCCTGCCTGTCGAGGTCGTCGATCAATGCTCGGTCTCGGTCACCATCCCCATGAAGTCCGCCGTTGAGTCCATTAACGCTGCAGTGGCCGGTGCCGTCGTACTCTTCGAGTGTGCCCGTCAGCGTCGCCTCTCCCAATGAGTCGCAAAATGAATTGGACCCACCCCTCCGTGGCTAGAAGGCTCATCCTCCGATGATCGATGACATCACCCGAATCGCCGGCGCGGCTCCCGTGCTGATCGCTGACGCAAGCTCCGTCGACGAGTTGCGCGCGGTCGAGGCTGACCTGCTCGGCAAGAAGGGCGAACTCACCCTCCTCAAGAAGGGTATGGGTGGCCTCGATCCCGAAGGCCGCAAGGCAGCGGGTGCCGCACTCAACGAAGCGCGCGAATCCATCGAGGCCGCGCTCGCTGTCCGTCGAAACGATCTTGAGCGCGCCGAGCGAGCGTCAATGGTTGCCACAGAGCAACTTGACCTCACGGAACTTCTCGAAACTCCCGAACGTGGATCGCTGCACCTGGTCACGCAAACCTGGGACCGGCTCGTCGATGTGTTTATCGGCATGGGTTTCTCTGTCGCCGAAGGTCCCGAGGTCGAGACCGACTGGTACAACTTCGAAGCGCTCAATATTCCGGCAGCGCATCCCGCTCGCGGCATGTGGGACACGCTCTATGTCGATCTCGGCGATCCCGAAACAGTCCTTCTGCGTACACACACCTCACCTGTTCAGATCCGTGTGATGACCGACGGCGAACCGCCGATCTATGCCGTGATGCCTGGTCGCGTGTATCGACGCGACACTGCCGATGCATCGCATATGCCCGTCTTCCATCAGATCGAAGGGCTTGTCGTCGATCGCAATATCTCGTTTGCCGATCTCGCTGGAACTCTCGAGGCATTCACCAGCGCGTACTTCGGTGGTTCGATTCACTCGCGCTTGCGTCCTTCCTATTTCCCATTCACCGAACCTTCCGCTGAATACGACATCAACTGTGTGTTCTGCGAAGGAAACGGATGCCGCACTTGCGGACAAACCGGTTGGCTCGAACTCGGTGGGTGCGGAATGGTGCACCCCACCGTGCTCACGAATGTCGGTCTCGATCCCGAGGAATGGTCGGGATTCGCGTTCGGATTCGGTCTCGATCGACTTGCGCTTATGCGTCACGGTGTCGATGACATTCGCGAGATGTATACCGGCGATGTTCGATTCTTGGAGCAGTTCCCGTCATGAAGGTACTTCTGTCGTGGTTGCAGGAGTTCGCTCCATTCCCGAGCGATGATCCCGTCGCTCTCGGCGACGTCATGAGCGATCTCGGTATGGCCGTTGAATCCATCGAGCGCATCGGCGAAGGTCTCGATGGCATTGTCACGGTCAAGGTTCTTGAACTTCGCAAGCACCCCGATGCCGACAAGATTCAACTTGTCGACGTCGATCTTGGCGATGGCGAGGCTCTGCAGATTTGTTGCGGCGCCACCAACCTCACGGTTGGCGACGTTGTTCCGTTGGCCACGCTCGGCACAACAATGCCTGACGGCATGGAGATCGCTCGTCGTAAAATGCGCGGTGAATGGTCGAACGGAATGTTGTGCTCGGGACGGGAACTCGCTCTCGGTGAAGACCATTCCGGTATTTACATTCTCGATCCTTCCCTTGCACTGGGAACGCCGATTGTCGAAGCGCTTGGCATCACTCCAGACGTTCTGTTCGATCTCGAAATCAACCCCAATCGTCCCGATGCAATGTCGGTGGCTGGTGTCGCGCGCGACCTTGCCGCTCGACTCGGTCTGCCATTTGCGATTCCTGTACCAACGGTTGAAGAACTCGCTGGTGACGCAGGCTCGATCGCGTCGGTTGACATCATCGACCCCGATCTCTGTGGGCTCTTCCACATTCGAGTGATCGAGGGCATCAAGGTCGAACCTTCACCACGCTGGATTTCCGATCGCCTCACAGCACTGGGCATGCGTCCCATAAACAATGTGGTCGACGCATCCAATTACGTGATGCTTGAACTTGGACAGCCCAACCACACCTATGACCTCGCGACGGTTCCGGGTGGAGCGCTCCGAGTTCGTTGGGCACACGATGGCGAAACCATCACCACGCTCGATGGCATAGAACGCACGCTTACCGGTGGTCGCGATGGGGTCATCACAGATGCGAGCGATTCCGCAATTGGCATTGCCGGCGTTATGGGCGGTGCGTCCACGGAAATTTCCGAGACCACCACAACTGTGTTGCTCGAATGTGCGTGGTGGCAGCCGATGGCGATTGCGCGCTCCTCAAAGTTCATGGGTCTTCGTTCCGAAGCATCTGCTCGTTTCGAACGAGGCGTCGATCCAGCGATCGTTGACCTTGCTGCTCGACGGCTTGCCGAATTGCTGGCCCCATCGGGTGCCCGTCTTGTGCAGGGTTCGGTGAGCGCCGACGGCGACCTATCCGTTACGCCAGCTGTTCGTGTGCGTACAAAACGCGTGAACCAATTACTCGGCACTGAGATTGCAACCGAGCAGATTGTCTCGTTGCTCACGCCAATTGGTTTCGTTTGCAGCGCCACAGATGAAGTCGAAGTTCTCTCTGTCACGGTTCCCACATTCCGTCCCGATACAACGAACGAAACCGATGTCATCGAAGAAATCGCTCGTCACTACGGCTACAGCAAGATCGTCGGACGTGCACCGACTTCTGCCCACACTGGTTCGCTCACGCCGATACAGCGAGATCGCAGAAGCATTCGCCAAGTCCTCGTTGGCCGTGGAATCCACGAAGCAATGCCGCTTCCGTTCTTGGCGCCGGGCGATCTTGCCCGGTGCGGACTCCCCGCCGAAGCAGTCACGGTGACGAATCCGCTGGCAGCAGAAGAAAGCATTCTGCGTACGTCGCTTCGACCCGGATTGTTGCGCGCCATCGCGTACAACGAATCGCACCGCACCGATGGAGTTTCGTTATTCGAACTCGGCAAAGTTTTCGCACTTCCCGCACATGGCGAGACGCTTCCCGATGAGCGAGAGCACCTCGCGGTGGCTCTCGCTGGCTGTGATGCAAGGGCCGCTGCCAATATTTGGGCCCTGCTTGCCCAGACCCTTGGCCTCAACGATGTTGGTATCGACCAATCGGCACCTCCGGCCGGACTTCATCCGGGCCGCAGTGGGGTACTGCGTCGTGGGGGAGAGCAACTCGGAGAGATTGGCGAGATCGACCCAGGTGTCCTCGACGCCCTCGGACTTCGTGAGCGTGTCGCTTGGTTGCAGCTCGATCTCGGTGTCGCCCTAGCGGCGCCTCACGGCGAACACCGCTATCACCACATCAGCCGCTATCCCTCGAGTGACCTCGATCTGGCCTTCGAGGTCGACAACGCTGTGGCTGCGGCCTCGATTGAAGCAGCGGTTCGGTCCGCTGCGGGCCCATTGCTGGTGACCGTGAACCTCTTTGATGTCTTCCGAGGCCACCCGGTCCCCGATGGGAGACGCAGTCTGGCCTACCGTTTGCGGTTGCAGGCACCCGATCGAACCCTGACCGATGAAGACATCGGCGGAGTTCAGCGCTCGGTCGTCGAGGCCCTCATCCCGCTGGGAGCAACCCTCCGAGGGTGAGCAAAGAGTTCAACCGACTCACTTTTGCATAATGTTGCATCATGATGCATCACCATGTAACGTGTGCAGGTGACTTCTGTTGGCATTCTCGGTGCTTCGGGCTTTACCGGAGCGGAACTTCTTCGGCTTCTCGCCAACCATCCTGGGTTCGACCTCGCGTTTGCCACGGGGGAGAGCCAAGCGGGAGTAGCGGTTCGCGATCTCTATCCAAGTCTTTCGGCGGTCTATGCCGACGTGGAGTTCAAAGTTTTCGAACCCTCGCTGCTCGATGGTGTCGATCTCGTTTTCTGTGGCCTTCCGCATGGGGCGTCGCAATCTCTTATGCCCACCCTTGTCGAAAACGTGAAGTGGGTTGTCGACCTCGCCGCAGATTTTCGGTTGCAGGACGCTGCTCTCTATCCGAAGTGGTACGGCGAGGCCCATCCTTGTCCCGAGTTGCTTCCGAAGTTCGCCTACGGACTGCCCGAGTTGTACCGGTCGCAGATCGTCGGCGCTTCAGCGGTTGCTGTTCCGGGTTGTTATCCCACCTGCACATCTCTCGCTATTGCGCCTCTGATTACAAACGGCCTGGTGCAACTCGACAGCATCGTTGTCGACGCTGCAAGCGGCGTGTCGGGTGCTGGTCGGCCACCGAAACCAAACACAACGTTCTGCACGGTCGACGAGGACTACACCGCGTATGGCTTACTGAATCACAGGCATACGCCAGAGATTGAACAGAACATCGCGACCTTGGCGTCATCGAAGAGTTCTGAGGTGTCTGTACTTTTCACTCCTCACCTGGCTCCGATGAACCGGGGAATGCTCGCCACCTGCTACTTGAAGCCGACTGGTTCGCAGAGCACCGAGCAATTGCTCGAAATCTACGAAGATTTCTATGCCGACGAACAATTCGTTGTTGTTACCGACGGTTCTCCTTCGACAAAAGCCTGTTTGGGCTCCAACACGGCACACGTAACGGTGAGAGCCGATGAACGGACGGGTCACATTGTTGCGATCGGAGCGATCGACAACCTCACAAAGGGCGCTTCCGGACAGGCCGTGCAGTGCGCCAACATCCTTGCCGGCATCCCCGAAGCAACGGGCCTTTCTTCGATCGGGGTCTACCCATGAGCGTCACCACTGCACCCGGATTCGTTGCTAGTGGTGTTTCTGCTGGCATCAAAGCTTCGGGAAATCTTGACCTTTCTCTCGTGGCAACTGCCGACGGACTTCCGGTCTCTGCGGCAGGAGTGTTCACACGCAACAAGATGACAGCCGCGCCGGTAATCACCACGCGGGCCCATCTCGAAGTCACTGCCGGTCATGCGGTTGCGGTTGTTCTTAATAGCGGAAATGCGAATGCGGCCACTGGCCAACAAGGTGTCGACGATGCCGAAGCGATGTGTGCAGCGGTTGCGTCCGCGCTCGGCATCGAAGCCGCTCAAGTTCTCGTGTGTTCCACGGGGCTTATCGGTATTCCCATGCCGATCGATGTCATCACCGCCGGCATCCCGGCGGTCGTTGCAGCACGTTCTGCTGACGGTGGCCAAGCCGCAGCAACCGCCATCATGACCACGGACACCGTTGCGAAGCAGGTTGTTGTGAACGGCGATGGGTTTGTCGTCGGGGGCATGGCAAAGGGAGCAGCGATGCTCTCGCCGAACATGGCCACGATGCTTGCGGTACTTACGACCGATGCGGCCGCAACGCCAGAGCAACTCAAAGCAGCACTTGTTTACGGCGTCGCTGATTCGTTCAATGCCCTCGACGTCGATGGTTGTACGTCAACGAACGACACGGTCCTGCTGCTGGCCAGTGGGCTAGCTGGTCCTGTCGACGAGAACGCCCTCAACTCAGCAGTGGCCGAGGCGTGCGCAAGTCTCGCTGGGCAAATGTGTGCCGACGCCGAAGGTGCCACGAAAGTCGTTCGCATGACCGTCACCGGTGCAGCGTCAGACGCTGAAGCGCTTATCGGCGCCCGGTACGTCTCTCGAAGCAATCTGGTGAAGTGCTCGTGGTACGGATGTGATCCGTATTGGGGTCGTATCGCCAGTGATCTCGGATCCTGCGGCATCGACTTCGATCCTGCAACGTTCTCGGTTTCCTACGGTGGAATAACAGTGTGTCGTGGTGCCATCGATGCCGATCACGACGTCGCGGCCGTTGCTGCACACATGGCGGGACGCAACCTCGAAATCGTTGCCGATCTCGGAATCGGAACAGGCACAGCAACGATCCTCACCAACGATCTTTCTCACGCATACATCGACGAAAACATGGGCACCTCATGAGCGCGAACAACGCAACGAAGCCAGGAGCATCGGCTCCCTCCTCACACGCTGGTCCGGCAATGGCCACCGCTGAAGTTCTTATCGAAGCGTTGCCGTTCATTCGTGAGTTTTGGGGAAAAACCATCGTTGTGAAATATGGCGGCAATGCCATGGCCGACTCGGCGTTGGCAGAATCCTTCGCAGCCGACATCGTGCTGTTGCATTCGGTTGGTATTCGGGTGGTTGTCGTACATGGCGGCGGACCTCAGATCGGCGATCTTCTTGCGCGGCTTGGCATCAAATCCGAATTTAAGGACGGACTGCGGATCACCGATGCCGACACGCTCGATGTGGCGCGCATGGTGCTCGTGGGCAAGGTCAATCGGGACATCGTCGCGTCGATCAATACGCACGGCGCTTTGGCTGTCGGGCTTTCCGGTGAAGACGGAGGGCTCATCGAGGCCAATCGGCGCGATCCCGAACTTGGTTTCGTTGGCGATGTCGCCAATATCAATCCCGCCATTGTCGAGTCGCTTTTGGCTCAAAATCTCATCCCCGTGGTTTCCACCATCGGCGCCGATCTCAGCGGTCAGTCCTACAACATCAACGCCGACACCGTTGCTGGCGCGATCGCCGGCGCGCTCGGTGCAACCAAAGTCATTTATCTCACCGATATCGCCGGCTTGTTGCGCGATGTCGATGACCAATCCAGCCTTATTGCGGAAACAACACCGTCGGAAATTGCAGGACTTATCGCCGATGGTGTTCTTTCGGGCGGGATGATTCCGAAAGTCGAAGCTTGTCTCGAAGCGATCAACGCCGGTGTTCCAGCCGCGCACATGCTCGATGGAAGAGTTCCGCATGTCGTGCTCCTCGAACTGTTCACTAAGGCTGGCGTAGGCACGATGATCACATCGGAGGACGTCGCATGAGCAATCACTCAGAAGCAATGCATGCGCCAGTCGGTCTCGATCACTGCCCATTCATGCCCACGTACGGGGCTCCATCCGTGCGGATGGTTCGGGGCGAAGGCTGTCGGCTTTGGGACGAAGACGGAAATGAATACCTCGATTTCCTAGCCGGTATTGCTGTTGTTGGCGTAGGACACGCGAACCCGGAAATTGCCGACGCGATTGCCGAACAAGCGCGCACACTGGTGCACGTTTCGAATCTCTATGGCAGCGTTCCCGGCACGGAGGTTGCGATCACTCTCGATCGACTTCTCGGTGGCGGCGGACAGATTTTCTTCACGAACTCCGGAGCAGAGGCCATCGAATGCGCTATCAAACTGGCGCGCAAATGGGGCGGCCACGGTCGTTATGGAGTCGTTAGCGCGTATGGCTCGTTCCATGGACGCACCCTTGGTGCCCTTCATGCCACTGGCCAGCCCGCGAAGTGGGAGGGGTTTCAACCGCTGCCTGAAGGTTTCCGTCACGTTGCATGGAACGATCTCGACGCGCTCGAAGCGGCAATCGATCCAACCGTCGCTGCAGTTTTGCTTGAACCGATTCAGGGCGAAGGTGGCGTGTATCCAGCGACCGCCGAGTACTTCGAAGGCGTACGGAGACTCTGCGACGAACGCGGCCTTCTCATGATTGTCGACGAAATCCAGACCGGCCTCGGTCGGACCGGTGAGTGGTTCGGCTTCGAGCACTTTGGCGTCGAACCCGATGTTGTCACCATGGCAAAAGCACTTGGCAACGGAATGCCTATTGGTGCGTGTTGGGCGAAGAAAGACGTCGCCGCGGTTTTCCAACCTGGCGATCACGGCACGACCTACGGAGGCCAACCGCTTGCAGCGTCGGCGGCTCGGGCGACTCTTGCGATTCTTGAACGGATCAATGCACCGCAACTCGCAGAACATGCTGGCGCTCAACTGCGGCATTCGCTCGAAATGATTGATGGTGTCGTCGAAGTCCGCGGGCTTGGGTTGTTGCTTGCTGCGCAACTGGCTGAAGGCATCGATGCTAAAGCAGTTGCGGGCGATCTCTTGAGCAAGGGATTAATCGTTAATGCGGTATCACCGACAGCATTGCGGTTTGCTCCGCCGCTCATCGTTTCTGAATCCGAAATAGCGCAAGCCGTCGAACTTCTGTCGTCGGTTCTTGCTACTCATCTCACTAAGGCTCAGTCATGAGACATCTCCTCGAGGTCGATGACCTTTCAACAACTGAACTTGTGGACATACTCGACTTGAGTCGGGCCGCAACAGTGCCAAGAAGCCTCGATGGCCTCGGTATGGCGTTGCTTTTCGAGAAGCCATCGGCGCGAACGCGCAACTCGATGGAAATGGCGGTCGTTCAACTCGGTGGCCACCCGCTCACAATCCGGCCAGACGAGGTTGGACTCGATACTCGCGAGAGCGTCGAAGACGTGACGCGGACGTTGTGCTGCTATCACGCGGCGATCGGTGCTCGGGTCTTCGAACACTCGAAACTGGAACGAATGACCGCCGTCAGTTCTGTCCCGGTCGTCAACATGCTTTCCGACGAAGCTCATCCGCTTCAGGCTCTTGCCGATCTCTTGACGATGGTCGATGAGTTTGGTGGTGTGAGCGCGCTTGCCGGCCGGACTATTGCCTATGTCGGCGACGGCAATAATGTCGCTCGAAGTTTGGCCATTGGCGCCGGGATGCTTGGCATGAACGTTCATGTCGCCACTCCGGTGGGTTACGAACTTTCATCGAGTGATGTTGCGCGGATAGTTGCAACGGGCACCGATCTCCACACATCTAATGATCCGTTCGCTGCGGTGGCGGGCGCAAGCGTTGTTTACACCGACGTCTGGGCATCGATGGGTCAAGAGGCAGAGGCCGATCAGCGTCGAACCGCGTTTGCCGGCTTCACCGTCGATAACGCAATGATGGCCAACGCTGCTTCCGATGCAATCTTCATGCATTGTTTGCCGGCGCATAGGGGAGAGGAAGTCTCTTCCGAAGTTCTTGAGGGGTCACAGAGTCGAGTTTGGCCTCAAGCCGAAAATCGGATGCACGCCGCACGAGGCGCGTTGGTCTGGCTGATGGAGCAACGATGACCGATACAAAAGAACCATCGAAATTGGGTAAGACGCAGCGCCAGCATTTGGTGGCGCGTCTCATCGAGTCACAGGTCGTCGCGAATCAGCAGGCACTTGTGGAGTTACTCGCAACTGAGGGTGTTCTTGCGACGCAAGCAACAGTTTCTCGTGATCTCGAAGACCTCGGTGCGATCAAAGTGCGAATGCCTGGGGGCGAGTCGGCCTATGCCATCCCCGCATTGCCGAAAGAGCAGCGAGCCCCTGAGGATCACCTGCGCCGCGTGTTTGGTGACTGGGTTGTTGAAGTTTCTACGTCAGACAACCTCGTCGTCATCCGCACCCCGCCCGGTTCTGCTCATGTAGTCGCTTCGGCGCTTGATCGTTCTGGTCTTGCCGGAATTCTCGGAACCGTTGCTGGTGACGACACCATCCTGATCGTGGTGGCGTCCGAAATCGGCGGTTCAACGATTGCTGCACAGCTTTCAGATCTTGCTGGTCTTTGAAACCAGTTCCTAGTCACAGTCGATTCAACGAAGGAAGAGCAATGGCACAACGAGTGGTGTTGGCATACAGCGGCGGTCTCGATACGTCGGTCGCTGTGCGATGGATGATCGAAAATTATGGCGTTGAGGTGGTCACCGTCGCGTGCAACCTCGGCCAAGAGGGCGACTGGGAAGGTCTTCAAGCCAAGGCGTTTGCTGCCGGCGCCATCGAAGCGATTGTCGTCGATTGCCGCGAAGAGTTTGCCGATGAGTTCCTTGCACCTTCACTCAAAGCCAATGCGCTTTATGAAGGTAAGTACCCACTCGTATCGGCATTGTCACGGCCTGTGATTGTCAAGCACCTCGTCGCCGCAGCCCGGCTTCACAACGCTGATGCCGTGGCCCATGGGTGTACTGGAAAGGGTAACGACCAGGTTCGTTTCGAAGTTGCGACTCGCGCCCTCGCTCCCGATCTGGAAATTCTCGCTCCAGTTCGTAACTGGGGAATGACTCGTGAGATGTCGATCGACTACGCCGAGAAGCACAACATTCCTGTCCTTGCCACGAAAGAAAAGCTCTACTCAATCGACGACAACCTCTACGGCCGCGCTATCGAATGCGGCGAGATGGAAGATCCGTGGTCGCGCCCACCGGAAGGGGTGTGGTCGATGACAACGGTGAAGGCATCAGAGGCTCGTGAGGTCGTCATCGGTTTCGAAAAGGGCATTCCCGTCTCGATCGACGGCAATGCCCGGACACTTGCGTCGCTCATCGTGGAGATGAATGACCTTGTGGGTTCCTACGGATGGGGCCGACTCGATATGGTCGAGAATCGTCGCGTCGGCATCAAGAGCCGCGAAACGTACGAGGCGCCCGGTGCGCTTGCCCTCATCCTCGCTCACCAAGATCTCGAATCGTTGTGTCTTGAACGCGACGTCATGCACGAGAAGCAGCGGCTTGAAAGTCGCTACGCCGATCTTGTCTATGACGGCATGTGGTACTCGCCGCTCAAGAACGCACTCGATGCATTCGTCGACTCGACCCAGCAGTACGTCACCGGCGAGGTTCGGCTTCGCCTTGAGCCGGGTCGTTGCTACGTGGTCGGTCGTCGGAGTCCCTGGAGTCTCTACGACTACGGACTGGCAACGTACGACGCCGAAGACACGTTTAACCACGCTGATTCCGAAGGCTTCGTAAAGCTTTGGGGGCTTGGCATTCAAACTTGGGCGGCTCGACAGTCAACCGCCACCGACGGAAAGTAACGACACATGAGCACTCTCTGGCACGGCCGGTTCGAAGGCGGACCAGCCGAGGAATTGATGGCATTTACCGTAAGTCTTCCGTTCGACTCTCGGTTGGCCGCTGACGACCTCACAGGATCGCGCGCGCATGTGCGCGGCCTGGTTCGTGCCGGGATCATCTCCGATGAGGAATGTGCATCCGTCCTCGCTGCTCTTGACGCAGTCGAGAAGGAACTTCGAGACGGTTCATTCGTTTTCGTTGCTTCTGATGAAGACATCCATACTGCGGTTGAGCGTCGCGTCACCGAACTCGCTGGTTCAGCGGGGGCAAAGCTCCACACAGGGCGGAGTCGAAACGATCAGGTGGCAACTGACCTCCGGCTCTTCACCAAACGCGAAATCGGAACAGTTATCGCGAAGGTCCTAGACCTTCAACAGGTACTACTCAATCGGGCTGGTGAAGTCGGAGACGCTTCTCTTCCTGGTTACACCCATATGCAGCGGGCGCAGCCAGTACTGCTTGCACATCATCTTTTGGCACACGGTTGGTCATTCGCTCGAGATATCGATCGACTCATCGACGCGCGCATACGGCTCGACGTTTCCCCACTTGGCGCCGGCGCGCTCGCCGGTTCGTCGCTACCGCTTGACCCGGCGGCCACCGCAGCTGATCTTGGTTTCGCTGGAGTGTTCGCAAACTCGCTCGATGCTGTGAGCGATCGTGACTTCGTGGCTGAGTCGCTGTTCGTGCTCGCTCTCTTAGGCGTGCACTTGTCGCGGCTCGCTGAGGAAATCATCCTCTGGTCAACCGACGAGTTCGGATTCCTTGGCCTCGCCGACGCCTATTCCACGGGGTCATCGATGCTTCCCCAGAAAAAGAATCCCGATATCGCGGAACTCACGCGTGGCAAGACTGGGCGACTCATCGGAAATCTGACCGGTCTTCTCGCAACCTTGAAGGCCCTTCCGTTGGCGTACAACAGAGACTTGCAAGAAGACAAAGAGCCGCTGTTCGATTCCCTCGACACGGTTGTTCTTGCTCTTGGTGCAATGACTGGGTTGTTGGCTTCGTCGACCTTCCACTTCGATGCAATGACCGCTGCTGCGAACGCGCCAACAGCCGCCGCAACTGACCTCGCCGAATGGCTGGTCGTGAACGGCACTCCCTTCCGTGACGCCCATGCAATTGTTGGTGCGTTAGTACGCAAAAGCCTCGATGAAGGTATTGCGCTTCGTGAACTTGTTGCTGCAGCACCCGAGCTTGGTCCCGATGCGGTGTTCCTTGTTGATCCGGGTGTTGCGGTCACGCGCCGGACCACTCCAGGCGGCGGCGGGCCCGTGCCTGTTGCAGAGCAACTCAAAGCATTCACCGCGAGAGTCGCAGCCGACCAGGCGCGGAGTTAAGTGGCGATGAACCGATCAGAGGACAACGAGGTTGAACCACGACCAACCTTGGCGTCTCCGGTCATCGTTTCCGACGATGCGTTGGAGGCTTCCGATGATCTCTCAATGCTCATCGATCGCCTCGATCATTACGACACCGATGATCCGGCACAGCGCGTAATCGCGCAACGAATGACGGAGTTTGCACGAGCCCACGACGATGCACTTTTTCGCACGTGTCCCGAAGCGCATTTCACTGGTTCGGCACTCGTCGTCGAGGAAGGAACCGAACGGTTCATTCTTCTTTTCCATACAAAACTTCAGAAGTGGTTGCAGCCAGGTGGACACGTCGATGGCAATGCAAACCTTCCGGCCTCGGCGCTGCGTGAGGCGCAAGAAGAGACCGGCATCGCAGGACTCCGAGTTGTGCGCCCTGCCTTCGATCTTGATATTCACGAGGTTCGGCCTCCGAACGAACCGCCTCATCTTCATCTCGACATTCGGTTCGTCGTTCTTGCGCCCAACGGCTCTGTGCCTGTCGGGAACCACGAATCTCGCGAACTCCGTTGGGTCACCGAACGCGAACTCGATGACTTCGATGTTGATGAAAGTGTGCGCCGTCTCGTGCGTCAGGGTTTGCCGCTTCTGCAGAACCTGAAGGCCTGACTCGACTGACGTCTATTCGATGTCGTCGGGTGTCACGCAGTTGTACATCTTGTTGAACGTGGCGAAAAAGTCGATGGGGCGTGTGACTTGACCCTTGTCTTTTAACGACACATAGAAGCGCGCCTTCGGGTTGACGAGAAGTGCTTCCGCGTAGGATTCGCGATTACCAACAAATGATCGCCAGTCCGCCAGCCATTCCGAGATGTTCTTTCCATCGTGGGTATCGGCCGGGGGAGCAATGGTCTTCAAGTTGTCAAGCATTCTGTTGAGAATGACGTCGCTCTTCGCAACGACTTCCGACCGAGAAACAGGGTCGGTGGTTTGGTACGACTTTGGCAGTAGGGCGAGCTCGCCTGCGGCGGTGGTGCAGACCTGATCGGCGGCTTCGGGGAACGTCCGGTCCTGCAGGGTTCCGGGTGCTTTCGTCGACGGCGGGAAGAACAGCGCCCATCCCCACAGAAACAGAATGACGAAAACAGCGAGCAGCGCCAGAATTCTCGCGGTTCGTGCCCGGAATGACATCGGTTCGCTCTCCTCGCCAGAAACGGGGGAGTCGGCGTCGTTGATGTCCATGACCTCTAACTGTTGCCCGTGGGACCTCTGCTGGCAAAGCGGGCAGCCGGGAGAGCGCGTATCCGCCATGTTCGGTGCAATACCGGCTGGACTAGTTCACGAAGACGGGAGAGAGTGACCCCCTGTGAGTACCGCCGACATCCTTGATGATCTTGCCGCACGAGGTTTGATCCACGACACGACCGATATCGATGCCCTTCGTGACCGCCTAGGCCAGGGGCCGGTGTCGGTCTACGCCGGGTTCGATCCCACCGCCGACAGCCTTCATGTCGGAAATCTCGTCCCGCTAATGCTCCTTCGCCGCTTCCAGCTCTTTGGACATCGACCAGTCGCCCTTGCGGGGGGCGCCACCGGAATGATCGGCGATCCAGGCGGCCGGTCATCGGAGCGGTCATTGCTCGATGCAGCAACGCTCGACAGCAATCTCGCTGCCATCAAACCGCAGCTCGAGATGCTGCTGGATTTCGCTCCGGGTGACACCCAAGCCTCGCTGGTCGACAATCGGGACTGGACCGCGCCCATGGGCGTTCTTGAATTTCTTCGTGATGTCGGCAAGCACGTCACCGTCAACACGATGTTGGCGAAGGATTCGGTGAAATCACGCGTTGAATCCGATGCGGGCATTTCGTTTACCGAATTCAGTTACATGCTCCTCCAAGCCAACGACTTCCATCATTTATTCAATAAAATGAAGGTGGAATTACAGGTCGGTGGTTCTGATCAGTGGGGCAATATCACTGCGGGAATCGACCTTATTCGTCGTAAAGAAGGGGCGCACGTCCACGGATTGACCGTTCCGCTGGTGACTCGGGCCGATGGTCAAAAGTTTGGAAAATCGGTAGATGGCGCGGTGTGGTTGTCGCCTGAGCGCACTACGCCGTATGCGTTCTTCCAGTATTTCGTCAATGTCGATGATCGAGATGTCGAACGCTTTCTGCTGCAGATGACGCTGCTTCCGGTCGACGAGGTTGCCTCGGTGCTGCGTGAGCATCAGACCGACCCAGGAAAGCGTCACGCTCAGCAGGTGCTGGCCAAGGCCGTGACTGCGCTGGTCCATGGCCAGGCTGAAGCGGAACAAGCGGCCGGTGCATCTCAGGGTTTCACTCGGGCGGCTGGGGAGCTCTCTGGCGCTGATTGGGCAGAATTGGCGTCGAGCCTGCCGACCTTTGAGGTCACTCCGGCCGATCTGGGCCGTGATCTGGTGGAATTTCTCTCGGAGAACAAGGCAATTGCCTCACGAAGTGAAGGCCGTCGGCTCATCGCCCAATCGGGCCTCACCTTCAACGACGAGGTGGTGACTGAAGGCCGAGTGCTTTCGGCCGGGGATTTCAATGCCGACGGTTACGCACTGGCACGCAGAGGCAAAAAACAGCGGTTTATTCTGCATTTTTCGTCAAACTCCTGACGTTTCCCTTGATCGCAGAGACCCTCAGCGGGGGATCCGGCAACTGTCGATGTGCGTTTGTCGGAGAGGACCGCTATGGTGCTCGGACCACCTCGTAGCGGCCTCGCCGCATCGAGGCGGTCGACCCCCCTGATTTCAACAAGCGTGAGCTTCTTGCGCTGTTGAGTTGCGTGGGTCGGACCCGCCCGATAGGGTGGCTCTCCGCTCCTGAGGCGGCTTCCTCAACTGGAAGTTGCTCCGGTAGCAAAGTCGTTTCCGACGAATTCACATTCGTCGGCTGCCGCACCCTCGGGTGCACCGAGTTCTGGCCGGTCGATCTTGACTGAGCTCCCTCGGGTTGTGCTCCTTGAAAACGGAACAGAGGACGAAAAAGCCAGTGCGGGCGATCACCGCAACCGGCCTTCCCCGTGCTCATTCGCGCCCCGGCTTGCCGGAACGGGAATGGGGAGAAGGTACGAGTCGTGATCGTTCACCAAGCAATTCCGGCCGAACCCATGTGTATGGGGGAAGCCACGGAGCGGTTCGAAAGAACCAAACCACTTCGAGATTCAGAGAGGTGAGCCCCTCTCTCTCGGACTTTTCATGATCGAGTCATGTCTTTCCACACCTTCGGGTTTGGTGGGATGTGGTCACGGTTTCGATGGAGAGTTTGATCCTGGCTCAGGACGAACGCTGGCGGCGTGCCTAACACATGCAAGTCGAGCGGGATCCATCCAGTAGCAATACTGGTGAAGATCTAGCGGCGAACGGGTGAGTAACACGTGAGAAACCTGCCCCGGACTCTGGGATAACACGAGGAAACCCGTGCTAATACCGGATACCTTCTTTTGACCGCATGGTCAGATGAAGAAAGATTTATCGGTTTGGGAGGGTCTCGCGGCCTATCAGCTAGTTGGCGGGGTAATGGCCCACCAAGGCATCGACGGGTAGCTGGTCTGAGAGGACGATCAGCCACACTGGGACTGAGACACGGCCCAGACTCCTACGGGAGGCAGCAGTGGGGAATCTTGCGCAATGGGCGAAAGCCTGACGCAGCAACGCCGCGTGCGGGATGAAGGCCTTCGGGTTGTAAAC
>WLMU01000028.1 GCA_009700115.1 Actinomycetota bacterium
AACGATCTCGGACTGGCCGACGTCGGTCGACTTGAGCAGTACCCAGGAGTGTGGGTCGCTCCAGAGTCAGACAACCCTCGCAAGATCGCCGCAATCGGTGTCCGCCTTACTCGCGGACGTTCGATGCATGGCTTCGCGATCAATGTCGATCCCGAGATGTCCATGTTCACGCACATCGTTCCGTGTGGAATTGCCGATAAATCCGTGACCTCCCTTGCCCAGGAAGGCATCGAGGCCACGATGTCCGATGTCATCGACGCTGTCGTGCATCGGGCAGCAGCGATGTGGGCGATCGACCGAGATGTCGATCGGGCCGACATCATCCGTCGGTCGACCGAAGGTGATGACGATCTGTCGCCCTTTAGCCGGGGCCTAGGTGCTGGTCTTCCGGTGAAGACGGGGGCCGATCATCGGGCGGGTCCGTCACTGCGTTTGCAGGGCCGATTGGCGCAAGCAGGCGTGGTCGATGGAATCGATGTGATGGAACGCAAGCCTGAATGGATGCGGGCCAAGTTAAACATCGGCGCTCGCCCGCTAGAGCTCAAGAAAACATTGCGAGATCTTCAACTCGTCACCGTTTGCGAAGAAGCGGGCTGTCCGAACCTTTCCGAGTGTTGGTCTGACGGCACAGCGACGTTCATGATCAACGGCGAACGTTGCACACGAAAGTGCGGGTTCTGTTTGGTCGACACGCGGCTACCCGAGGCACTCGATCCCCAAGAACCTGCAAGGGTCGCTGAAGCCGTTGCTCGCATGGAGCTGGACTTTGCTGTTGTCACGACCGTCGCCCGCGACGATCTTCCCGATGAAGGCGCTGGCGCAATGGCGGACACAGTTCGGGCCATTCGCGATCGCAATGCGGGTGTGCAGGTTGAAGTTCTCATCTCTGACTGTCGCGGTCAGGCATCTGCACTCGATCTCATCTTCGAAAGTCGTCCCGACGTTCTCAACCACAACGTAGAAACCGTGCCGCGCCTTCAGCGGGCAGTTCGACCTTCGGCCGGCTACGCACGCTCGCTGGCAGTTTTATCCCGGGCAAAGCGAGCCGGTCTTCTTACCAAGTCAGGTCTGGTCGTGGGCATGGGCGAGACCGACGAAGAGATTGCGTCGGTGCTTGCTGATCTTGCGGGCATTGGCGTTTCGATCGTCACGATCGGTCAGTACCTGCGCCCCACGTCAACGCACTTGCCCGTCGATCGGTGGGTGACCCCTGAGCAGTTCGCGTCCTATGCCATGTTGGGCGAGGCACTTGGTATCGGGCACGTCGAGTCGAGCCCGCTCACTCGTTCCAGCTTCCACGCAAAGCAGGCAGCAGCTCAAAGTGTCGTTCCTGTCACTCTTGGTTGAGTGAACCGAGAATTTCCCCTGGTTGCGTGCGTAACCCGGATTTGACGGTCCGTAAACGCGATAAGATTCAGATCCATTGGTGGGTTGAGGGGACCGTGTGCTGAGTAAATCCGAGTACTTCGATAACTCGTACTACGGACAGCAAGTCGAGACTTGGCAAACAGGCGTGCCGAAAGATCTCCTAGGCCACTACGAGCAGATCGGCTGGCGGTCTGGCCTTGATCCTCATCCTGAATTTTCGACAAATGGCTACCTTTCCGAGAACCCAGACGTATGGAAAGCGGGTGTGAATCCACTTGCCCATTACGAAGAGTGGGGGAAAGCGGAAGAGCGAAACATTGTCTCGGTGGCAGAGTACGAAAAACGGCCTGGCGCGAAGAAGATCATTCGTCGGGTGGAATTGGTAGATCTCACCTATTACCAAGCCCAAGTAAATGACGAGCGGTTCTCCGACGTTCTTGCTGCGCTTGACCATTATCTTGCGACGGGTTGGCGGGAAGGACTCGATCCGCATCCATCGTTTTCCACGCGCGGCTACCTGCATGACAATTGGGATGTTGCCGCGGATGGTATTGATCCGCTCACTCACTTTGTGCATCACGGGCTGAGTGAGGGGCGCGCCCTTGTAGATCCGGTGGCGTTCGCAAAGCCTGGGTATCGGACTCCCGATTCGCCGTGGGCTGCTGACATCCGTGAATCTCTCACGTTGTATCTCCGGCATTTGGGGATTGAGTTCGACAGCAGCAAACTCAGCGTTCAGGGCGAGACGTTCGTTCTCGATGCGGACTTCGAGTGGTTCGACGCAGACTTTTATCTCGGTCTTTACGACGATGTGGCCGAAGCATCGGTGCCCGCATTTGCGCATTTCGTCTTCGCAGGGCACCGGGAGGGCCGCTTTCCAAACGCATCAATCGGGGCGGAACTCGCTCTTCGAACCGACACTGAGCGTGTCTTACTTGCTCGGTCATGGTCGGAGCACTCGTACGACGAGGTGCCCGATAGTGGCGAAGATGTGCGGACAGGCGCTTCAATCGTCTCGGAACTCATTGATCGCCAACTTGTCAATGGCTCAAAAGTCATCGTCGCCTTCGCCCATGATGACTATGTCGAACACGTCGGCGGCATCCAGATCGTTAGTGCCCAAGAAGAAGTGATGTTCCGAGATCTGGGCGACTCCTACATCTCAATCTTTCCGAATCGACCATTACTCGCGTTGAGTTCGACGCCTGTGGACGATTTTCTCGTTCGGTGTCGAGTGGATGGAGCCCTGATCGATGGAACGTTTCCATTGGTTGGTTTTACTCAAGCACTTTCGGGGCATTTCTCCGGACGAGATGTCGTGGTTGTACTGCATTCGATGTTTGGCCATTCACCGGAAGCGATTCAGTCGGCGATGCGAGACCTTCAACCATCAACTGCGTGTTGGTGGGTCCACGACTATTCGGCGCATTGTCAGAACTATCGACTCACTCGAAACGGCGTGAATTGGTGCGGTGATCCGGCACCTGGAAGTCAGTCATGTCAGCTCTGCACCTTCGGTCCCGTCCGCGGTCAGCACCTTGCACGCGTTCAGGCGCTCATCGACAGTCACGACTGGATTTTTGCGGCGCCTTCGGAGGTGGCAGCCGACCAATCGGTGGCAGGTAACACGCCGCTTCCTCGACGTCCGATAGTCGTTCCTCATGGACTCATTCGGCGAGATGGTTCGACCCGAGAGCCCTGTAGCGAGAGCAACAAGGTTCGCATCGCATTTGTTGGACACCCGGCAACGATTAAGGGCTGGAACCGATTTATCGCGCTTGTTTCCGATGTGGGCGTTCATGCCGAACTTTTTGAATTCTTTCACTTTGGAGTGGAAGATCGATCGGTTCCCGAGGTGACGTTTGTCGAGGTTCGACCACTCCCTGGTGGTCGATCTGTTGCCACTCAGTCGCTGGTGGAGCATCGGATCGATGCAGTGATGAACTTCGTTGACGGGAAAGAAACCTTCAACTTTGTTTCCTTCGAAGCAATGGCTGCTGGTTGCTGCATCGTCACATCGCCTCGATCAGGGAATGTGCTTGTAGCTGCCGAGGACGAAGGTTTGCTCATCGAACTTGAAGATGACCCAGTCGCTTTCGATTACATAGCTTTGGGCGATGAGATCAGAGCAAAGCGCAGATGCGATCTTGGTGAATTTCACATCAGCGGTTTAACTCCCGCGTTGTTACTGAGGGTGATCCAATGACGCTCGAAATTTTCACGTCTGCAAATCTGGCGTATCTCCCACAAGCTTCAGTCCTAGCTGAATCCGTTAAACGTCATGCGCCCGATGCGCGGTTCACACTCATCCTCGTGGATGCACTTCCGGAACCGGATTCCTCGCACGGACTTCGCTTGAGCAGTGGTTTATTTGACGATGTCGTCACTGCAGAAGACCTACTGGGCAGCGACCATGAGTCGTGGATGTTCGGTTACGACGTGGTGGAAGCGTGTACAGCGGTAAAGGGCAGCGCTCTTGTTCGATTACTGGACCGTGGGAATCCTGTTCTGTACCTCGATCCCGATACGGCGCTGTTTGGTTCCTTGGCCGGAGTTCGAGAAGCGCTCGACGGTTGCTCAGTGCTACTGACACCGCACCAACTTGAACCAGTGACTCCTGATAGTCCTGCAGTAGAGGAAGAAATCTGCACACTCGCGCATGGGATCTACAACTTCGGAATGTTTGGGGTGAATCCGAGCGAGGAAGGTCGCCAATTCGCCGAGTGGTGGTCGAGTCGGCTCGACGAACTTTGCGTCGACGACATTGGACGGGGTCTCTTCGTAGATCAACGCTGGGGAGACCTTGTTCCGTCGTTCTTCCCAAATTTTTCGATCCTCCGGCATGCAGGGGTCAACGTCGCGTCCTGGAATCTTCACCAGCGGCATCTTTCGGTCGACGACCGCGGTGATTACTGGGTGAATGGCGATCCGCTCGTGATGTTCCACTTCACCAAGGGGCTTGGAATCGGCTACGAAGTTTCGAAAATGAAGATGATGCAGAACCCGCTGGTGGCGGACCTCTGGCGCTGGTATCTCGAACGGCTTGAATTCGTTTCGTCAGAATTGGGTCCCACGAAGTGGTCATACGGTTTCTATCGGGACGGGACCCCGATCCCGAAGTCAGATCGCGAGCTCTATCGGGCGGATGTTCCGGGCGATCGGATACGTGATCCTTTCTCAGGAACACCGAGATTGCGTGGGAAGGTTTCCCGATGACGCACTTTCGTTCATTCCTTCCGAGTGAAGAGTTGCGCAATCTTCGAACTGGTGACATTTCGATGGATCGGACTGCGATAGTCGGAGCGGACCACATGTTGTTCCTCTACGGGGGCACGAATGATCACTTTCAGGCGTATTCGAGGATTAGTGAGCAGACCTCGATTGCGAATGGTCACGGATGGGCAAATCTGACAGCCCAGCGTCACGAGCGTCTTTCGGC
Source organism: Actinomycetota bacterium (assembly GCA_009700115.1). Taxonomy (GTDB): domain Bacteria; phylum Actinomycetota; class Acidimicrobiia; order Acidimicrobiales; family Acidimicrobilacustridaceae; genus Acidimicrobilacustris. Next base: position 4,808 of record WLMU01000028.1, read on the forward strand.
CTCAACCCAAATGCTTTCGCTCTTCGTTCCCAACAAAGCGACATGCTTGCCCGATCTCTATCCGCTTCCACTTGACCACGTTCCAACTCCGGGCTTGGGCGAGATGCGTAGGCTCCTGAAAGAAGACACTGGAGTCATGTTCTGCGATGACCTGATTGAGGCTTCGCTTCCTGCGAACCGGTACGACAGCAGTCCATGGAAGCTCACAGATTCCCACTGGAGCGACTACGGGTCATTGCTGGTTGCAAACTCAATCCTTCGACGCCTTGCTGTTACTCCGATCGAAAGTCATTGGGTCGAATGTGAGCCGCACTTCAGTGCGGGGGATCTTGGATCTCGTTTCGGTGAAAAGGTCGGGGTCCAAGTTATTCGAGAGGTTGCCTGTGAACTCCCGACTCCTCTGTGTGTCTTTGATTCGGGCGGCGGTTCGCTTGATGGAGCATCGATGGGTCGAAGGGTTGAATGGGAGTGCGAGGATGCGCCAATCGGCTCCTCGATTCTTGTCGTCGGTAATTCGTTTGCCGGAACGGGCCTGCGTCGCAATCATCTGGTGTACTGGTTCTCTCGTATGTTTCGGAGGACAGTCTTTCTGCACGCAGCTTCGGTGCCAACCGACGTGCGGGAGGCCTATCGTCCCGACATCGTTTTGTTCCAGGGCCTTGAGCGATTTATGAGACTCGTGCCTGTCGACGAGTACACGGCGCAACAGTGTGAAGCGGTCTACGAGGTTCGTGCATGAGCGAGACTCAAGAGCGGCGATTCTTTGTTCATATCGGGATGCCAAAGACCGGATCAACTTCGATCCAGATCTATTTCGACCAACATCGAGATGAACTGACTCGTCGGGATATCGCGTCTGTTCCGAAAGGCATGCTTCGGATGTCAGAAGTACTCGCTAACGAATTGAGGAGGCTCGATGGACGAGGCTTCGATCAATCGGTATTCCCTGAGACATGGGCGCTGGAGGATTTGTTGCCGAAGTGGGCGGGGCACCGAGATTGTCTCTATTCCTCTGAAATGCTTTGGTCAGCAGGACCAAAGGCGGTTGATGTTCTTGTGGATCTGGCCACTGAAAATGATTCGTCCGTTGAGTTGCTGGCGTTTTTTCGCAGTCTTGATTCGTGGATGTGGTCGTGGTGGGCGCAGGAGACCAAAGCAGGTTGGATCGACTGGTGTGACTTTCTGGAATTGGTTATCGGGGAACGGCGCGGCTATCTCTCTGAGGTCTTCGGATCTTGGGTGCGAGCAGACGCCGAAGTTACGATTCGCGTGCGCGCGTTTGAGGGCCCCGATCTGATTCAGCGATTTGCGAAAGAAGTTGGTATCGAGGACTTGGAGATCTCAACGAGTTTCCGGTCCTTGAATGTTTCGGAACCACGACTCGAGGTAGTTCGACGAGCAGCGCTCGTGAAAATGATTTGGAATGAGGTTGTCAACCAAATGGTTTTCAAATCGTTCCCGCTCGACTACGCAGCCGGCTCCCGATTGGTTCTGGAAACCACAGAGGGACGTCAAGTTGGCTATGAGTCGGCGCAAGAGCATTTACGAGTCTTTCCGAATCCTGAGACTGATCCGACGTTCGGGAGAGATTCCCTCCCGTTGCTCGCTGACTTTGTCGAGGGTTGGTGTTCCGATGCTCGCGAGTTCCTTGGGCACCATCGGGCCTGGTTTGATGCAGAGTCGATCGACTACCTCGAAGGCATGATGGCGCAAAGCTTGACGATCGGACAGAAGTTGCGATCGATGAGTGATCCTGAGTTGGTGGACAGGTTCCCTCAACGTGGCTTTGCTGATCGACTTCCGACATCAGCGCATGAAGTGGCGCTTGCCCGTGGAATCTCTGCAGCAGTCGTTTCTGCTCTCGGATATGTCGACCAAATGCGATCGAGTTCTGCCCTCGAGTCATGACGTCTTTGGGCTGAGGCCGATACGATCAACACGTGCTTGGTCAACGCATCGACAGAGTCCGATCAGCGATGGCTGATCAGGGAATCGACGTCTGCTTGCTTTCTGTCGGTCCCGACTTGCCGTGGCTTACGGGCTACGAAGCAATGCCGCTCGAACGGCTCACAATGCTTGTCGTTCCAGCTGAGGCAGACGCGACTCTGGTGGTACCGGCTCTGGAAGTCGCACGCGTGGTGCCCCGAGACGACCTCTTTTCGATTCGCCCATGGGGCGAAACCGACAACCCGATCACGATCGTTTCTGACCTCATTGGCTCCTCGGCAAACGCCGCGATCGGCGAACGAACATGGGCTCGATTCCTTGTTGAGTTTCAGCATGCACGTCCCGATCTGAACTTCAGGACAACAGCATCGGTCATTGGTCCGCTTCGTGCCGTGAAAGACGCCGCAGAGGTAGTCGCATTGCGGACTGCTGCCGCAGCAGTCGATCGCATCGCCGCACAACTCCAGGCTGGCGAGATCCCCCTTATCGGCCGCACCGAAGCCGAGGTATCTGCCGACATCGGCCGACGGATCCTGGCCGAAGGCCATCACCGTGTGAACTTCGCAATTGTCGCTGCGGGAAAGAACGCCGCAAGCCCTCATCACGAGCCAGGTTCCCGAGTGATTGGTGCCAATGAAGTCGTTCTTTGCGATTTCGGCGGAACCATGGCCGACGCTGATGGTGTTGGTTACTGCTCTGACATCACTCGATGCGTCGTCACGGGATCTCCAACTTCTCGAATGACCGAGGTCTACGGTCATCTGCATATCGCTGAAGCCGCCGGACTTGTTGCTGGTGGTCCGGGCATTCCTGCTGAAGATGTTGATACGGCAACGCGGTCGATCATCGACGCTGCAGGCTTCGGCGAATGGTTCATGCACCGAACCGGACACGGCATTGGGGTCGAAGAACACGAAGACCCCTACATCGTTCTCGGAAATCGCTCGCCCCTTGTAGCGGGGAATGCCTACTCGGTCGAGCCCGGCATTTACCTTCCCGGCGAGTTTGGCTTCCGTCTGGAGGACATCGTTGTGGTCACCGATTCTGGGGCCGAGTCGATCACGAACGCCGAGCGGTCATTGGTGTCTGTTGAAGCATGACAAAGTGGCAGTCCGATGATTGATTTCGACGCCGCCTCGCTCTTGCTGCAGTGGGCCGCGGGCGGCCTTCTCTTCCTTTGGGTGACTACCCGCCGACGTGAAGTGTCGCTGGGCTACGGATGGCTCATGCGCGGCACCTATCTGCTGATGGCGGCGGGTGCGGCGTATATCGGACTCTTTGTTATCGAACCGCTAGCGGTGCGTGACATCGCTTCGATTGGTGTCGTTCTGGCCTCGGGCTACGCCCTGGTGTCATCAGTCATTCGACGTAAAGCGGGAGTATCGGGGCAAGTTGCATTGACCGAAGCGCGCACCGAGCGCGTCGCAGCCATGACGGGCATCGAACGTGAAGCCGCCGAGAAAGATGTGACCGTTCGTGAGTTCGATCCTCGTCTCGACCTGATCGCTCCGATCCTCGGGTTCGTAGGAGTCGTCGCCGCAGGACTCGAAGCCGGCGGCCCCGCTTGGCTTGCGGTCTCACGATTCGTCGTCGGCGCACTTTTCCTCGGAGTCGTAACCGACGCCATGCTGCTTGGACACTGGTATCTCGTGCAGCCCGGTCTTGCCCGAGGAGCGTTGCTCGAGCTCGTCTATTGGACGGGTTGGCTCTGGGTTCCTGAAGTGGCTTTGCTGCTCGTCCCAACCGGAATGATCTCGGCGATCAACGGAACGATCGACGACGGTTACAACGGACTGCTCACCTGGTTCTGGGTGATGTGCGCGATCACCACTATTGGTTTGGTCATCACGACACGCCTCGCGCTGAAAGAACGCGCGTATTCGGCGGTTATGGCGGCAACAGGATTGCTTTACTTGGCGATCCTCACTGCGTTTGGGACTGACTTGGTTGCACGGGCGTTGCTTTCCTCGGCCCGATAAGTCTCAGCGGGCGACGAAGTACTTGGCCTGCGGATGATGGCAAATCAGCGCTGACGTGGTTTGTTCAGGCTGATACTGGAAGCCAGTGTCCTCGTTTACCTCGATGCCAATGCGTCCCGCATCAAGAATCTTGGCAACACGTTCGTTGTCTTCGAGATCAGGGCATGCGGGGTAACCCCACGAATAGCGACCGCCGCGGTACTGCTGACGGAACAGACCAGCGAGTGATGGGCCATCGTCTTGGGCGAAGCCCCAGTCCTCGCGCATGCGGCGGTGCCAGTACTCGGCAAGTGCTTCCGCCATCTCAACGCCGAGGCCATGAACCAACAGGTACTCCTGGTAGCGATTCTCCTCGAAGAGTTTCGCGGCGACATCGCTCACGCGTTGGCCCATGGTGACGATATGGAATGCGGCGTAGTCGACTTCCGCATCAGCCGGCCGGAAGAAGTCGGCGATGCACATGAACGGAGCTGATTGCTGGCGCGGGTAGTGGAAGCGAGTGAGTTCTTCGGAGCGAGAAGCGTCAGTCCAGACCACGAGGTCATCGCCATCGCTATTCACTGCGAAATAGCCATAGACGACCTGGGGAATGAGCATGTCGGCCGCTTTTGCCTCTGCAAGCTGTGATCGCAGCGTTGGGCGAATGCGATTCTTGAACTCTTCGTCGGTTTCAGTCACGCCATCGGTCGTTTCGGGCCGGAACTGCCACTGGTTTCGAAACAGAGCGGTCTCATTGATGTAGCCCGCAATGTCGTCGAGTGAAATTCCCTTGATGACTTTCGTTCCTAGGAACGGGGGAGTGAAGATCTCGTTTTCGGTGGCCACGTCGGGTGATCGCAAGGGCAGGTCCTCGGCAGCCGTAACGGCTTTTGTGCCGGAGCGTGCGGGGACTTTGCTTTCGCTGGGGACTCGGCCCCAATCAAAATCGTCCGGCTCATTGCCGCGCTTGATGTCGCCAATTCGGTCCATGACCCGAAGGCCCTCAAATGCGTCTTTGCCATAGAACAAACGACCTTCGTAGACCTCGCGCAGATCGCGTTCGACGTAGCTGCGAGTGAGGGCGGCGCCGCCGAGGAGTACGGGGATGTTCGAGAGATTCCGAGCGTTCAATTCTTCGAGATTGTCTCGCATGATGAGAGTGGACTTCACGAGAAGTCCACTCATGCCGATGGCGTCGGCGTTTACCTCGACGGCCTTCTCGATCATTTCGGCAATCGAAATCTTGATACCGAGATTGATGACCTCGTAGCCATTGTTGGTGAGGATGATGTCGACAAGGTTTTTACCGATGTCGTGGACATCGCCCTTCACGGTGGCGAGAACGATGCGGCCCTTGCCTCCGTCGTCGACTTTCTCCATGAACTGCTCAAGATGGGCAACCGAGGTTTTCATTGTTTCGGCTGATTGGAGAACGAACGGAAGCTGCATTTCGCCGGTGGCAAAAAGTTCGCCAACAACTTTCATTCCAGCGAGAAGCACATCGTTAATGATGAAGAGCGGTTCCAGGCCTTCGCTCATCGCTCGGTCGAGATCAGCTTCGAGGTTTTCGCGCTCTCCGTCGATGATCCGCTGGCTGAGGATCTTTTCGATCGTCCAGTCACTGCGGTCTTCTCGTACAACGTCAGCGGCCTTTACGTCGGCGAAGATGTCGAGAAGTTTCGTGAGTGGGTCGTAGCCCTCGCTCCGGCGGTCATAGATGAGATCGAGGGCAACCTCTCGTTGCTCATCGGGAATTTTGTTGAGAGGCATGATGCGGGCTGCGTGCACGATCGCCGAATCGAGCCCGGCTTTCACGCATTCGGCAAGAAACACTGAATTGAGCACATGGCGTGCGGCAGGTTTGAGGCCAAAGGAAACGTTGGAAACGCCAAGTGTGGTGAAGACGCCAGGCAACTCGGCTTTGATGCGGCGGATTGCTTCAATTGTCGCGACTGCATCGCCGCGTAGATCGTCATCTCCCGTGGAAAGCGGAAAGGTGAGCGCGTCGAAAATGAGGTCACTGGGCTCTAGGCCATAGCGATTCACTGCAAGATCGTGAATGCGATGAGCAATCCGCAACTTCCATTCGATGTCGCGTGCCTGACCTTCTTCATCGATGAGAAGACAGATCACAGCGGCGCCGTATTCGGCAGCGAGTTTCATCACCCGATCAAGGCGGCTGCCTTCGGTGTCGCTGTCTTCGAGATTGGCGGAGTTGAGAATGGCGCGGCCACCGAGCCATGAAAGCCCTGCCTCCAGCACCTCAGGTTCCGTTGAATCAAGCACGAGTGGAACACTCGACTGCGTGGCGAGCAATTTGGCCAACTCATCCATGTCGTTGGCTCCATCGCGCCCGACGTAGTCGACACAGACATCAAGAACGTGTGCGCCCTCGCGCACCTGATCTTTGGCCATCTGTACGCAAGTATCGAGATCAGAATCGAGAAGCGCCTCACGGAACTTCTTCGAGCCATTGGCGTTCGTTCGTTCGCCGATGATCATGAACGAGGTGTCTTGTTCAAACGGTACGAGCGAATAGATCGATGTTGCTCCGGCCTCGTGCATCGGCTTACGTGGGGCAGGAGTGAGATCGCGGCAGCGTTCAACCACAGCGGCGAGATGCTCGGGTGTTGTTCCACAGCAACCGCCAACGATGTTCACGCCGAGTTCGGTGATGAATCGTTCGTGGTGGTCGGCCAGACCTTCGGGGGAGAGGTCGTAATGCATATGTCCGTCGACAACACTTGGCAGACCAGCATTTGGAATGCATGAGATCGGCATGCGGGCGTGGGCGGCGAGATGGCGAAGGTGTTCGCCCATTTCGACCGGTCCGGTTGCGCAGTTAATGCCGATGACGTCTGGATGAAGCGGATCGATCGCGGCGAGGGCCGCAGCGATCTCCGTGCCGGGCAGCATGCGGCCGGTGAGTTCCATCGTGACCTGCACCTGAAGGGGGACTTCGCGACCCTCTGCTCGCATCGCTCGGCGAGAACCGTTCATGGCGGCCTTCACGGTGAGGAGGTCGAACATGGTTTCGATGATGAGGAGGTCGACACCGCCTTCGATCAGTGCCCGTGCCTGCGCTTCGTAGTGGTCTCGGAGTTCGGCATAGCGAATCTGGCCGAGTGAAGGGAAGCGTGTACCTGGCCCGATTGAGCCGGCAACCCAGCGGGGTCGATCAGGAGTAGAGAAATCATTGGCGATACCTCGGGCAAGGCGGGCAGCCGCAACGTTCAATTCGTGAACGCGATCGGCAAGGTCGTATTCACCTAATGGGATAGCGAAAGCGCCGAACGTGTCGGTCTCGATGACATCGCAACCGACTTCGAGATAGCGAGCGTGGACATCAGCGATTATGTCGGGTCGAGTAACCACAAGGAGCTCGTTGCAACCCTCGAGATCAGGTCCGCCAAAATCCTCTTCGGTGACACCACTTGTCTGGATGCAGGTGCCCATGCCGCCGTCGAAGATGACGACTCGGTCATGGATTGCCTCAAGGAATGTGCTCACCGTGGATCTCCTGAAGATGGATTGGGCGCGGAACGAGGATCGGTTGTGATCTCGCCGCAAGCCGGGGCATCACGCCCTACCCATCAGGTCAGCTTCGGCTCTCACACGGTAGCAGAGCAGGGTCGCGATCAGACGTTGGAGGCGGGTTCGCCGCTCGGCTGCCTCTAGGCTCGCCGTCGTGAAGATCTATACGCGTAAAGGTGATGACGGCACAACCGGACTGCTCTACGGCGGTCGTGTCTCGAAAGATTCAGCCGCTCCGACTGCCTACGGGACAGTCGATGAGTTGCAATCGTTTCTCGGACTGGCTCGTGCCGAAGCCGACGCCGAATTGGGCGACGTGTTGGTGCATCTTGAACGTGACCTTTGGGTGCTGATGGGCGAACTCGCCGCCGATCCCGGTAGTCGCGACAAGTTGACGGCAGGGGCAACGCTCGTGACCGACGACATGATCACCCATCTCGAAGAGTTGATCGACAGCACGAGCGCGAAGTTCGAACCGCCGACCGAGTTCGTCGTGCCGGGTCAGAATCGAATTGGCGCGCTACTCGACGTGGCTCGAACCGTTGCTCGTCGTGCCGAGCGCGACAGCCTTGCCGCAGCTGGCCCCGGAAGCGCAGTCGTTCCGTACCTCAACCGTCTGTCGGATCTGCTTTGGACACTTGCCCGTTGGCAAGAAGGAACGTCATTGCCAACGCGGTCCGTGAAGCCCTAACCATCGTTTCGTTTTCCTGAGCCCAACAAAGAGGTCCTCGTGTCTCTGAAGATTTCTCCCGCCCGTTCCGTTCCAGCGAGTATCGATGCTGTCGTCGTTGCCGTTGCTTCAGACAAGAGCTCTGATAGGGCACTGAAAGCACGCGGACTTCCGGTTGCGGCGTTACACACGCAGGGCTTTACCGGAGCAGCCGATCAAACGGCATTCGTTGTCGATGCCAGCGGCCGGTCTCTGGTCGTTATTGGTGTTGGCGCTTCCAAGTCTGTCGATGACAATCGGCTGCGCCGTTTCGGTGCACAAAGCGTGCGCGCCGGATCTCGTTCGAAGCGACTCGCCGTCGATGTCAGTGATTTGCTCGACCAGCGCGCAGCAGCTGAGCGCACGACGGCGTTGCGGGCTTTGGCTGAGGGGCTTGTGCTTGGCTCGTATCGCTTTATCGAATACCGGTCTGAGCCCAAGCCTGTCGCTTTAACAGCGGTCACCGTCGCCGGGATCAGTGGCAAAGCTTCAACCGATGCATTTGCTGAAGGGTTGAAGATTGGTGAAGCCCAGAACTTCGCGCGTGATCTGGTGAACCGACCAGGTGGCGATCTCACTCCCGACGCGCTTGCACAAGAAGCCGTCAAGCTCGCTCGTCGCGAACGGTTCACGATCGAGGTGTTGAATCTTGCTCAGATCCGCCGGCAGAAACTTGGTGGACTGCTGGGAGTGAATCGTGGTTCGACGCTTGAACCGCGATTTGTGAAGATCACCTATTCGCCCCGTTCACCAAAGGGCACGCTGGCTCTGGTTGGTAAAGGCATCACGTTTGATTCAGGCGGCCTGTCCATCAAGACAGGTGAAGGCATGATGACGATGAAAATGGATATGGGTGGCGCTGCGGCGGTGTTGGGCTGTTTCGCTGCACTCAGGGCTGTCGCTCCGAAGTGCAAGGTCGTTGGTTACTTGCCGATGACTGACAACATGAGCGATGGCGATGCGACTCGTCCCGGTGATGTGCTGAGGATCCGTAATGGCACGACCGTAGAGGTCCTCAATACCGACGCTGAAGGTCGCCTTGTTCTGGCCGATGCCCTTTCGTTAGCAACCGAAGACGCACCTGATGCGATTGTCGATCTCGCTACCTTGACCGGTGCTGTTGAAGTTGCGCTTGGCGGTCGAATTGCTGCGGTGATGTCAAATAGCGATGCATGGCTCGATGATGTCGAGGCCGCTGCCGAGTCGGCAGGAGAACGTATGTGGCCGCTTCCTTTGCCAGCGGACTATCGGTCATTTCTCGATTCCGATGTGGCTGATCTGCGAAACATTTCGCGGTCGCGTGGCGGCGGCACAATTACTGCGGGGCTCTTCCTTCAGGAGTTCGTTGGAAACGACATTCCGTGGGCGCATATCGACATTGCCGGAACGGCCTGGTCTGAAGCGGACGACGCCGAAACCACAAAGGGCGGTACCGGATACGGCGTGCGCACGCTTCTTGAACTGGCCCGCACGTTCACGCCACGTCGTCGCTGAGTTCTTGCTCTAGTAAACGCGCGCCGGAGTCGACCTCGACATGCGGGGCGCGGTCCAGCGCCCATCGAACGGCGTCGTGGGCGATGGCTGGATGGAAGCGCCAGCGGTGTAGTTGACGTTCAATAGCAGCGGTGTCTTCGTCAAGTTGCAGCATTGAGAGTGCGAGAGAACGAGCTCGCGTCTGCATCTGTTCGAATGATGCTGAGGTGCGGGGCTGACGCAGCCATGTGTCGTGGCGGATCTGAAGCGACTGGGGGAGTCGTTCTGTTTGCGCGCGAGTGAGTGGGGCAAGGCGGCGGCGGACCAAGAGTGAGGTCGGTCCGTGCATGCGAGCAGCGCCAAACCGACAGCACCGTTCAAAAGTGCGCAAGAGCGGTGCATTACGACCACCGCGCATTCCGACGCCCAACGATTGGGCGGTATCGATGAGGTCGAGCTCGAACCCTTCTGGGCTTCGGTCGAGTCCATCGGCGAGACGGCGCAGAAGCCACACCGAGGATGGACCGAGGATGGGCAGCCAGAATGTTTCGACATAGGCAGAGCGCGGGTCGTGACCGAGTTGATCGATGACTGGGTCGCTCCAGGGCTCGACCGCATAGGTGGTGGTGGGTTCAACGGGATCGATGATGAGAGTCACTCGTCCTCCTGAAGACGTCAGCATTCATCACGACCTTTCGTGATGTTTCGGTGACTTTCGTCCTGTGAAGGTCCGTGGTCAACGGGCCAGAAGGATCGTTTCCACTAGTGGGCGCCCTCTGGGCATCAGCGTCGTCTTCGGCCACAATGAGCAAATGGTGTTTCCGGGCGATGAGCCGATTGATGCAACGGCAGTTGCGTTTGCATGGGGAGTGCTTGAGTCAGCGTCTTCGGTAGCGGTGCTTTCTGGTGCGGGCATCAGCACTGATTCCGGTATTCCTGATTTTCGAGGTCCGAACGGTGTGTGGACGCGAAATCCCGCCGCCGAAAAGCGTTCGACAATTGAGCATTACGTCACCGACCCAGAAGTTCGACGTGAGGCGTGGCAGATTCGACTTCATTCGGACATGTTCAGTGCAACGCCGAACGATGGGCACAGAGCACTCGTCGAACTCGAGCGATCAGGACGATTGCATACGTTGGTCACGCAGAATATCGATGGACTTCACGTGATTGCCGGCAACTCGCCGGACAAGGTGGTGGAAATTCACGGAACGGTTCATCGGTGGGAATGCGTGGACTGTGGCGCTCGTGGTCCGATGGACGAAGCACTCGATCGAGTGCGTGCTGGCGAGGATGATCCGCGTTGCCTTCTGTGCGGAGGAATCGTGAAATCTGCGACGATCATGTTTGGGCAATCGCTGGTCGCCGCCGATCTGATGCGGGCGGAACTGGCGGCGACCGAGGCGGACGTGTTGGTCGCAGTGGGTACCAGTCTGAGCGTGTACCCCATTGCTGCGATGGTCCCGATTGCCCTTGAATCGGGCCTGGCCGTGGTGATTGTGAACGCCGAGCCAACCCCGTTTGACGATCGAGCAACCGCTGTGGTTCGGGGGTCGGCATCGATGGTGCTGCCGGCGATTCTCGCTCTGGGATAGCCGAAGGTGGCAGAAAGCCGACCTAATCGGTAGGGTTTTCCTCCCGAGCGAGTGAATCGTTCGATCCCCCGAGCACTTGAGGCAGACCATGGCGACCTTCAGAGATCTTCTGTCGCAGACAAAAAGCCAGATCACCGAGATCGAACCCAGCGAGGCCGAGGCGCTGCGCGCTGAGCCTGCCACGGTGTTCCTCGACGTGCGCGAGCCCGACGAGTTTGAGCAGGGTGCGATTCCCGACGCCATTTTCATTCCTCGTGGACATCTCGAAGCTCAGGTGGAAAGTCGTATCCCTGATCGAGATTCGAAGATCGTCGTCTTCTGCGCCGGCGGCGTGCGCTCGGCGTTCGCAGCCAAGACGCTTGGCGAACTTGGCTACTCCGATGTTCTGTCAATGAATGGCGGATTCAACGCATGGAAGGACCAGGGGCGCGATTGGTCTGCTCCTCGCACACTTACTGCCGAACAACGCAATCGCTATCAGCGTCATCTCCTGCTTCCTGAGGTTGGCGAAGAGGGGCAGCTAAAGCTTCTCGATTCGAAGGTGCTGCTGCTTGGAGCCGGAGGGCTTGGTTCTCCGTCAGCGCTCTATCTCGCTGCTGCTGGCGTTGGAACAATTGGCATCATCGACATGGATGTTGTTGATGAATCCAACCTTCAGCGCCAGATCATTCACAACATCGAGCGCGTTGGAATGCGAAAAGTCGATTCGGCAGCCAAGACCTTGAAATTGCTGAATCCTGAAGTCAATGTCATTACACACGACATGCGTCTCGATGCGTCCAATGTTGTTGAACTCTTGTCGCAGTACGACCTTGTCGTTGACGGTGCTGACAACTTCCCCAGTCGTTATTTGCTGAATGACGCGTCACTCAAGACGGGTACGCCAGTCGTGCACGGTTCGATTTTCCGCTTTGAAGGCCAGATGACTGTGTTCCTTCCGCACGATGGCCCGTGCTACCGCTGCTTCTTGCCCGAGCCCCCGCCGCCGGAACTTGCGCCGTCTTGCGCCGAGGCAGGAGTCCTTGGCGTGCTTCCGGGAATCGTTGGCTCAATTCAGGCCATCGAAGCGATCAAGCTTCTCCTTGGTCTCGGCGATTCATTGTCCGGTCGACTCATGGCGTACGACAGCCTCGAGCAGTCGTTCATGACCTACAAGATCCGTCGCGATCCGAAGTGCCCGGCATGCTCAATCGATCCCGAAGAAATCGTGATTGCGGAGTACGACCAGTACTGCACCCCGCACGCGCCGCATTTCACCCACTAGGTATCTCCCGAGCAGTGCGTCGAAACCCAACTGGTTGACGTTCAGAACGGTTCGGCGTGGACGGGTCGCGTCTTTCTGGTTGGTGTCATGCGAATATGGACACCATGAAAGCCAAGATCACTGCCGGAGCGGCGAAAGTCAAAGACGCCGTTCCCGATGGCGCTGCATTGATCGGTCTTGGTATAGCGATTGCATCTATCTCGGCCTACGTGTTCGTTGTCCTCACGCTGAACACACTTGACGGGGGAGCGAAGGCTGCATTCTCGGCGTTCTGGGCCGTCATCTTTGTGGTTGGTCCAGGTTTCTTCTTGCCAATGGAGCAGGAAGTCGGTCGGGCTGTTGCGTATCGCAAGGTCCAGGGCGATGGAAGTCGTCAACTTGTGGCAAAAGCTTTCAAGTTGGGGGCAGGGCTCACTGCACTGTTGATCATCGCCGCAATTGCGCTTTCGCCTTTGCTCTCGAAGGAGATTTACAACGGCGATCAGTTCTTCACCGTTGCAGTGGTCGTGAGTTTGGTGTCCTTCTTTCTCATGCATTTGGCTCGCGGTGTGCTCGCGGGTGAAGGACGTTTCCGTCCTTATGCCGAGATCATCGCAATCGATGGAGTTGTGCGTCTTTTGATGGCGATCGGTCTTGTTATCGCGGGCGTCACCTCTGCGGGAGTTTTTGCATTGTGTATCGGTTTGGCGCCACTGGTTGCGTTGCCATTCGCCCTTCGTGGGCAACGACAAGTACTGCAACCGGGAAGCGATGCACCGTTTGGAGAACTTTCAAAGAACCTTGGGTGGTTGCTCGCCGGCTCAGTCTTCATGCAGGCGCTCGCGTATTCGCCGCTGCTGGGCGTCAACTCACTCGGTGGCACTGCTGACGAAGAAATAGTCGCAGGTTTCGCTTCGGCGTTCTTTATCGCTCGAATTCCCGTGCTGGCGTTCGGCGCCATCCAGGGTGTCCTCCTACCGAAACTCGCAGGCTTAGCGGGTGGCGGAAAGAAGGATGAATTCAAGTCCGGCCTTGAGAAGATGTTGATGCTTGTCGTCGGCGTTGCCGTTGTTGGCACCGTCGGAGCCTTTGTGCTCGGGCCAACCGTGGGCAAGATCCTGTTTAAGGATTTCACGATGAGCGCGAGCGGTCTTGCTCTTCTTGCTGCAGGTAGTGGAGTGTTCATCATTGCGCTGACGCTCGCGCAAGCACTGATGGCGCTCGGGGGACACAAAATGACAGCGATCGCGTGGAGTCTTGGCTTGGTCGTTGCGGTTAGTTGTATGGCCGTAATCGAGGACCTGGAATTGCGCGTCGACCTCGGGTTCCTCCTTGGCTCAGTCGTTACGACCGGCATGATGTTCGTGGCGGTGCTGCGTCGTCGTGCGCGCATGGATGATCTCGGAGTCGGAGCGCTTGTCGAAGCGATTGAACATGAACCGATTGAGATCTGATGGATTCTGATACCTCGGGCGAGTGGTACACCGATCGTCTTCAGCGCTTAACCGGTCGGGGCTGGAAGCGGTTTGTTCCTGACCCCTACAGGTGGAACTTGCGCCGATTGAAACTTGGACGAACGCTCGACATCGGTTGCGGCATCGGACGTTGTCTGGCGTTTATCGATGGCAACGGCGTTGGAGTAGATCACAACGAAAAGTCGGTTGAAGTTTGCCGCACTCGTGGACTCGAGGCGTATACCCCTGCGGAGTTTTTCAGCGTTGATGCTGGCGTCTTCGACTCCATCCTGCTTTCACATGTCTTGGAACACACGACTGTCGACGAGGGCAGAGAGCTTCTGACCTCATATGTGCCGTATCTCAAACCAGGTGGGCGAATCTTGCTCATCACCCCGCAGATGGCGGGGCAGAAGTCGGACCCTACGCACGTGCGACTGCTTGATGCCGACGCATTGCGGACCCAGATCGCTGAATTGGGTGGAGTCGGAATCAAAACCCGGTCGTTTCCCTTCCCGCGCTTCGTTGGTGGCCTCTTTCGATACAACGAAACGCAAGCAATTGGGGCGATTCCGGGTGGCGTTGCGCCAACCTGATCGGGGAGTACGCTTTCTCCGAGGCGGAGGAGCACGCTTTTGGCGTGCGTCCAGTTGAGGTGTGTATGTCCGTCTGCCGGCTTCTCAAGCGATCATTTAGCCGACGCAAAGTGTTGCGTCGTGGAATTGTCGTTGGATTTTTCTTGGGAGTCATGTTTGTGGCGACCAGTTGCCTGCCAGGAGTTGTGGGCGCACCAACGTCTGGGCTCAGCTACGGCAAGGGTCCGCTCGATGCAATCCGCGAGGCAGCTGACCGCACCACCACATCGGGCCCGTATTCGCAGTGTGGGCTTTCTTCGCTTGAACTCGCCGTCATGATGATGGTTCCTACGTACTTCGAGGCGGGCGGAGCCGTTCCTTCGCCGATGACGCTCTCTCGTTGGGACAACGTCAATGCTTGGTCGCTCAATGCAAACCTGTTCGCGTTTGGTCAAACGACTGGCCCGTATGTCAACGCGTTCTTCAGTCCTGGTGTCGGCTTATGGCAGTTTGACTCCGCAGGCGGTTGGGATCTCACCGCTGCCGACGCAATCGATGCTGGTACTGCCTCGAATACAGCGGCCGCCCATATTGCTTCGAAGTGGTGCGACGCCTCGCGAGACCCCTATTGGAATGCGAACCCGCAACGCCGCCGAGCTTATGCCTGGGGCGCGTGGTTTGGATGTCGGCCATCGGCCAATACAGCCCCATGTGAAGACCGTTACCAGCAACTGGTTCTTGATGGAGCGATTAACTCTGCCCAGGACGTAGGGGTCGATCGTAGCGGTGGGATGTCGTCACGGACATGCGATGTTGTCGGGTTGGGTGCCGATCTTCCGTGTTGGTATGTGAATCCAGCGAACGCACAAGGTTCTAAAGGCTGGACCTATGGAACCTACGATGCGGGTCGTCCCGATCTCTATACGCCGCTGCCAAAACCGTTCTATGTGGTGCGTGCGAACGGGCGCGAGTACCGCATTTGGTTGAAAGTCGATACGGGTTACGACATTGGCATCACTGCATCGCATCCGGTCACGACGAATGCGCGCACATCAGTTGTTTGGGAACGTCAAGCGA
>WLMU01000029.1 GCA_009700115.1 Actinomycetota bacterium
CGTGGCGATGTCGCCGCCTGGAAGAGCTTCCGAAACCTCGGTGACGTTCACATCATCGAGACCGCTGAACTCAACACCTACGACGTCCTTGTTTCGGACTTCGTTGTGTTCACCAAGTCAACCCTGCCGAACGTGGAGGCATCGAAGTGAAAAATCCTCGCGATGTCATCATTCGTCCGGTAGTGAGCGAGAAGAGCTACGCCCTTCTCGAAAATAACGTGTACACGTTTGTTGTTCACCCCGACGCTTCAAAGCCCGAGATTCACGACGCAATTCAGTCAATCTTTGGCGTCAAGGTGCTCAACGTCAACACGCTCAACCGCAATGGCAAGCGCAAGCGCAATCGTCGTAACGGAACCTTTGGTTCCCAGACGGGCCAAAAGCGCGCCTTCGTCACTCTCGCCGCTGGCGACCGCATCGAATTGTTCGAGGGGTAAGGAACCATGGCTCTTCGTAAACGCAAACCGACTAGCCCCGGCCGTCGTTTCCAGACTGTCTCCGATTTTGCGGAGATCACGAAGGACTCGCCGGAACGGTCGCTCCTCGTCCCCAAGCACCGCACTGGTGGTCGTAACAGCTACGGCCGCAAGACAGCTCGCCATAAGGGCGGCGGTCACAAGCAGCGTTACCGTCTTGTCGACTTCCGTCGCGTCAAGGATGGCGTTCCCGCCTCTGTCGCCGCGATCGAATACGACCCGAACCGCACCTGCCGTATCGCGCTGCTGCATTACCACGACGGAGCGAAGAGCTACATCCTCGCCCCGAAGGGTGTGCAGGTTGGCGACATTCTGCAAAGTGGCCAGGGTTCAGACATCCGTCCGGGGAACGCGCTTCCATTGCGTTACATCCCGGTCGGTACCGTCGTGCACAACGTCGAACTCAAGCCCGGTGGTGGCGGAAAGATGGGCCGTAGCGCAGGCATGAGCATTCAGCTCGTCGCCAAAGAGGGCGATTACGCAACCCTTCGTCTTCCAAGCACCGAAATGCGTCGTGTTCCGATCGACTGCCGCGCCACCGTCGGCGAAGTTGGTAACTCCGAACATGAACTCATCAAGATCGGTAAGGCCGGTCGTAACCGTTGGAAGGGCGTTAAGCCTCAAACCCGCGGTGTGGCCATGAACCCGGTCGACCATCCGCATGGTGGTGGTGAAGGTAAGACCTCCGGCGGTCGTCATCCTGTGTCTCCTTGGGGTAAGCCCGAAGGTCGTACACGCGACAAGACCAAGCCGTCCCAGAAACTCATTGTCCGTCGTCGCCGCACCCGCGGCTCGCGGCGTTAGGAGAGGACGAAATGCCTCGCAGCCTCAAAAAGGGTCCGTTTGTCGACGACCATCTTCTCAAGAAGGTCGACGCACTCAACGAACTGAGCGAAAAGAAGGTCATCAAGACCTGGTCGCGTCGTTCCACGATCATCCCCGAGATGGTCGGACACACGATCGCGGTTCACGATGGTCGCAAGCATGTCCCGGTGTATGTCACCGAGGCAATGGTTGGCCACAAGCTTGGTGAGTTCGCGCCGACGCGAACCTTCCGCTTCCATGCTGGTCAAGAGAAGAAGGGACGCCGCTGATGGCCTTCGGTGCGAAGACCAATGAGCGTCCGGGCGTACGCGCCGAGGTCAAGTACGTCCGTTCATCGGCGTATAAGGCCCGTGAGATTCTCAATCTCATCCGCGGACTTCCGGTAGCCCGAGCACTTGAGGTGCTCGAACTTGCTGAGCGCGACATCGGTCGCGTCGTTCTTAAGTGTCTCGAGTCGGCTATCGCCAACGCCGAGCACAACAACCAGATTCCTGCCGACGAACTGTTCGTTTCCGCATGCTTCGCTGACGAAGGCCCGACCCTTAAGCGGTGGCGTCCCCGTGCCCGTGGCCGTGCGACTCGTATTCGTAAGCGCACCTGCCACATCACGATCATCGTGAGCCGTTTGTCTGCAGACGATCTTGAGAAGTTGCGTGAACGTGAAGCTGCAAGTGGTCGCGTCTCTGGTGGACGCGCTGCTGCTGAAGCTCGCCGCGAACGCGTTGCCCGCAGCCGCCAGGCCAAGGCCGAGCGCAAGGTCGAAGAAGAACACGATCACGATCACGAACATGACCACGATCACGATCACGATCACGATCACGAACATGATCACGCGGAAGCCGACGATGACGTTGTTGCTGAAGCAGTGACCGACGAAGCCGTCAAGACTGACGGGAAGGAAGACTGATGGGTCAGAAGGTCAACCCTTACGGGTTCCGCCTCGGCGTGACCACCGACTGGAAGTCGCGTTGGTTCGCCGATCGTCGCGAGTATTCCGACAATCTCATTCAGGACTGGCAGATCCGCGACTATCTCATGACGCAGTTGCCGCACGCGGCAATCAGCCGTGTTGAGATCGAGCGCACTCGTGATCGTCTTCGTGTCGACGTCCACACTGCTCGTCCAGGCATCGTCATCGGTCGTCGTGGTGCAGAAGCCGATCGCCTTCGTGCCGGTCTCACCAAGATCTCCGGTAACAACAAGGTGCAGCTCAACATCCAAGAGATCAAGCAGCCTGAACTCGACGCTGCGCTTATTGCTCAGGGTGTTGCCGATCAGCTTGCTGGTCGTGTCGCATTCCGTCGTGCCATGAAGCGCGCAGTGCAGAATGCACAGAAAGCCGGCGTTCTTGGCATCCGTGTTCAGTGTGCAGGTCGACTTGGTGGCGCTGAAATGTCACGCACCGAGTGGTATCGCGAAGGTCGTGTGCCGTTGCACACTCTTCGTGCCGATATCGATTACGGCTTCCGCGAAGCAAAGACCACCTACGGCCGTATCGGCGTGAAGGTCTGGCTTTACAAGGGCGACATCCTTCCCTACAAGAGTGTTCTTGATGACAAGGCCACACGCGAAGCGGCAATGGCTGTTGGCGAAACCTCGGGCGACGCTCGTCCCCGCAAGGTTGTGTCTTCGGCTGCTGGTCGTAAGCGTGATGCTGATTCCGAAATCGTCGAAGACCTTGAAGCAACGCCGCTCGTGAAAGAAGCCGATCCCGAACTCGAGCGACTGCTTGCCGAGGAAGAGGAAATCGAGCGTTCAACACGTCAGCACCATGAGACCCCGCACTTCCGTCCTGGGGATGGTGACTGATTATGTTGATGCCGAAGAAGGTCAAGCACCGTAAGCAACAGCGCGGTCGCATGAAGGGTCAGTCAAAGGGTGGAACCGAAGTCACGTTTGGTGATTACGGCATCCAGGCACTTGAGCCGGGCTGGATCACTGCCCGTCAGATTGAAGCTGCCCGTATCGCGATGACCCGTCATATCAAGCGTGGCGGCAAGGTCTGGATCAACGTGTTTCCGGACAAGCCCGTTACCCAAAAGCCGGCAGAAACCCGCATGGGTTCTGGCAAGGGCAACCCCGAGCGTTGGGTTGCTGTTGTGAAGCCGGGTCGAATCATGTTCGAACTTTCCTACAACGACCCCGAGATTGCCCGCGAGGCAATCGACCGGGCCATCCAGAAGCTGCCGATCAAGGCTCGCTTCGTTGCCCGTGAGGAGGGCTTCTGATGGCAAAGACCAAAGAATCACTCCGTGACATCAGCGACGGCGAACTGCTCGACAAGCTGGCTTCTTCGAAGGAAGAACTGTTCAACCTTCGTTTCCAGCACGTCACTGGTCAGCTCGACAACACCGCTGGTCTGGGCGTTGTTCGCAAGCAGGTTGCACAGCTCAATACCGAGTTGCGCAATCGCGAAATCGCGGCAGCCGAAGCGCTGTCGAAGAACGAGGAGAACGCCTGATGGCTGAGGAAACCACGGCCACCGAGCGCGCCAATCCGCGCAAAATTCGTGAGGGCATGGTCGTTTCGACTTCCATGGACAAAACCGCTGTTGTCGCTGTGACAGACCGCGTGCGTCACCCTCGTTACAACAAGACCGTTCAGCGCACGAACAAGCTGTACGTCCACGACGAGAGCAACGATCTCAATGTGGGCGACAAGGTCCGTGTGCAGGAGACCCGTCCGCTTTCTAAGACAAAGCGCTGGCGTCTTCTTGATGTCCTGGAGCGTGCACGATGATCCAGCAGGAATCCCGACTTCGGGTTGCCGACAACAGTGGTGCAAAGGAAGTTCTTTGCATCAAGGTTCTTGGTGGCACGCGTCGCCGCTACGCCTCGATCGGTGACATCTTTGTCGCTACGGTCAAGGACGCCATTCCTGGCGCTGGCGTAAAGAAGGGCGATGTCGTCAAGTGCGTCGTCGTTCGCGTCAAGAAGGAAAAGCGCCGTCCCGACGGTTCGTACATCAAGTTTGATGAGAACGCTGCCGTTCTCATCAACGACAACTTGCTGCCTCGTGGCACGCGCATCTTCGGCCCAGTTGGCCGTGAACTGCGTGACAAGAAGTTCATGCGAATCGTTTCACTCGCCCCGGAGGTGTTGTGATGAAGATCCGCAAGGGCGACCGCGTCCAGGTGCTGTCCGGTAAAGACCGTGGCAAGACCGGTACCGTCACTCGATCCATTCCCGAAAAGGGAAAGGTCATCGTCGATGGTGTCAACATTGCCAAGAAGCATCAGAAGCCTGTTAGCCAGACCAACACCGGCGGAATCATTGACAAAGAGATGCCGATTCCGGCATCGAATGTCGCCATCGTGTGCAACTCATGCGGCAAGCCGACTCGCGTCGGTTATCGCTTTGAGCCCGATGGCACCAAGGTCCGCATCTGCCGCAAGTGTGAAGGAGACCTCGCATGAGCACCGCAACTGCGACCGTTCCGCGACTGAAGACCCGCTACAACGACGAGATCCGTGGCCAACTTAAGGACACGCTTGAACTCGGCAACATCATGCAGGTCCCGCGTTTCGAAAAGATCGTGATCAATTCGGGCGTTGGCAAGGCCCTCGTTCAGTCTTCACTGATCGATGGCGCGGTGCGCGACCTCGAACTGATCACCGGCCAGAAGGTCATTGTGACCAAGGCCAAGAAATCCGTCGCCGCTTTCAAACTGCGTGAAGGCAATGCCATTGGCGTCAAGGTCACACTTCGTGGTGATCGCATGTGGGAATTCTTCGACCGGCTCATCAGCCTGGCGATTCCCCGCATCCGCGATTTCCGTGGGTTGTCACCGAAGTCCTTCGACGGACACGGCAACTACACCTTTGGTCTTCCCGAACAGCTCATGTTTCCGGAAATCGATTACGACAAGATCGACGCCCCCCGCGGCTTCGACATCACAATCGTGACCACTGCCAAGACCAATGCCGAGGGCAAAGCCCTGCTCGATGCTTTCGGCTTCCCGTTCAAGCGTGAGGGGCAGCAGTAATGGCCAAAAAGGCGCTCGTTAATAAGCAACGTCGCACCCCGAAGTTCAAGGTGCGGGCATATTCCCGTTGCCAGAAGTGTGGACGGCCACGTGCCGTGTACCGCAAGTTCCAGCTGTGTCGTATTTGCCTTCGCGAACTCGGACACGCTGGCGAAATTCCTGGTCTCAAAAAGGCCAGCTGGTAGGGGAGGCGACGACATGACAATGACAGACCCCATCGCCGACATGCTCACCCGCATCCGCAACGCGAACACCGCGATGCACGATGAAGTACGCATGCCCTCATCCAAGGTGAAAGAAGCACTCGCCAAACTCCTCCTTTCCGAGGGTTACATCGAGAGCTTCACCATCGCTGACGATCCGAACCGTCCCGGTTCAGTTCTCACCGTCACCATGAAGTATTCGCCCGAACGCAAGCGCGTCATCTCTGGTGTCAAGCGCGTGTCGAAGCCGGGCCTCCGCGTCTATATCAAGGCCGACAAGATCCCTCGGGTTCTCGGTGGCCTTGGAGTCGCTGTCCTGTCCACCAGTCAGGGTCTGATGACCGACCGTGAGGCGCGCAAGCGTCGCATGGGCGGCGAGATCCTGTGTTTCGTTTGGTAAGGGGCTGACATGTCACGAGTAGGACGCGCTCCTATCCCGGTACCTGCTGGCGTTGAGATTTCCATCGCTGGTCAGCACGTCACCGTGAAGGGTTCCAAGGGAACACTTGAACGCGACATTCCCGGTGAGATCACCATCCGTCAGGAAGGTGCAGAACTCATCGTCGAACGTCCCAACGACGAACGTCAGAACCGTGCGCTGCATGGTCTTGTCCGTTCGCTAGTGAACAACATGGTTGTTGGTGTGAGCGAAGGCTTCACCAAGGAACTTGAAATCATTGGTGTCGGTTACCGCGCCACAGCGAAGGGCGATACCGCGATCGACCTCGCTCTTGGTTTCAGTCATCCCGTGAGCGTTGTCGCTCCGGCTGGCATCACTTTTGAGGTTCCTGTCCCAACACAGATTTTCATCAAGGGAACCGATAAGGAAACTGTCGGCCAGGTGGCCGCAGACATCCGTGCAATCCGCAAGCCCGAGCCGTATAAGGGCAAGGGCGTCCGGTACAAGGGCGAGTATGTCGCCCGCAAAGCCGGCAAGGCAGGTAAGTAGGCATGAGCGACAAGGCACAGAAAAAGCGCGACGCACGGATCCGCCGTCACCGTCGAGTTCGCAAGCAGGTGCGTGGCACCGCAGCGCGTCCTCGTATGGCGGTCTACCGATCCAACCGTCATATCAATGCACAGATCATCGACGACATCAACGGCCGCACAATTGTTGCTGCATCGTCCGTCGAGACCGGTGTCGCCACTGGTGGCACCAGCAACATCGCCGCCGCAACCGCAGTCGGCAAGCTCCTCGCTGAGCGCGCCAAGGCTGCTGGTATCGACAAGGTCGTCTTCGATCGTGGTGGTTTCCTCTACCACGGTCGTGTCGCCGCAGTTGCCGATGCCGCCCGAGAAGCTGGACTGGAGTTCTGATGGCCCTCAACGCTGACGCTCTCGCACTTCGCGAGTC
This sequence comes from Actinomycetota bacterium, assembly GCA_009700115.1. Taxonomy (GTDB): domain Bacteria; phylum Actinomycetota; class Acidimicrobiia; order Acidimicrobiales; family Acidimicrobilacustridaceae; genus Acidimicrobilacustris. The sequence continues at coordinate 6,843 of WLMU01000029.1, forward strand.
ACGCGTGATCAACATCAACCGAGTTGCCAAGGTCGTCAAGGGCGGTCGTCGATTCTCCTTCACCGCTCTCGTGGTGATCGGTGACGGTGCCGGCCACGTCGGTCTCGGTTACGGCAAGGCCAAGGAAGTACCGCTGGCCATTCAAAAGGGCACCGAAGAGGCTCGTAAGAACCTGTTCAAGGTGCCGTTGGCCGGATCAACCGTTACGCATCCCATCCTCGGTCGTATGGGTGCCGGACGCGTGCTTATTCAGCCCGCCGCTCCTGGTACCGGTGTGATCGCTGGTGGTGCTGCTCGCGCCATTCTCGAAGAAGCTGGCATCCACGACGTTCTGTGTAAGTCACTTGGTTCCTCGAACCACATCAATGTGGCTCGCGCAACCATCGCTGGTTTGCAGGGACTCAAGGATCCCAACGAGGTCGCTCGACTTCGCGGCCTTGCTCCCGAAGAGTTTGTTCCCAAGGGCTTGCTCGAAGCGTTCAAGCTTTCAGAGCGTGGCCCCCACGTTCCCAATGAGGTCGCGTGATGGCAGAACTTAAGGTCACTCAAATCAAGTCGTCGATCGGCACCAAGCCCAAGCACCGCGGAACACTGCGTGCACTTGGTCTCCGTGGCATCGGCAAGACCAACACCCTTCCCGACCGTCCTGAGATTCGCGGCATGATCGCTCGTGTCCCGCATCTCATTACTGTCGAAGAGGTCGAGCCCGGCTCGACCAGCAAGTGAGGACATCGTGAAGATTCATGATCTCAAGCCCGCTGAGGGCTCCAACCGTCGCCGCAAGCGCGTCGGCCGCGGTATCGGTGGCAAGGGCGGCAAGACCGCAGGCCGCGGTACCAAGGGCCAGAGCGCGCGTACGAGCATTCCTGCTCGTTTCGAGGGCGGCCAGAATCCGTTGCACATGCGTGTCCCGAAGCTTCGCGGTTTCAATAACCCCTTCCGCGTTGAATACCAGGCGATCAACCTCGACACCATCCACGAGTCAGGTCTCGACATTGTCGATCCGATCTCGTTGCTGGGTAAGAGCCTTGTTGGTAAGGGCTCGCTCGTGAAGGTGCTTGGTCGTGGAGAACTTTCACGCCCCGTCACCGTGCGTGCGCATGCAGTCTCAAAGTCGGCCGAAGCGGCAATCACCGCAGCTGGCGGCACCGTTGAAATCATTCCTTTGCCATGGGGCGAGCGTCGTCCTCCCGCAAAGGGCAATCAGTTCACGAACCGCTGACGATCGTTGACGAGCTGCTGGCCTCGTAGCCGGCGGTAGGAGTGACCTCGGTGCTCACCAACCTGAAGAACATCTTCAAGGTCCAGGACCTTCGTAACAAGGTCCTGTTCACGTTCCTGATGATCGCCCTGTATCGACTGGGCGCGCATCTTCCCGTTCCCGGAATCGATACGGCCGCGCTCAAGCAGCTCAAGTCGCAGGCTGACCAGGGCGGCGTGCTCGCGTTCTTGAAGCTCTTCTCTGGCGGCGGTCTCACCAACTTCGCGATTTTTGCGCTCGGCATCATGCCGTACATCACTGCATCGATCATCATGCAGATCCTTGGTGTCGTGATTCCCAAACTTGAGGAATGGCAGAACCAGGGCGCAGTCGGTCAGCGCAAGATCACGCAGTGGACCCGCTATGTCACGATGGGTATTGCGATTCTGCAGGCGACTGGTCTGGCCTACCTGTTCCATAACGGTGGTGGTGGGCTCACTCGAGGCAACACTTCTGGTCTTGACCTCATCCCCGATTTCACTGTCGGGCGCGTCCTTCTCATTGTGTTGACACTCACTACCGGCACCGCACTTCTCATGTGGATCGGCGAACTCATGACGCAACGAGGTATCGGCAACGGCATGTCGCTGCTGATTTTCGCCTCTGTTGTTTCTTTGCTGCCCAGCCAGATGGCAACGATCAAAGCCAATGGCGGCTGGGTTGCTGTTGGCATGGTGCTTCTCGGATACGGATTCATCACGGTCGCAATCGTCTATGTCGAACAAGGCCAGCGCCGTATTCCTGTGCAGTTCGCGAAACGCGTCGTTGGCCGTCGTCAGTACGGCGGACAGAGCACGTACATCCCACTCAAGGTGAACCAGTCGGGCGTTATCCCGATCATCTTCGCCAGTTCGGTTCTGTACCTCCCGCAGTTGCTGAGCTTTGTGCTTCCGTCCGACGGATGGGGCAAGAGCATGCAGGATTGGGTGAACTCAAACCTGGTCACGCCAAACGCTCCAATTCACATGATCATCTTTGGTCTTCTGATCATTGGCTTCGCTTACTTCTACACAGCGATCACCTTCGATCCGGTCAAGCAGGCCGATCAGCTTCGTAAGCAGGGTGGTTTCATTCCCGGCATTCGTCCTGGTCCCCAGACCGAGCGTTACCTGGCCAAGGTGCTTTCTCGCATCACGCTTCCCGGCGCACTGTTCATTGCTGCCATCGCTCTTATTCCGTCCTACGTCCTGACCACGTATCTCCCCGGCACGCAGGTGTCGTTCACTGGTATCTCGATCCTTATCGCCGTGGGTGTTGCCCTCGAGACGATGAAGCAGATCGATAGCCAGCTGATGATGCGTAACTACGAAGGATTCCTGAAGTAATGACTGCTCGTCTGCTTATCTTCGGAAGGCAGGGAGCGGGCAAGGGCACTCAGTCCGAGCGGCTTTCAGCGCATTACGAAACGCCACATATTTCTACCGGCGACATGTTGCGCGCCGCTGTGGCTGCTGGAACTCCGTTGGGTATCGAAGCCAAAGCCGTGATGGATGGCGGCGGTCTCGTGTCTGACGAAATCATTCTCGGTGTTGTCGAAGAACGTCTCGCCGAAGCCGATGTGAAGGCGAACGGTTTTCTTCTCGACGGCTTTCCGCGCACTGTTGTGCAAGCAGAAGGCATGGCGAAGTTTGCAACCATCGATGTCGCCATAGACCTTGTTGTTCCTGAAGAGATTGTGCTTGAACGCATTTCTTCACGTCGCGTGTGCGCAAAGTGCGGAGCGATCTACTCCGTTGCCGCCCCTCCCTCAACAGAGTGGGTCTGCGACAAGTGTGGCGGCGAAGTTCAGCAGCGCGCCGACGACACGCCGGAATCAATCGCGAAGCGTCTTGCTGCCTACACCTCAGAAACTCAGCCAACCATTGACTTTTATGCAGCAAGTGGTTCGCTTGTTCGAGTCGACGGCCTTGGTTCTCCCGACGAGGTTTTCGCTCGGCTGCTGAGCGCAATTGACGCTCGACTTTCAAACTGAGCCGGGCATGAAAGCTCGAACGAAAGACGAGCTTCGCCACATGCGTGCTGCTGGTCGCGTGGTTGCGGAAATGCACGAAAAAATTCGCGCCGCTATTCGTCCTGGAGTCACGACTGCTGATCTCGACGCGATTGGCAGAAAGGTGATCGACAGCAGGGGAGCATCTTCGAATTTCCTCGGCTATCACGGCTTCCCGGCAGTGATCTGCGCGTCACCCAACGACGTGATCGTCCACGGCATCCCCGGCCCAATCGTCCTGAACGAGGGCGACATCATTTCGGTCGACTGTGGCGCGGTGGTCGAGGGGTGGCATGGCGACGCGGCGTTCACCGCTGGAGTGGGCGAGATTTCCGTCGAGGCCTCGAGATTGATTTCGGTAACCGAGGCCTCGCTTGCCGCTGGTATTGCGGCGATGGTCGACGGCAACACGCTCGGCGATATCGGCGCTGCGGTTCAGAACGTGGTGGAGGCGGCGGGTTACTCAGTGGTTCGTGACTATGTCGGCCACGGAATCGGGCGCCGCATGCACGAAGCCCCCGAGGTTCCCAATTACGGGATAGCGGGCAAGGGCGGAAAGTTGAAGACAGGTATGACCCTGGCGGTTGAGCCCATGGTCACCATCGGCGAGGCCGAGACCTTCCTGACTGAGGACGGCTGGACGGTGCTTTCGGCCGACGGGTCGTGGGCCGCCCATTTCGAACACACGATCGCCATCGGCCCCAATGGTCCGGAGATTTTGACCCGGATGTAGCCCTTCTGGGCCTCGAAAGATCCTGCATTTGGAGCCAGCGGGCCCGACCGGTAGGGTCTTCAGTCCGCCCTCGTCTGGGAACCCGCCTTTGCGCGGTCCTGAGCAGGGGTTTTCAGATCCACCACACAGGAGTCAGTGTCCTGGCTAAGCCCAAGGAAGACGCGATCGTTCTGGAAGGAACGGTCACCGAGCCGCTGCCGAACGCCATGTTCCGCGTCGAACTCGAAAATGGCCACAAAGTTTTGGCCCATATCTCCGGGAAAATGCGGATGCATTACATCCGAATTCTGCCCGGTGATCGCGTCCAAGTTGAGCTGACGCCGTACGACCTCACTCGTGGTCGGATCACTTATCGCTATAAGTAACACCTAACAACTGAACACAAGCGAGTGTCTGATCAGAAGGATCGGACCCATCGGAGGAGTATGGCCTCGGCCACACGACCGCTCCGATGTTCCCGGCAGAGCCCGGGCGAAAGGAACAAACGCAGTGAAAGTACGCCCAAGCGTCAAGAAGATCTGTGAGAAGTGCAAGGTGATCCGCCGCCATGGTCGCGTGCGGGTCATTTGTGAGAACCCTCGTCACAAGCAACGGCAGGGCTGATCCATGGCACGTATCTCCGGTGTTGATATCCCGCGCGAAAAGCGCCTGGAAATCAGCCTTACCTACATCTACGGAATCGGTAACACGACTGCCAAGCAGATCTGTGAAGCCACCGAGATCAATCCAAGTACTCGAGTTCGCGACCTCACCGATGAAGAGGTCAACAAGATTCGTGGCTACATCGATGCCAGCCTGAAGGTTGAAGGCGATCTGCGTCGCGATGTCGATCAAGACATCCGCCGCAAGATGGAAATCGGTTGTTACCAGGGTCTGCGTCACCGCCGCGGTCTTCCCGTTCGCGGTCAGCGCACTCACACCAATGCTCGTACCCGTAAGGGTCCCAAGAAGACCGTTGCCGGTAAGAAGAAGGTGGCGCGCTAATGGCAAAGCCAGCAAGTGGTGGCCGTCGGCCCCGCAAGAAGGAACGCAAGCACGTCACGCATGGCGTCGCTCACATCAAGAGCTCGTTCAACAACACCATCGTCAGCATCTCCGATCAGGACGGAAACATTCTTTCGTGGGCATCGGCCGGCAACGTCGGTTTCAAGGGCTCACGTAAGTCGACACCGTTCGCCGCGCAGATGGCCGCTGAGCAATGTGCAAAGCGAGCGATGGAGCACGGAGTCCGCAAGGTTGATGTGCTCGTTAAAGGTCCAGGCTCGGGTCGTGAAACCGCGATCCGCAGCATCCAGAATGCCGGCATCGAAGTAACGGGTATCAAGGACGTCACTCCTGTCCCGCACAACGGTTGCCGTCAGCCCAAGCGTCGGAGGGTCTGAACATGGCTCGCTATACCGGCCCCAAGGCCCGTGTTTCACGTCGCCTTGGCACCAATATCTTCGGTACCAAGGGCGAAACAGTTGCTCTTGAAAAGCGCCCCTACCCGCCGGGTGAGCACGGACGTACGCGTCGTCGTGGCAACCCCAGCGAGTACTTGCTCCAGATGCAAGAAAAGCAGAAGGCGCGTTTCACCTATGGGCTTTCCGAGAAGCAGTTTCGCAACCTCTACGAGGAAGCGAATCGCCGCGAGGGCGTGACCGGCGAGAACATGCTCCGGTTCCTCGAACTGCGTCTCGACAATGTTGTCTACCGCTCAGGTTGGGCAGCGACTCGTCCGCAGGCTCGTCAGTTTGTGGGTCACGGACATATCAATGTCAACGGCAAGCGCGTCGACATCCCGAGCTATCGGGTTCGCAAGGGCGACATCATCACCCTTCGCGACAAGACACGTGAACTGGTCGTTATCCAGTGGAATCGCGAAGTTCTCGATCGCACGCCTCCGGCGTGGCTCGAGTCTGGAGACGGTGGCTTTAGCTCCACTGTTCTTGCGGTTCCCCTTCGCGATCAGATCGACGTGCCGGTGCGCGAGCAGCTCATCGTCGAGCTCTATTCCAAGTAAGTCTCCCGGGGCGGGATCATCCCGACCCTGTGCAAGTTCACGAAATCGAACGTACGGATCCGAGGTAGGAACACATGCTGGTTATGCAGCGACCGAAGGTTGAAGCGCTTGGCGACGCCGATGGCGATCGTCAGTTGTTTGCAGTGGGACCGCTCGAGCCTGGCTTTGGCCACACGCTTGGCAACTCATTGCGTCGCACCCTTCTCTCATCAATCCCCGGCGCAGCCGTCACTCAGGTGCGGTTCGACGAGGCACTCCATGAATTCGACACCATCAAGGGTGTTACCGAAGACGTCACCGACGTCATTTTGAACCTCAAGGACCTCGTCCTTCGGGTGCACAGTGACGAAGCAGTGACGCTTCGTATCGACGTAAAGGGTCCGGCCGAGGTCACCGCAGGTGACATCGTGACGACTTCCGACGTCGAGATTCTCAACCCCGAACTTCACATCGCCACCATCAACGAGTCAGGTCGACTTGCCGTCGACGTCACCGTTGAAAAGGGTCGTGGCTATGTGTCGGCCGAGCGGAACAAGTCGACCAACACCATTGGTGTGATCCCGGTTGACTCGATCTTCTCGCCGGTGCGTCGCGTGACGTTCTCTGTCGAACCGACTCGCGTTGAGCAGTCGACGGAGTTCGATCGTTTGGTTCTCGACATCGAGACCGACGGCACGATCACCGCTCGTGAGGCGCTTGCGTCTGCTGGTTCAACGCTTCAGGCACTGGTCACACTGGTTGCCGAAATGAGCGACGAGCCTCAGGGCCTTGAACTCGGTGAAGTCAGCATCACCCATGCCGGCTCTCCCGATCTCGACCTCCTTATTGAGGACCTCGACCTTTCCGAGCGTCCCCGAAACTGCCTCAAGCGTGCCCAGGTCAACACTGTTGGTGAACTTCTTCTGAAGTCTGAAGATGATCTTCTTGCGGTGACGAACTTCGGTCAGAAGTCGCTTGACGAGGTCATCTTGAAACTTGACGAGCGCGGTTTGTCGCTCAAGAACCGGGACTGATCCACCATGCCAGGAACTCCACGTAAGTCGAAGCGATTTGGCGGTAGCGCCTCTCACCAACGTCTCATGATGGCCAATCTCGCAGCGTCGTTGTTTGCTGCCGAAGGGATTGTCACCACCGAGGCGAAGGCCAAGGCTCTTCGTCCGATCGCAGAAAAGCTCATCACGAAGGCCAAGAAGGGTGGCGTTCATCGCCATCGTCAGGTCGTGTCATTCATGGGCGACAAGGAAATGGCCTCCAAGCTGTTCTCCGACATCGCACCGCGATATGAAGGTCGCCCTGGTGGCTACACACGCATCCTCAAGCTCGGCCCGCGCCAAGGCGACAACGCGTCGATGGCTCGTATCGAACTCGTCTGAATCGTCTTCGTCCGGATCGGACTGTTATGAACGTGATCTCGACCGACCCACTGTGGTCGGTCGGTTCGCGTCTGGACGCGGATTCGCCTGCCGAAGACGGAAGTGGTTGCGACAGCGAACTGCACGCTGAACGCGCTGCGATTGACATTCCCGCGCCTGCTGCTGGTTTCACACGGTTGCGTATGACCATCGCGTATGACGGATCAAAGTTTCGGGGGATGGCCGAGAACGAAGGCGTCATAACCGTCGCCGGCACCATTCGTGCTGAACTCGAACGCTGTGTTGAACATCCGATTGTGCTTTCGGTTGCGGGTCGCACCGATGCAGGGGTGCACGCATGGGGCCAGGTGATTTCGTTCGACGTCGACACCGACCTCGTCGGTTCGGGAAAAGGTTCTCCGGCTCGTTTGGCTCGCGCTATTAATCAGCAGTCAGTCCCGGCGATTGTTGTTCGCGACGCGGAACTTGCTGCTGCAGATTTCGATGCTCGTTTCTCTGCAGTGACGCGCTCGTATCGATACACCATCGTGAATCGTCCAGTTCCCGATCCATTTTTGGCCGCCACCTCCTGGTGGGTTCCGCAAGATCTTGACCTTCATTCGTTGCAGTTGGGTTGCGACGCCCTCTATGGACTTCACAATTTCTCGAGCTTTTGTCGCCGGCCCAAGCCCAATCCGGTCACCGGATTCGAACCCTCGCTCATGCGCCGGGTCCATGACGCCAGCTGGCATGAGGTCGGCGATGGCATCCTGCGGTTCGATATCACCGCATCGTCCTATTGCCACCAGATGGTCCGATCCATTGTGGGCACCCTGATCGAAATGGGCCGGGGGACCCGCCGACCCGGCGAAATGGCCGGAATCATCCGGGCTCAGGACCGATCGGTGGCCGGGGGAGTGGCCCCGCCGCAGGGGCTTTGCCTCTGGGAAGTCGGCTACTGAAATCGGCGAGTTGCCTCAGTTCAAGGCCTCCCCGTAGGCTCTCTCCTCCGCTCCGGTGCGCAGTTCATCTGCCGACGCTGGGGCTTTCGTTCGAAAGCCACCTTCGGGTGGACCCAAGCAGAAGGGCTGCGCCGTGCGCACCTACACCCCAAAGGTCAGTGAGATCCAGCGCTCGTGGTACGTGGTCGATGCCGAAGGCATGGTCCTCGGTCGACTCGCTACCGAAGTTGCAACCATTCTTCGTGGCAAGCACAAGCCCACGTACACCCCGCACATCGATACCGGCGATCACGTCATCGTGATTAACGCCGAGAAGGTTGTGCTGACCTCGAACAAGGGCGACAAGCTCTTCGTGCATCGTCACTCCGGTTACCCGGGTGGTCTGCGCACAAAGTCCTACGGTCAGTTGATTGCCGAAAAGCCCGACGAAGCAGTTCGTCGTGCAGTTCGCGGCATGATTCCGAAGAACCGTCTTGGTCGTCAGATGATCAAGAAGCTCAAGGTGTATGCCGGTCCCGTGCACAATCACTCCGCACAGGATCCGCAGACCATCGAATTCGCCCACGCCAAGGCTCGCTGAGCGGCAAGGAACAGACAATGTCGAACCCTCTCGTTCAGTCAACCGGTCGCCGTAAGCGTGCAGTTGCACGCGTCATGCTGCGTCCTGGCTCAGGCACCATCACCGTGAACAAGCGTCCAGTTGCCGATTACTTCCCGTCGGAAACTCACCGCATGATTCTCACCGAACCGCTTCGTCTTACAAGCACCGAAGAGGTCTATGACATCGTGTGCAACATCGACGGCGGTGGCGTTTCCGGTCAAGCCGGCGCACTGCGTCACGGCATTGCCCGAGCGCTTATCGAACTCGATCCCGAACTGCGTGGCGAGCTTAAGAAGGCCGGCTTCCTTACTCGCGATGATCGTAAGAAGGAATCCAAGAAGTACGGCCTCAAGAAGGCTCGTAAGGCTCCGCAGTACTCGAAGCGCTGACCCATTCGTTCTCGCTTTGTTTGGCGAGTTCGTTTCTTCCTAACTCATGACTCTCCGATTCGGAACCGACGGCGTACGCGGACCCGCATCTGAGTTCACTGACGCGCTTGTCGTTTCGTTAGGTCAGGCCGCTGCGCAGGTTCTTGGAACCACCACATTTGTTATCGGTCGCGATACCCGTGAATCTGGCGAGCGTCTTGAAGCGGCCTTGGCTATTGGACTTTCTCGCGGCGGCGCGCAGCCGCTGAGCATGGGCGTTGTTCCCACTCCTGCAGTTGCATGGATCTGTGCGCAACGCGAAGTGCCTGGTGCAGTGATTTCTGCATCGCATAACGCTTGGTCCGATAACGGCATCAAGTTCTTTGCTGCCGGCGGCCGCAAGTTGTCCGACGAACTTGAAACGGCACTTGAACAAGCGCTTGATGCGGTTGTTGCGCGAGCGGAATCTGGTATCGAAACAGAATCAGCAGTTGGTATCGAGACAGACGCCAAAGCTGTCGCCGAATGGTGCGAAGCCGTTGCGTCGTCAGTTACTGCAGTCGCTCCGATGCGCATCGTGATCGATTGCGCGAACGGCGCGGCTTCGTCGGTTGCCCCGGAGATCTTTCGTGGTCTCGGTCTCGATGTCGAAGTGCTGCATGCGCAACCAGATGGTCGCAATATCAACGATGCGTGTGGATCAACGCATCCGGGGGATCTTCAAAAAGCAGTGCTTGCGAATGGCGCGGCACTCGGGCTCGCTTTCGACGGCGATGCTGACCGCCTTCTGGCTGTCGATGAACGCGGTGAGCTTGTCGATGGCGATCAACTCATTGCACTGTTTGCACGCGATCTACGTGAGCGTGGCGAACTGGCCGGAGATCGTGTTGTCGTCACGGTGATGTCGAATCTTGGTTTCCGTTTGGCGATGGAAGCGGAAGGAATTGAAATTGTCGAGACTCCCGTAGGTGATCGCCACGTTCTCGAAGCTCTTGCTCGTACCTCGAGTTCGCTTGGGGGCGAACAGTCCGGCCATATCGTTTTTGCTGATCGGGCGACGACTGGCGATGGCGTGCTTTCCGGCGTCCAACTGGTCGATCTCGTTGGCCGTGCCCAAACACCCCTTTCGGTCTTGACCGATGCGGTCATGGAACGATTCCCGCAGGTGCTGCGCAACGTTCGACTTGAAAATCGTCGCGACGATATTGCCGAGGCCATCGCTGACGACATTGCCGCGGTTGAACAGTCGTTGGGTGACCGAGGCCGTGTCCTTATTCGCCTCAGCGGGACCGAACCCCTCGTTCGGGTCATGGTCGAAGCCCCCACCTTGGAGCAGGCCGAGGCAGCAGCCGACAACCTCGCTGCAGCCGTCATCAGCGCCTGCTCGGCGTAGGCTGGCCACCTCATGTGCGGGATTATCGCCGTCGTTCGTCGACCATCGTTGCGCCAGCCACCAGGGGCCGCCGAGGTCCTTGACCGCCTCGAAGCAGCGTCACAGTCATTGGGGGGTGTTGTTGCGTCCCAATCAGTCGTTGTTGCCCCAATTTCCGATGCTGCGAAAGCGGTAGCTGCCGCCGATCAACTGCTTGGCGGGGTCGCAGGAGTTCGGGCCTTGCTTGAAGCCCCTGGCCTTCGTGCGTCGATCGTGACGCTGATCGATGGTCTTGCCCGACAGATTGTCGAACTTGAGAACCGTCTTGACTCTGACGCGAATGGGCACGTTGCTCTGGTTGGGGTCGAACTCGAGCGACTGAACGCCGCTGTCGTGAACCTCAAAGACGCCGTCTGGGCAGTGCAACGCGATCGCCTCCGAGCCGCCGAGGGTGTGGCTGGTCTCCTTGATGGTGTCTCGACTGCAGGCGAGCCGTTTCATCCTGCCGCGGTTGCGGTTGCTCTCTCGATTCACCAAGCGCTCTCGGCACTCGATCGCCTCGAAGTCCGCGGACGTGACAGCGCTGGACTGCATCTCCTTGTTCGCAATCACGGAATTGATCTGCAGTCACCGGCGATTAGCGCGGTAATCGCTGATCGTGCTGCCGATCCTTTGTTTGGATCAATGGCAGTGCGAACCCCAGAAGGACATTTGAGTTTCGTTTATAAAGCAGCCGCAGAAATTGGCGAACTGGGTGATAACACGCGTGCTCTTCGCTCTGCGATTGTCGGTGACCCATTGCTTCGTCATGCCCTTGGGGCCGCGAGCGTCGAGGCCGTTGTGCTTGGACACACTCGTTGGGCGAGCGTTGGCATCATCAGCCAACCCAATGCTCATCCGCTGAATTCCGATGAGACTGACGACAACAGTGGCGCCTACGTCACGGCTGTTCTCAATGGCGACGTCGATAATTTTGCCGATCTCAAAGCGGCCCAAGCGCTTCACATCGCAGATGAGATCACCACCGATGCAAAGGTGATCCCGACTCTGACATCGCGTGCGATGGCCGATGGAACAGGTGTCCTCGAGGCCTTTCGTTCGACGGTGAATGAACTTGAAGGATCTGTGGCGATCGCTGCCAGTGCCGCCGATGCCGCTGATTCTCTTTTGCTTGCGCTGCGCGGAAGTGGGCAGGCCTTGTACATCGGTTTGGCCGAAGACTCGTTCATCGTGGCGAGCGAGCCCTATGGCGTCGTTGAAGAAACGGTGTCGTACCTTCGCCTCGATGGCGATATCGCTGTCGATCCAGCGAACCCCGCAAGCAGCGGGCAGGTCGTGCGACTCGTTGGCTCAAAGGCGGGCGACCGCGATGGGATTGAGCGTTGGGCCTACGACGGCACGCCGATTCCGGTCGTCGTCGAAGATCTCGCTGAAGCGCAGATCACAACTCGCGACATCGACCGCGGCGATTCACCTCATTTCCTGCTCAAGGAGATCGGCGAGGCGCCCGGATCATTCCGCAAAACACTTCGCGGGAAATTAATAGATATCGATGGCCACGCTGACGTGACCCTCGGCGATGATGTTCTCTCTCCCGCTCTCCGTGTCGCTCTTGCCGATGGTTCCATCAAGCGAATTCTGGCAATCGGTCAAGGAACTGCTGCAGTTGCGTCTCGAGCGTTGCTCGAAGGCCTTGCTGTGTTTGCTCCTGCTACCGAAGTACGAGTGGAAGCAGTTCTGGCGACGGAACTCAGCGGCTTCCATCTGACCGATTCGATGGCTGACACTTTGGTTGTTGCAGTGAGCCAGTCGGGAACCACCACTGATACCAACCGCACTGTCGATTTAGTCCGTGCGCGCGGTGCGCATGTTGTAGCGATCGTTAATCGCCGCAACAGCGATCTCACCGATCGGGCTGATGGTGTTCTGTACACATCTGATGGTCGCGATGTGGAGATGAGCGTCGCATCGACCAAAGCGTTTTATGCACAGATAGCGGCTTGTTACTTGTTGGCTGCGGCTCTCGCAGACGCAATTGGCGCTACGTCTTCGGAACGCACAGCTGTTCTCGAGGGTCTTCGGCAGATTCCTGAAGCGATGGAACGTACATTTGCGCTGCGTGACGACATCGCAGCCGCAGCCCAACGCGTTGCGCCATCGCGTCGCTACTGGGCAATTGTTGGCAACGGGGCGAATCGCATTGCGGCCGAGGAAGTCCGAATCAAACTTTCAGAGCTTTGCTACAAAGCGATTGCCTGCGATGGCACTGAAGACAAAAAGCACATCGATCTTTCGTCTGAGCCAATGATCCTGGTGTGCGCCGCCGGTCTCCAAGGTTCAACCGCCGATGACGTTGCAAAAGAGGTTGCGATCTATCGCGCCCATAAAGCAGCGCCTGTCGTGATCGCGACTCAAGGAGAGGCTCGGTTCTCCGCTGCTCTTCAAGTAATTGCGGTACCCGAAGTTC
>WLMU01000003.1 GCA_009700115.1 Actinomycetota bacterium
ATAGTTATTAGCGCTGCGGAAGTTGTGCATCGCGATGGACCTGGGTTTGTGGTGACGTCTGCAACCGACCTCATGATCGAAGCTGTTCAAACAGCATTGGAATCGACTGGTGCGGCAGAGTCATTAGGCGCGTTGACGGGAGCGGTCTTCGTTCCTCATGGAACCTGGGCGGAAAGCGATCCCGGTCGAGCCATCGCCGCTGAAATCGGTGCACCGAACGCCCGAAGTGTCAGAAGTGAACTTGGTGTTCTGCAGCAGTCGTTGCTGGCCCGAGCAGCGATCGATGTTCGCTCGGGAGCCGTTGACGTTGCCATTGTCGTAGGCGGAGAAAACCGCTGGTCCGGAGTAATCGCCGGAAAGTCTGGAAGCACGGTTCCCGACGCGCCGGCACTTGCTTGTTCGTCTGAACCCGACGAAGTCATCGCTCCGAAAGAGATGGTGATTTCGCAGATCGAAATCGATCGCAACCTCACGACTGCTGCACATCAATACGCAATTATCGAATCTTCGCTTCGCCATCATCTTGGTCGCTCAAACCGAGCTCATCAGCGCGAACTTGGAAATCTTTGGGCTCGGTTCGCTGAGATCGCCGCGCATGCACCCGCAGGCTGGGATGACCGGGCAATGACGTCAGACGAGATTGCCTTTGAATCTGAAACGAATCGGATGATTGCTGCGCCCTATCCGAAATGGCTTATCTCGCAGTGGAATGTCGATCAGGCTGCAGCACTGATTTTCACCACCGTAGAAACGGCGACGCGTCTTGGCCTCGACGAGTCGACTTGGGTGTTTCCGCTGGCGATGGTCGAGTCGAATGCAGTGATTCCGCTTCCCGAACGCGCCGATGTCTATCGCTGGCCTGCATCGCAGGTTGTCGCCAAAACTGCGCTCGAGTCATCCGCCGTCACTATCGACGAAATCGGACCTGTCGATCTCTACAGCTGTTTCCCAGCAGCAGTCGAAGTACAAGCTCGAGAGATCGGTTTCTCAATCGATCGTGAACTCACCCTCACTGGCGGAATGACATTTGGTGGTGGTCCTTTCAACAACTATGTGCTGCAAGGGGCGGCGGCGATGGTGCGTCGCTTGCAGGACTCGCCCGATGCAACGTTTGGGCTGACAAGTGCAGTGAGCGGACTGCTCACAAAACCAGCAGTCACGGTCTGGTCGAACCGCGAACCACGAGTTCCGTTTGTGTCGCTCGATGTCAGCGAAGAAGCTGAACGAGTAACGGAGCGGCGACTGGTGGACCCCAACCTCAGCGGGGCCGGGGTTGTCATCGGCGCCACAGTGGTTCCGGGTCGCGAAGGAGATCTAACGACAGTCGCACTGGTTCAGGTCGACGAGGTCCGCACGGTCGTTCAGAGTCACGATCATGCGGTCGGTCAAACGTTCATGGACTCGGACCCCGTCGGACTCTCGGTGATCATCGGTGATCCCGGGGAATTCACGCTGGCCTAGACCCTGGGCGTTGAGTTCGGCGCCCTGGTTGCGATCGTGACAAACTGACGATCCGTCAGATTCCCGGCGAGTGCCGGGCGACGCCCAGGAGGCCACCATGGAAATCCCCCGCATTATCTCGGTCGATGATCATGTTGTTGAGCCCCCCGATCTGTGGTCGTCGCGCCTGCCTGAGAAGTACCGCGAGCGGGGCCCACGTGTCCTTCGCAAGAAGGTGAAGATGGGGATCATCGGGGGAGTGTTCTCCTTCGAAGTCAGCGAAGACGACGGCGTCGATTGCGACGTTTGGTATTACGACGATCTCGTCTACCCGTTCACTCGCCTTTCAGCCGCCGTCGGCGCAGAGGTTGTGCAGAACGAGCCATGCACGTTCGATGACATCCTTCCGGGTTGTTACGACCAAACCGCCCGCCTTGCTGATATGGACGCCAATCATGTCGAGGCATCCATTTGTTTCCCGAATATCCTTCCGCGATTTTGCGGCCAGACATTTTTGGAACGTGAAGACAAAGAACTCGCGATGGCGTGCATCACCGTCTACAACGACTGGATGATCGACGAATGGTGCGCAGGCGCGGGTTATGGCCGACTTATTCCGATGACGATTGTTCCGCTGTGGGATGTCGAACTCGCCGCAAAGGAAATTCATCGTTGTGCTGCGAAGGGCAGCCACAGCATCACCTTTAGCGAAAGTCCCGTTCCGCTCGGTTTGCCATCCGTTCATTCAGGCTATTGGGATCCGATGTTCGCTGCGTGTGTAGAAACCGACACCGTCGTCAACATGCACATTGGTTCATCGTCAAAGATGCCTTCGACTGCTCCCGACGCACCATTCATTATTTCTTCGGTGTTGACCTTCCAAAACGCGATGGGTTCCGTTCTCGACTACGTCTTTGGTGGTGTCTTCGAACGGTTCCCCGATCTGCGCGTTGCGTACTCGGAAGGACAAGCCGGATGGCTTCCCTACATTCTTGAGCGTGCAGACAAATTGTGGGAAGAGCGCCTTCTCGACACAACAGGATTTGGTTCGAACCTGACCGTCCCGCCCTCGACCTACATGAAGCAGAACGTTTGGTACTGCGTGTTCGACGACGAAACAGCAATGGCGAATCGTGATGTCATCGGTATCGATCGACTGACATTCGAAGTCGACTACCCACATGCTGACTCGACGTTCCCTCACACCAAAGAGGTTGCAGAACGTATGGCGGCCAAGGCTGGCTTTAACGACTTTGAGGCGCATCGCTTCTTCCGTGGAAACGCGATTGAGCTCTACAAGCTCGACAAGTACTACGGCATTACGAAATAGCGATTGATGGCTGAGCTGCAGAGTAAACCCGGCCTGCTTTCGGGCCGGGTTGCGCTCGTGTCCGGCGCTGGCCCTGGCCTCGGTCGGGTCGCGGCGATAGAACTCGCGCGTCACGGTGCCGATATTTCGCTTGGCGCCCGTAACTCCGAAACGCTCGCGGCGGTTGCTGCGGAGATCGAGGGAATGGGCCGCCGGGTTACTTGGCGCCCGACCGACATCACGTCGGCGGACGACTGCCACGCCCTTGTGGAACAGACGGTGGCCGAACTCGGGCGCCTCGACACGTTGGTGAACAACGCCTTCTTGGGGGGTAGCGGCAATCTCTTTGCCGACACGTTCTCCGCAAACGAAGACGACATCTGGCGCCGATCAATGGATACGAACCTTTTTGGTTCGCTCACTATGACGAAAGCGGCGATCGAGCCGATGAAGCGCCAGGGCGAAGGCAGCATCGTGATGGTCGGGACGATGGCAGTGCGTGAGGTGAAGCCGAATCAGGGGCCCTACGCGATTTCGAAGGCTGCCCTTTTGCAGGCAACCCGAACGCTCTCCACCGAACTGGGGCGTGACGGAATCAGGGTGAACATGGTGCTGCCCGGATACATCCGTGGTGCTGCGGTCGATGCTTGGATTCAGCGTCAGGCCGAGGAGCGGGGAGTATCGGTGGAGGAGGTCGAAGCTGATCTCGCCTCGACCACCGCGCTTGGTTCGATTCCCACCGAAGCGGAAATCTCGGGAACGATCGTGTGGTTGGCGAGTGATCTCGCCCGTCCGGTGACGGGCCAGGCCATTGACGTCAACGCCGGTCAGTGGATGTAGTTCGGGCCGAACGCCGCTACTAGCCTGCGATTCTCTTCACGCCATCCACACAGGGGGAAGCAATGTCCGACAAACGACTGCTCGATCGTGTCGCGGTAATTACCGGTGCAGGAGATGGGATTGGTCGCGGGATCGCTCGTCGCTTTGCTCAAGAGGGTGCCCGAGTTGTTATCGCCGAGATCAACGAAGAAACCGGTCCGACGGTGGCTCAAGAACTTCAAGATGATTTTGGCGTCGAAGCGTTCTTCCTTCATACAGATGCGACCAAAGAAGAAGACAATCGTCGCATGGTGCAAGAAGCAGTTGCGCGCTGGGGCACCGTCGACATCCTTGTGAACAACGCTTGGGGTGGCGATCAGGCTGGACTTCAACGTGTCGACAAGATGCCCGATGACGCGATGGACCACGCGTGGCACATGAATGTCATGGGACCGCTGTGGGCGATGAAAGAGTCGTTCCCTCATATGCGTGCGCAAGGCAAAGGGCGCATCATCAACATTTGTTCGCTCAACGGCGTAAATGCACATATGGGTAGCGTTCATTACAACTCGACCAAGGAAGCGCTGCGTTCGATCACTCGAACTGCGGCTCGCGAATGGGCAAGCTTCGGCATCACTGCGAATGTGATCTGCCCAGGAGCAAAAACCACCGCGTTCCGAATGTTCGAACAAATGGCGCCGCAGGTCGCCGCAGAATCTGAAGCGGCAAACCCGATGGGTCATCTGGGCGATCCTGAAACGGAAATCGCTCCGGTTGCGTTCTTCCTAGCTAGTGATGACTCTTCGTACATCACTGGCAACACGTTGTTCGCCGATGGCGGCAGCCACATCAACGGCGCTGTGTGGGTTCCTGACCTCAGCGACTGACCTCTTCCTCTTTTTCTGATCGACGCAGGCGCGTCTCGAAAGGTGCAATATGAAAATCGGACTTGTATGGGGCTACTGGCCCGCTCAACCTCCCAAGGATTTCGTCGAGATCACTCAGGAAGCTGAGAAGGTTGGTTTTAATTCGGTATGGACCGCGGAATCTTGGGGTTCAGATGCGTTCACGCCGCTTACGTGGCTTGCTGCACACACCTCCACGATCAAGCTCGGAACAGGCGTCGTACAGTTGTCGGCCCGCACCCCAGTGGCCACGGCGATGGCAGCGATGACCCTCGATCATCTTTCGAACGGTCGCGTCATTCTTGGTCTTGGCGTGTCTGGCCCTCAGGTTGTTGAAGGCTGGTATGGCCGTCCTTCAAATAAACCTCTCGCGCGTACTCGTGAATACATCGACATCGTTCGCAAGGCGTTGCTTCGCGAAGGACCGCTCGAGAACGATGGCGAGTTTTATCCGATGCCGTACCGGGGCGAAGGTTCAGTTGGGCTCGGCAAACCTTTGAAGATCATGACGCACCCATTGCGTTCTGAGATTCCGATTTATCTCGGCGCCGAAGGGCCGAAGAACGTCACGCAAACCGCCGAGATTGCTGATGGTTGGCTTCCGCTCTACTACTCGCCATTCCGCCAGGATGTCTACGCTGACCAACTCGCAGCGGCCAAAGAAGGATTCGGAATTAGTTCGCTCGTTACCTTCAACGTGACCGACGATGTAGCGACAGGCCTTTGGCCAGTCAAAGCCACACTTGGCTTCTACATAGGCGGCATGGGGGCCAAGGGCCAGAACTACCACACGAAACTCATGGCTCGCATGGGATTCGAAGAAGAGGCCTACAAGATCCAAGACCTTTTCTTCGCCGGCAAGCGCGAAGAAGCGATCG
The DNA here is from genome assembly GCA_009700115.1 of Actinomycetota bacterium. Classification (GTDB taxonomy): domain Bacteria; phylum Actinomycetota; class Acidimicrobiia; order Acidimicrobiales; family Acidimicrobilacustridaceae; genus Acidimicrobilacustris. The sequence goes on from WLMU01000003.1 coordinate 5,352, forward strand.
CTGCTGTTCCAGATGACTTCGCCGATGAGATCTCTCTCGTAGGCCCTGCGTCGCGCATCAAGGAACGACTCGAGCACTGGCGCAACTCGCCCATTACGGAACTTCTGATTTCTGCAAGGAACCCAGAGGCGCTTCGTCAGGCTGCGGAACTCGTGAACGGGTGAGTCTGAGTTTTACTGCGCTTCCCCGTTTTTGGTTTCCCCCCTACCACCATTACTTGGAGTCTTGATGTCCTCGTACAACCTCGGCGATCTAATCGAACTCGTCGCTGCTGCAAACCCTGATCGTCTGGCGATTGTCGGTGGCACAACTCGTTACACCTTTGGTGAGTTCGACAAACGCACCAATCAGGTAGCCCAGATGTTGATCGGGTTGGGTTGTGAACCCGGCTCAAAGATCGCCGTGTATTCGTGGAATCGAGTTGAGTGGGCCGAGTTGTTCTTTGGCTCATTCAAGGCGCGCGTGGTTCCGATCAATGTGAACTACCGCTATGTCGCTCACGAACTTGAGTACTTGTTCGATAACTCAGACAGCGAAGTTGTTATCTTCGAACGCGGATTCGCGCCGGTTATCGATGAAATTCGTTCGAAGCTCACAAAGGTTCGCGCGTTTGTCGTGATGGAAGATGGTTCCGACCATCCCACGCCATGGGCGCAGTCCTACGACGAACTTGTCAACGCGCAATCCGCCGAAACATTCACGAATGGGCGTACTGGCGACGACCTGTACTTCCTTTACACAGGCGGAACTACCGGAATGCCCAAGGGCGTGATGTGGCGCCACGAAGACATCTTCTTCGCCGCGCTCAGCAGCGCGCTTGGTGCCCGAATCACTTCGCCTGAAGAAATTGGTGAGCGTTCGCTTCCCGCGGACTTTGCCCTGCCGAGCCTCATCATCGCCCCACTTATGCATGGTGCCGCGCAATGGGGAATGTGCAACATGTTGTTCGCCGGCGGGCCTGTTGTGTTGTACACCGGTCATGGGTTTGATGCGCACGAAATCTGGTCAATCGCTGAGCGCGAAAAGTGCATGGGCCTCACGTTGGTTGGCGATGCCATGGGTCGTCCCCTCGCCGATGCTTTGGTCGATGGGAAACGTTCATGGGACCTTTCCGGCGTGTTCCGCATCGGTTCCGGCGGTGGCGTCTTCTCTCCAGCTGTTCAGCAAGCACTCAAAGATGCGTTGCCGCACATCATGGTTATGGACAGTTACGGAGCATCTGAAACCGGAGCGGGCGGCATGTCGGCCGAAGGTGGCGCTCGACGGTTCCACGTTTCCGATGGGCTTCAGGTGCTCGACGAGAACATGATTCCGATCCCGGCTGGCTCGGAAAAGATCGGTCAACTCGCCCGATCTGGTTACATTCCGATGGGTTATTACAAAGACGAAGAAAAGACAGCGAAGACATTCCCAACCGATGCCACCGGCAAGCGCTGGTCCATTCCGGGCGACTCTGCATCTGTTGATGCCGATGGAATCGTGACGCTGCTTGGTCGTGGCTCACAGTGCATCAATACCGGTGGCGAAAAGGTCTATCCCGAAGAGGTTGAGGAAGCCTTAAAGGAACACCCGGAGGTCTACGACGCACTTGTTGTTGGACTGCCCGACGATCGTTGGGGCGAACGAGTTGTAGCTGTCGTGCAACCTCGTGAAGGTACGAATCCGACACTCGAGGAATTGTCTGCCCACTGTCGTAATTTCATTGCCGGTTACAAAGTGCCGCGAGCGATCACCTATGTTGATCAGGTGAAGCGGTCGCCTTCGGGTAAGGCCGACTATCGCTGGGCCAAAGAAGCCGCGACCGCCGGAGCTGCAGAAGTATGAGTGTTGATCTGGGCCTCAGTCCCGACCAAGAATCCATTGCCGAACTGTTTAACGGGTTCTTCAGTAATGAAGCCCCGCCTGCGGTGGCTCGCGCTGCAGAACCACTTGGGTTTGATCGCGAACTCTGGAACAAGGTGATTGAACTTGGCGCTCCCGGAATGGGATGCGCAGTCGAGATCGGCGGTGGCGGTGCATCGCTCGGTGATCTCGTGGTTGTCGCCGAAACCGTCGGTCGCTCGATCGCTCCGATCCCGCTGATTGATCACCTCGCCGCTCTCAGCGTTCTCTCCGACGCCGACCTTGTCGCCGGCGAAGTAATTGCGGCCGTCGCTGTTCGCCCGGCTGACGCCAATGGCATCTGGTCGTTGGTGCCTGCTGGCGCAGTTGCAGATGTCGTCATTGGTGTCGACGGTGACGAGACCGTTGTTGTGCGTTCGACGCCACCTATGTCCGGACCCCGCAACCATGGCTCGATGCCCCTTGCCGATCGTTCGGCTCGTGAAGGTTCTCGCACGGTTCTCGGGCCGGCCTCGCTCTTTGAAGTCGTGCTCAATCGATGGAAGTTGCTAACTGCCGCTGCCCTCGTTGGCATCGCCGAGGCGGCAAAGGAACTCGGCGTCGCCTATGTAAAGGAACGCACACAGTTCGGTGTGCCGGTTGGTTCCTTCCAGGCCGTGCAGCATGGTCTTGCCGATCTTCCAGTCGCAATCGATGGCGGACGACTTCTCACGCACAAAGCAGCGTGGGCACTCGACAATGTCACCGACGGTCTTATCGACTGGGCCAACAACGAGATCACCGATGGTTCGACTCTCGCCACGATGGCGTTTCTCTTTGCAGCTGACGGTGCGGTAATGGCTACCGATCGAAGCTTGCACTACCACGGCGGTTATGGATTCGCCGAGGAATACGACATTCAGATGTATTACCGACGGGCTCGAGGTTGGTCGCTGATTCTTGGTGACTCGACAAGCGTCGGACTGTCGCTCGCCGATCGTCTTTTCGGAACCGTGGAGGGCTGACATGGATTTCGCACTCTCTTCAGAAGTTGTGGAATTCCGCGATGAAATTCGCAGCATCATTCGCGAATTCGTAACTCCGGAAATTGCCGATCGCATGCACACGACGGGTGTGTTTGATGCGCCGGAACTCAATCTCGAACTCGGACGACGCGGCATCCTTGAACGGGCCTGCCCTGGTCTCGGCAAGGGCGATCCCATCGAGATGTATGTGATGTTCAACGAACTCGAAAAAGCCGGAGCGCCTTACGACGGTCTTGCCGTTGCACTCATGATCGCTGCCGTCGTCAACAAACTCGGCACCGATGAACAGAAGGAACGCATTATCCCTTCGATCATTTCCGGCGAAGCGCTGGTGTGCATGGGTTATTCCGAAGCCGACTTCGGTTCAGACGTTGCATCAATCAAAACTCGCGCCATCAAAGACGGTGATGAATGGGTAATTAACGGTTCAAAAATGTGGACCACCCTTGCGCAGGTCGCCGAATGGCTCATCCTTCTGACTCGCACCGATCTCGATCTCCCGAAGCACAAGGGCCTCACGATGTTCATCCTCCCGATGAACACCCCCGGCATCACCGTCGAGCCCGTGCACACTCTCGGCACCGAAATCACCAATGCCACCTGGTACGACGATGTACGCGTTGGCGACGATGCAGTTCTTGGCGACGAAAACGGCGGTTGGCGAACGATGACCACCGTTCTCGCTTTTGAACGCGGGGTTATGGGCGGAACGAACGCAGGTGTTCCGCTGCTTCGTCATTTCCACGAATGGGCAGTTGCCAATGGGGTATTCGACGAACCCACTACTCGTGAACGCATGGCGCGCTCGATCATCGATATGCAGGTCGCCACGCTGTTGACCATGCGTTCAGCATGGATCGCTGCTTCGGGCGGCATGCCCGGCCTTGAAGGTTCAATGACCAAAGTGTTTGCGGTCGAGGCGTACCAGCGAGCGTCGCGGTGGACCCAAGCCACCGCTGGTCCCGCCGGGCTCCTTCAGTTCCATGAAGAGGGCGCTGCGGGCGAGGGATTTGTTGAGTACGACGCCCGCCACTCCCCGGTGATGTCGATCTACGGCGGCACGACCGAGATCAACCGAAACAACATCGCCGAGCGTCATTTGGGGCTTCCAAAATCCCGCTGACCAGGTCAGGAAAATCTGCCTCTCGACATTGCCCCGTCTCTGTAACAGCGATACGGTGACTGCAGTCACTCATGCCGATGACCGGCGTGGAATTCAGGGGGCAACGTTGAGCAGCGACGAGCGGTACATCGTCATTTCGGCCGATGGGCATGCCGGGGGAGACATCCCCGATTACCGGCCCTATCTGGAATCGAAGTGGCACGAAGATTTTGATCAGTGGGCTGCGGCCTACGAAAACCCGCACGAGGATCTGCTTGGCGATCTTGGTCCTCGAAACTGGGATTCGGCTCGTCGTCAGCGCGACGTCGAGGCCGATGGCCTTGCGGCGGAAATTCTCTACCCAAATACGATTCCGCCCTTCTATCCAAAGTCGTCGCTCACGGCGCAACCGCCATCACTTACGCCGCTCGATGCAGAGCGTCGCTGGGCAGGCCTCCAAGCGCATAACCGGTGGCTTCGCGACTTTTGCAATGACGTTCCGGGCCGCCGTGCAGGTGTGGTTCAGATCAACCTTTACGATCCCGAAGCTTCGGCTGCAGAAATCCGATGGGCGCGCGAAAACGGTCTCCACGGTGGCGTTCTGCTTCCAGGCACACCGCCCGGAGTTGACCTTCCGCAGTTGCACGACGCGTGTTACGAGCCCATCTGGAAGGCAGTGAGCGAAACGGGAATGCCACTGAACCACCACACAGGTTCTGCTGCGCCGCCTTCCGATGGTTCACCCGAAGGTATGGTCACGTTCCTGCTCGAAGTGTCTTGGTACGCGCATCGAGCGTTCTACCAGTTGGTCATCGGCGGTGTGCTCGAGCGTTATGCCGATTTGCAGTTGGTATTCACCGAGCAAGGAACGGCATGGGTTCCCGAAGAACTCGCACGTCTCGATCATTTCTTCCAGCGCATGGGCGGTTCAGGCGGATCGCAGGAGGAAGCTTGGGGTTCTGAAGTCGTCGGCAAGTTATCGCTGAAGCCAAGCGAGTACTTCAACCGTCAGTGCCATATTGGCGCAAGTTTTATTCGTCCTGCCGAGGTCCAGATCCGGGACCGTGTTGGCGTGGATCGAATCATGTGGGGCAGCGACTATCCCCATCGCGAAGCGTCATCTCCGTATTCAAAAGAGTGTCTTGCATTTGCATTCGGTGGAGTGCCGAAAGCAGAAGTCGAGAAAATGCTTTCACTGAACGCGGCGAAGTTGTACGGCTTCGATCTGAACTTCTTGCGGCCAATCGCCGATCGGATCGGCCCGAAGGTCGACGAAGTATTCGCTGGGCTTGCTCCGCGTATTTTGCCGGCCGACGCCAATATGTGCCCTGCATTCGCAGGTTACGAGTTCGCAACTGACTGAGATAGGGGAGACCAATGAAGCCTGAAGATTTTGCTGACAACGATCCATACCTGATCATCGCCGCAGACAGCCATGCTGGTTTGCCGACGAATGACTATCGCCCGTACCTCGAGAAGAAGTATCACGATCAACTTGATCTCTTTCTTCTTGAGCAGAAGGAACTGATCGAAGCATCGACGCGACTCGGTGTGCGCGACGACAAGTACGCCAAGAAGTGGTTCGAAGAACACGACGAGGAACTCGCTGGTGGCTGGGATGCCATCAAGCGTGATCAAACTCTCGATGGCGACGGTGTCGCTGCCGAGGTTGTGTATCCCGATGCCGACGCGGTCGAAAGCCGCACTGCCGTTCCGTTCGGTGCTGGTCTCGGTCTTTCCGGCGATCTCGATCCCGAACTTGGTCTTGCCGGTGCCAAGGCCCATAACCGTTGGCTTGCCGACCTGTGCTCGACAAACCCTGATCGTCGCTGTGGCGTTGCGCTTGTTCCGATCACCGGTCCGGTTGAAGACGCGCTTGCCGAAATTAAGTGGGCGAAGGAGCACGGCCTCGGAGCCATCATGATCCCGGCGCGTTGGTGCAACCAGACGCCGTATCACGATCGTCGCTATGACCCGATTTGGGCCTTGTGCGAGGAATACAACATGCCGATTGTTACTCACTCGGGTTCGGCTCCGCGCGAAGAGTACGGCGACCTTCTTGGCATCTATGTCACCGAGGTCACCTGGTGGCCAGCGCGTCCGATGTGGTTCATGTTGTGGTCGGGCGTGTTTGAGCGCTACCCAAATCTCAAGTTCTGTGCAACTGAAGGCGGTTGCTGGTGGTTGCCGCAACTGTTGTGGTTCTGGGATCGCCTGTGGGCAGGACAGAAGGGTTCCGAAAAGCTCGGCGCCGGCGCATTTGCGGGCAAGGTCGAGATGCTTCCAAGCGAGTACATCGACCGCAACTGCTTTACCGGCCTCGCCAATGTGAAGCGTCGCGAAATGGGTCAGCGTTACGAAATCGGAATTCAGAACATGCTCTGGGGCACGGACTTCCCGCATCCCGAAGGCACCTGGCCGAACACGCATGAATGGTTGAAGAAGACCTTCTTCGACATTCCGATCGATGAGTCCCGCGTCATGCTCGGGCTTAGCGCTGGTGATGCATTCAGTTTCGATATGGATGCACTGCGCAAGATTTCCGAAAAGGTTGGCCCCACGCCTACCGACCTCGGTCAGCTTGGCGAAGGTCGTACCGCGCAGGACCTGACCGACCGTTGGGCGCCGGTCAAGGAAGTTGGCCGTCACTGGCTGACTGGTCACGACTTCCCGCTCATCCCGCAGTAGTTAAAGGTGAGCGCAGCATCTCGAGTTCGTAGTGAACCGGTCGACCGCGATGGTCGACCGGTTACTGCCGACGAGATTCTTGAAGTAGCCGGCAACATCGTGGAACGTCACGGGGTCGACGCGTTAACCATGCGTCGACTCTCCGACGATCTCGGCGTCGCGGTGACCTCGGTGTATTGGCATGTCGGTAATCGAGACGCAGTCCTCGATGGCCTTGTCGATCGTCTTCTCGATCGGATGGAAACCATCCGTGCCGAAGGCGATACTCCTGTTGAGCGGATGGCTTCGTTGGCCCGTCAGTTGCGATCAACTCTTCTGGAACGCCAGCATCTCGTAGGCCTGGCTCACGAGCGTGACCGATCGCCGGCGATGTTTCTGCCCGTCCAGCAAGCGCTGGCCACCGAACTTTCATCAGTTGGCAAACATGGCGCCGAGGCGGCTCTCACGCTGCGGGCGTTGCAGGTGCACGTCATTTCCTCGGTGCTCATGGATCGCGCTGCAGCACGAAATGCCAGCCACGGAACAGTCGATCCCGATCTGTGGCCAGCCGATTTTGTTGACCGCGAGCTGGTTGCTGCGTTGGCGGATCCAGCTGCATACGACACAGTGTTTGAATTCGGTTTGATCGCACTTCTCGGCGGTCTCGGAGTGGACGACTAGCGCCTGACAACGAGTGGTTTGACGCGACTATCGTCCGGCCATGGCTGACAACGCAGAAGAATTCCAAGCCACTGAAACCCCGTGGCGTCGTGACCCATCAGAACTGACGGGGCGACTTACTGATTGGGTCGAAACCGCATTTGGTCAAGGTTCGATCGTGACCAATGTGGTTGCACCAGATAACGGCATGTCGAGCGAGAGTTGTTTGTTCGACGTAACGCTCGATGGCGTCACTACACAATATGTCGCGCGTATGGCGCCGCTTCCTCATGTGATTCCGGTATTTGAGAGTTACGACATCGAGCTTCAAGCCAAGGCGATGAACGTCGTTCACGCCAATACCGATGTTCCGGTTCCCGAAGTGACCCACGTTGAACTGGATCCCGCAGTCCTTGACACTCCGTTCCTCGTCATGAAGCGACTTCCTGGCGGAGCGCCAACCGACATGCCTCCGTATGTTTTTGGTGGGTGGGTGATTGATCTTTCTGACGAGGAGCGCGAACTCATGCAGCGCAATGCTGTTCAAACCCTTGTCGACCTTCATGAACTTCGTCCCGATAACACTGACCTCGCATTCCTTGCTCGTCCCGATAAAGGTGAGTCGGCGCTCGATCAACACCTTGGTCACGAGCGTGGGTATTACGAATGGGCTCGTGGCGACATCCACTATCCGCTGATCGAACGAACCTTTGAATGGCTTGAGGCCAATCGACCAACGCTTGTAAATCCAACGGTTCTCAACTGGGGTGACGCGCGTATTGGCAACATGCTTTGGCAAGGGCCAACGCCTACGGCCGTTCTTGATTGGGAGATGGCGTGTCTTGGCCCCGCTGAAGTTGACCTTGCGTGGATGATCTTCTTGCATGCGTTCTTCCAGAACATGGCCGTGACCTATGGAATGCCTGGCCTTCCGAACTTCATGCGTCGTGCAGACATGGCTGCGCTCTATACCGAGATGAGCGGTCGTTCGGTTGAAGCCCTCGAGTGGTTCGAGGTTTTCGCTGCTCTTCGATTCGCGACGGTGTCGGTACGGACGACAACTCGTGGAGTCGCATACGGCCAGATGGAAGCGCCGGCCGAGCCTGATGACGTGATCATGTTTCGCGGTTTGCTCGAACAGATGCTTGATGGCACCTACTGGGATGGTCGGTAGTCGGCGATTGACGGAGGCGTTCCGGATGGCCTCAAACGTGTCATCCGTCACATCAAGGCCGTGATCGCGCTACGGTTCGCGCCGTGAGCCGCTTGGATGACCTTCGCAAACTCGATCAGGCTCTTTCGCGTATCAACAGAATCTCCGCGGGGCGGGTCGCATCGAGAGCCCGATCGGAGCGATCGGGTGTGATGTTGTCCCGGCCAGCGATTTCGATTCTGGGGACACTCCAGTCGTCGGGGCCGGTCCGGCTTTCATCGTTGGCGCGCCTCACCGGCCTTGAGGCCCCATTGATCAGTCGCGAGATCAAGGAACTGAGTGACGAGGGGTACGTCGTTCGAGCGTCGGATCCCACCGATGGGCGAGCGGGAATTGTCGAACTTTCTTCGAAGGGTCGCGATGCCTGGAAGCGCTTTCGTCACGCGGCCGATGACATCAACGCGGAAACGTTTGCGGACTGGTCTGCTGAGGATCTGCGCATGCTCCGGGTGTTACTCGAACGGGCTGCTCGGGATGTTGTGAACGGGTCGGCCCATGTTGAACGCGCCGATCGAGCAAGCTGATTTCGTTTCGGCCGACATCGGCAAGAGTCGTCGCCTACATTCCCCGTCATGACTGATGCCTCTTGGGACACTGCTGACCTCAACCGACCGGTGTATGCCGCTGATCTGATTATCAACGCGCTGAACCGCACCCCGGACAATCCGGCGGTGAACATCATCGGCCAGCGTGAGATGACCGCTCGTGAAATGAGCGCGATGGTTAGCCGCTATTCACAGGCACTCGCGTCCAAAGGCTTGACGCAGGGCAAGCAGTTGTCGGTGCTCGCGCTGAATCGACCAGAAGTGCTGTTCAACATGGCGGCCAACCAGATCAATGCCACACGTTCGACGCCTTTGCACCCGATGGGTTCGGTCGACGACCAGGCGTATGTGTTGTCTGACTGTGGGGCCGAAGCGCTTGTCTTTGATCCAGACAATTTCACTGATCGGGCGCGTGAACTCGCTGAGCGTGTTCCCACGATCAAGCATTTCCTCTCGCTCGGTCCGTGCGAATTCGGCGAAGACCTCGACGCTCTCGCTATGACATTTGAACCGAAGTCACTTGTCGCTCCACACGTTCAAGCAGAGGATCTTGCGGGCATCTCCTACTCAGGGGGAACGACAGGAAAGCCCAAAGGAATTATGAGCAGTTATCGCGGCGGCGCTGCGATGGTTCAAATTCAAATGTCCGAGTGGCAGTGGCCAGAAGAAGTCCGTTTCCTTATTTGCACGCCGCTTTCTCATGCAGGCGCAGCGTTTTTCACACCAACCCTGCTCAAGGGTGGTTCTCTCACGGTTCTTCCAGGGTTTGACCCTGAGAAGTTCATGCAGACGGTGCAGGACCATCGCATCACTGCCACGATGTTGGTGCCGACGATGATTTATGTGCTTCTTGATCATCCGAAGTTCGATCAGTACGACCTGTCGAGTTTGGAAACCATCTTCTACGGCGCGTCTGCGATCTCGCCGACGCGGTTGGCCGAAGGCATTCGCCGAATGGGACCGATCTTCTTCCAGTTCTACGGCCAAGCCGAATGCCCGATGACAATCACCGTTCTGCGCAAAGAAGACCACGACCCCAATAACCTTGAACGGTTGGCCAGTTGTGGTCGTCCAGTTCCATGGCTCCACGTTGCGCTTCTCGATGACGATGGCAACGTGGTGCCACATGGTGAGCCCGGTGAAATTTGTGTTCGGGGTCCGCTCAACATGAAGGGTTATCTCGGGAAGCCCGAACAGACCGCCGAGGCCTTTCAACATGGATGGCTCCACACCGGAGATGTGGCACGAGCCGACGACGAAGGGTTCCTCTACATCGTCGATCGTAAGAAGGACATGATTATCACCGGTGGCTTCAACGTTTACCCACGTGAAGTCGAGGATGTCATCTCTACCCACCCTGCTGTCTCGGCCGTAGCAGTGATCGGTGTTCCCGATGAGCGTTGGGGCGAGTCCGTCAAGGCGGTCGTGGTGGTGCGTCCTGGTGAATCGGTGGACGCCGAAGAACTCATCGCATTGGTGAAGGAAGCAAAGGGTTCCGTTCAGGCGCCAAAGAGCGTGGACTTCATCGATGCCATCCCTTTGAGCGCACTTGGTAAACCTGACAAGAAGACGCTCCGTGCTCAGTACTGGGGTGACGGCGGTCGGCAGGTGAATTGATTTTCGGGGACTTCGAGATCTCTCGAAGTTTCTGCAAATTAGTTCACTGAGGAAACTTTCTCTGGAGGTTGTCTGCCGGTAGTCTCGCCAGTTCACCGCCAAGCGCCTTAGTCCGATTCGGAACACTAGGGTGGCATTGGTCACAGTTCGTCAACGATTCGCAGCAACGTTCCACAGTCGGGACGAGGGGGCACAGCGTGCAGACATTCCTGCAATACACGATCCTGGGTCTTGCCCTTGGTGGCGCGTACTTCATCGCCGCTTCCGGTCTTGTTGTGACCTATACGACCTCAGGCATTTTTAACTTCGCCCAGGGTGCCATTGCGATGCTTGCGGTCTTCACCTACTGGCAGTTCCGGTGGGGATGGGGCTGGCCCGCCCCTCTGGCACTGCTCATGGTGCTTGGCATTCTGGCCCCACTCCTGGGAGCGGTTCTGTACCAGGTCGTGATGAAGAATCTTCGTGGCACCTCTGAAGTCACCAAGATCATTGTGTCGATCGGCGTCATGCTCGGCTTGCAGGCCTTAGCGACGTGGGTGTGGAACCCGACTTCAAGCACGCCACGTCAGTTCCAAAAGTTTTTTGGACCGAAGGCGTTCGCTCATGTTGGCAGCCTCACGATTCCCTGGCACATCATCATTTCGTTCGGTATCGCCATCGCCATTGCGTTTGGTATTCGGTTCCTTTTCGTCCGCACCCGTTCTGGTGTTGCAATGCGAGCGGTCGTCGACGATCCGGAACTTCTGCAGCTCAATGGTGGTCGCCCTGAACGTCTCGCGATGATCTCGTGGGCCGGCGGTTCATTCCTCGCTGCACTTGCGGGCATCCTCATTCAGCCGATGATCGGCTCGGCTATGAGCGCAGGGGCACTGACCCTTCTCGTTATCGATGCGTTTGCTGCCGCGATGTTCGGTCGTCTGCGCAGCCTTCCTCGCACCTTCATGGGTGCCCTCATTATCGGTCTCACCACGACCTATGTCGTGGCGTACTTCCCGAGCAAGTGGACCTGGTCGAGTGCGTTCCATAACTCGCTGCCAATGATTTTCCTGTTCATCGTTCTGCTTGTGCTTCCGCAGGATCGACTCCGAGGCGCAACGGTGCTTCGACTGCGCGAGCGTTTCCGCATGCCTTCAATTCGCACGGCATGGATTGCTGGGCTCACGATGATGATCGTGGTGTTCTGTCTCAAGGTCATCATGGCCAAGACTGGCGTCAACACGCTTACGCTTGCGCTTACCTTTGCGATTATTGCCCTGTCGCTCGTGCTTCTTACGGGCTTTGCCGGCGAGATCAACCTTGCCGCACTTTCGTTTGGCGCCATTGCTGTCATGGTCGTCTACCACTTCGGCATTTCGGGTACTGGTGATGGGGCGCGAACAACGCTTTGGGGAATCCTTCTCGCCGCCGTTGTGACCGCACTTGTCGGCGCACTTATTGCATTGCCAGCGCTGCGATTGCGTGGCCTCTATTTGGCTCTGGCCACGATGGCATTCGGTGTGTTTGTTTCCCGCATGGTTCTTACCGAACGCAACGAACGAGAACTCTTTGGTTGGAAGTTCACGATCTTCACCGCAGGCCAGCTGACCATCCCACGGCCCAAAATCGGACCCATTGACTTCAATAGTCAGGACGCGTTCCTTTTCCTCTGCGCAGGGTTGTTTGTCGTTATCGGAATCGGCATGGTCTATCTACGCCACAGCGGGTACGGGCGACGCTTGACGGCAATGAAAGACAGCCCGGCGGCATCAGCCACGCTAGGTATGAGCGTCGTTCGTCTCAAGCTCTCGATTTTCATGATGTCGGCAGCAATTGCCGGCATTGGTGGCGTCATGATGGCAGCGCAGGTCGGTACTGTGAATGCCGATCGCTTTGACATCTTCCTGAGCCTCGCTCTCATGATGATCACGGTTGTTGGCGGCATCGGCTACGTGTCAGGCGCGTTATTTGCCGGAATCTTCCTGATCGCATTTATCGAGGCGTTGAATCTCTTGCTCAAGAAATTCGCCGTCGATTACTCGACCCTCGAGGCGATCTTCATGTTCTTCATCTCAGCGGTCACGGTGTTGCCGGCAACAATCGGCATCACTATGGGTAAGAACCCCTCAGGCGCGGTCAGCGACATCGTCGATGGAATGAACCTGGTGAAGCAGTCCAAGCCACTCATGATCACGGTCATCGGGCTTGAAGCTGTGATCTGGGCCCTTACCGCAACCGAGGTCATCACCAACTGGAACTTCGTGGTTCTCACGTTGGCGAACCTGATCCTTGTTCCAATGGTCGGAGGGAAGCTCCTCATGGCCCGTGCGATGCGGGGTGTTCCAAAACCCGTGCCACCTGAATTGATTGGAATCGACCGCCCATTCACCGACGAAGATCTGGCCGCTATGGATCACGCGTTGAACCTCGAGAGCGTCGTGATCCCGAGTTCGACCACCGTGCGAGAGGAGCCGGCAAATGCCTCTGCTTGAAACTATTGGCGTCAAAGTCCGCTTCGGCGGAAATATCGCGCTTGACGATGTTTCGATTTCAGTCGAAGCCGGAAGCGTTACTGGCCTCATCGGCCCGAATGGCGCTGGTAAGACAACGCTGTTCAACACGATCACTGGGCTTCAGCCGCTTTCCGGTGGTCAAATCATCTTTAATGACAAAGATGTCACGAAGGAACCACCGCATAAGCGCACTCGCATGGGCCTCGCACGTACCTTCCAGCGTCTTGAACTTTTCACGACGCTCTCGGTGCGCGACAACGTGCGTGTTGCCGGCGAAATCCGGAACCGCTGGAGCCTTCGGACTCCGAAGATGGACATCAACGCCGAGACCGATCGAATCATCAGCCTGGTTGGGTTGGGCGATGTCGCCGATCGGGAAGTTGGCGAGATTCCAACCGGAAAGGCTCGAGTCGTCGAGTTGGCTCGTGCCCTCATGATCCAGCCCACACTTGTTCTTCTTGATGAGCCAGCTTCTGGCCAGACCGAAGAAGAAACTGAGCAGTTCGGACAGTTGCTGCGTGACCTCGCTGGCGAGGGCCTGGGGATCTGCCTGGTTGAGCACGACATGGCGTTAGTCATGCAGGTCTGCCAAACCATTCACGTGCTTGATTTCGGTCGCATGATTGCAAGTGGCTCGGCAGAGTCAATTCGTAATAATCCGACAGTGATCGATGCCTACCTTGGTGCTCCGGAGAGTGTCGGATGAGCGAAGCCCACTACCACGAAGATCACGGCGCTGTTGCTGGCGCACCGTTGGTTGAGCTTGTTGACGTGCGCGCAGCGTACGGAACTATTGAAGTGCTCCACGGCATCAATCTTTCCGTGCCCCAAGGATCTGTTGTTGCACTTCTCGGTCCAAATGGTGCCGGGAAGTCCACGATTCTCAAGGTCGTCTCAGGATTGCTGCAGCCCACATCGGGAGAAGTTCGTCTCGCCGGTCGGGTTGTTAACGGCGCATCTGCAGATGAACTTGCTCGTATCGGGTTGTGCACCATCCCCGAAGGTCGCGGAGTGTTCCCGAACCTCACCGTTCGTGAGAACCTTTGGATGGCGACCATGGCGGGAGTTTCTCTCGCCGAGGTTGAAGAAATCGCGTATGCGCGTTTCCCGCGTCTTGGGGAACGTCGTAAGCAGCTGGCCGGAACGATGTCCGGTGGCGAACAGCAAATGTTGTCGATGGCGCGGGCACTGTCTGTGAATCCATCGGTACTACTCCTCGACGAATTGTCGATGGGTCTGGCCCCGCTCGTCGTGGCCAACCTCTACGAGATCGTGGCTCAGGTCTCGCAAGAGGGCGTGTCGATCCTGGTGTCCGAGCAATTTGCTCGGACGGTATTGGGCATTGCTCAATACGCCGCGATCGTCCTTCACGGGAATATCACCAGAGTGGGTACTCCTGCTGAGCTCGAAGATGAATTGTCCGCTGCATACCTTGGATCTTGAGACCGGAGAAAAATGGAAACCACTGGTGATCGCATTGAGCAGTTCAAGTCCGAAGTGACGGATCTGAACTTGAAGACTGGTAACCCCAGTCGAGAAAAAACATTTCAGACAATTGGGTTTCTTCTGATGCTCGCTGGCATTATCGGCGGGATCGTTTGCTACGTCGGCGCCAAAAATGCAAGCGGCACCGCCGATCTCGCGGCAACGAAGATTCAAGAGCAGATTGTCTTTGCAATCTGGTTCCTGATCCTCACCGTCGTTGGCGCAGCGATGTTCCTCCGTTACGCGCTGGCCAGTTTCCTTCGCATGTGGCTCCTTCGTCAGCTCTATGAAGGTCAAGCCAACACGGACCGAATCGTCGACGCCGTTTCCAAGCGCTGATGGGCACCATTGTCGTGACCGGTTCCGGTTCTGGAATCGGTGCCGCGACGACTGCACGACTTCGTGCCGATGGCCATACGGTCATCGGCGTTGATCTGCGTGGCGCCGAAATCGAAGCAGATCTCGGAACACCCGAAGGCCGGCAGTCTGCAATCAAAGCGGTTGGCGAAGCATGTGGGGGAGTCCTCGATGGCCTCGTCACCTGCGCGGGCATCTCCGGGCTTCCTGGTCGCCCGGCATCGCTTCTCGCGTCGGTGAACTACTTCGGAACCGTCGAGATCATGGCCGGGCTCCGGCCGATGCTGGCCAAAGGGGAAAATCCTTCGGCGGTAGCGATCAGTTCGAATTCCACCACAACCGCTCCGGGCTACCCATTGGGTCTGACCGAAGCGTGTCTGGCCGGCGACGAAGTCGCTGCTCGGATCGAAGCCGATAAGGGCGATTCAATCATTGCGTATGCCGCGACGAAGTTGGCGGTGGCCCGCTGGGTCCGTCACTCGGCCATCACCGACGACTGGGCTGGCGCTGGTATCCGTCTCAATGCCATTGCTCCAGGCATGATCGCCACTCCGATGATCGAGGAAGGCGCAACCGATCCGAATCTCAAGATTCAACTCGACATGTTCAAAGACACGATCGCGCTTGGTCGTGCGGGCAAGCCTGAAGAGGTCGCCGCATTTTTGGCGTTTCTTCTTTCACCCGAAGCCGGATTCTTCTGCGGCTCGGTGCTGTTTATCGATGGCGGTACCGACGCCCGATTCCGCGCCGATGATTTCCCGGCGCGCTGGGAGATTCCTGGAATGTGAACTGTCGGTCGTCGAACTCGTGCAAAACGGGTTCGACGACCGGGATGTTCTTACATTCCAGTAAAGACTTGGCGCATATTCGCCAACCAGGCATTCACGTCGGCATTGCGCTTCGATGACGTCTGTGCTTCTCGTTCGCCCGTGTAGGTGACGAAGGATTCGGTTTCGAGGCAGCTGAGAAGAGCGATAGCAACTTCTTCAGACGTCGATGTTGCTGCCGGGTCACTTGGGAATGGTGCG
The DNA here is from genome assembly GCA_009700115.1 of Actinomycetota bacterium. GTDB lineage: Bacteria > Actinomycetota > Acidimicrobiia > Acidimicrobiales > Acidimicrobilacustridaceae > Acidimicrobilacustris. The sequence continues at coordinate 21,382 of WLMU01000003.1, forward strand.
TTGTTGCCCGGCTTGTCCGTGGAGAACTCACTTGCCGTTGTGCCGGGGACGAACAAATGCGCCCGCACGTTGGTCTTGCCAAGTTCGACATAGAGGCCTTCGGTGAAGAACTCAAGCGCAGCTTTGCTGGCCGAGTAGGCACTTACGCCGAAGGCGGCCATATGCACGCCCATTGAGGAGACATTCACAATGTCGCCACTGTTGCGCTCGAGCATGTGGGGGAGCATCGCCAACGTGAGGCGAACCGGTGAGAAGTAGTTGATGGCCATGACGCCTTCGACGTCATCGGCGGTCATCTGATCAGTGCGCTTTCGCTTTGGCACGCCGGCGTTATTGACGAGCACATCAACCCGACCATCGAGAGAGTCGATGAGCGTGGATGCGAGCGCATCGATCGATTCGAGTTCCGAAAGATCAGCGACAACCATTGTCGAACTGGGGGACGACTCGTGGCAACGTTTGAGCACCGTAGCTAAGCGATCGGCACGACGAGCGACGATGGCAACCCGCGCGCCACGTTGGGCCGCTTCGATCGCCAATGCTTGGCCGATACCGGAGGATGCTCCGGTAATGACGATGTTGCGGCCGGTGAGGTCGCTCATCTACTTGGTGCCGTGACGCTTTTCGAATGCATCACGGATGCCGTCACGCCAATTGACCTTGCATGGTCCAGTGAGAGCCGCACGCTTTGTGTTGTCGGTGACCGAACCTCGAAGCGTTCCTTCGGCGGGAACCGAATTGACGATGGGATCGATACCGGCGAGTTCGCCGATGTACGCACACCATTCCTGAACGCTGGCCGGTTCATCGCCGGCCCAGTTCACGATGGTTGCTTCGGTCGACGACGCGCCATCGAGCAACGCTTCGGCTTGTGAAGTGATGTCGTCGGTGTGGATCGGCATGTACATGCACGGGTCCCAGCGCGTGGTGACGGCGTTGCCGGCCATAAGAGCGTCCATCTGCATGATGGGAAGGCCACCAGTGCCATCGGGACCGTACGACGCGTTCATGCGAGCGATCGTGACAGGAAGATCGAACAGTCGAGCACATGTGCGCGCAACGGCTTCCTGGGAGATCTTCGACATGGAATAACTCGGAGCATGAGCGGCATTGACGTCGCCAAGAGCATCGGTTTCTTTGAACACATGCCAAGGATCACCGTCGGCCGGTGGCTTGTAGACCGAATGCGTCGACATCACGAGTGCCGCCTTTGCGTTGCGGCAGTGATGCAACAACAGCCCAGTGCCTTCGGCATTGGCTCGAATGGCGAAGTCGTAATCAAGGCCAGCGACCTGCACAACCGCAAGGTGCAGTACGTAGGTGAAGTCGGTTGGGAGTTCGCTGAAGTCGGGATCGGCAAGATCAACTGCCAGCGTCTTCACGCCGACATCTTCAACCTGCTTGCGAGTTGCCGGATCACCGAACCGAGCAATGCCCCAGACCTCGTTGTCTTTGGCGAGATCGCGAGCCATGGGAAACGCGATTTGTCCGGCGGGGCCGGTAATAAGGATCTTCTCGTCGCTCAGCATGTTCAGCCTTTAAACAGGTCGGGGAAGCAGTTCTGGGCCATCTCGCGGAAACCCTCACGCCATTCAACGGTGGGGGTCCAACCGAGACCGAGAAGCTTCGATGGGTCGACAGGGTTCGGAGGAATGCACTGTTCACTAACGAGAAGCGGGATCTCAACGCCAGTGAGTTTCGTGAGTTCAGCAGTCCAGTCCTCGATGCTGACGAGTTCGGGCGCACACCAGTTGTAGATCGGCGGTGGTACGTCGGCTTTTTCAAGCAGGTACGGCAGCGATCCGATGATGTCGCGATCGTGGAGGAAGCAATGTGTGTTGGGTGCGTCGGCACTGATCGTGGTGGGGATGCCCATCTGGGCAAGCGTCACCATCATCTGCGGCCAACCATGACCGGGGCCGTAAGGAACATCGAGACGGGCAATCACGGCAGGAACGCCGAATCGCTTCGAGGCGTACTTCACTGCTGATTCAGCCGCGATCTTCGAGATCGAATAGGTCGTCATGAAGCCCATAGCTCGGTGGTTATCGCCAAGGTCGTCGGTTTCGACGTGACTCACGTGGCCGTTTGGTTCGTAGACCGCACACGATGAGCAATGGAAGAACGCTTTGACGCCCTTCACTCGTTCGATGAGAAGAGCAACGCCTTCAGCGTTGGCAGCAAGATCGCGGTCGAAGTCGTTGGACTTCGCAACTGCCATGTTGATGACGTAATCGAGTCCATCAGGAATCTCGTCGAATGACGCCGTCTCAAGGTCGATGGCGATGGGGATGATGCCGTCGGCCTCGACCTTTGCTCGTGCATCAGCATCGGCAAATCGCGAGGTGCCGTACACGGTGTTCCCTGCGGCAACAAGGTTGCGGGCGAGGGGCCCAGCAACCTGTCCGGTAACGCCGGTGAGCAGAATCTTCGCTCCTGTGAGTGGTGCAGTCGTCATTAGATCTTGTCCGTGTAGTCGTCGGTGCCGAAGTTGGTCTGTTGGAACGGGCTCGTCCATACATGCGTGGCGAGTCCACTTTCATTGATTGCTTTGCCAATCTTGGCGTAGCCCTTTTCCCAACCTTTTTCGGCGTCGTGGTCAAGGAAATGGAGTTGCAGGAATCGACGAGGACCCGCTGCCGGTCGTACGACATCGGCGGGCGCGTCATCGGAAAGCGGAATAACGGTGCCGCTACCTACGAGGTCGGGGCCCCACTTTTTTGTAAACGCGTTCTGCAGCCAGTTCTTGCGGAACCATGCATCCCATTCATCGTGGGTCACGCCTTCATTGAGATCGCCAGCAACCACGACAAAGCCGGGATAGCCGTGATCAAGGCCGAGTTCGATAGTGCAGCCCTTGGGGTCACGCTGTTCACTCCAGCGCATGTCGTAGAGCAACGTATGGATGTGATCGCGTTCGGCGAACATGCGACCTTCTTTGTGCAACACGTTGACGTTGTCGACGTTCCAGCGGTTGCATTCCTCGGTGGTGCCCTTTTGCCACCAGTAGACCGCGAGGTACGACCCAGTCTTTGGGTCTGGGGTCATGTCATTGGTGGCCTTCGAGCGAAGCTTCTTCAGTCGACGGGTGGCCACAAAGCGGTCGCCCGCGAAAACATTCGGGCCCATGAGGCAGCCTGAATAGAAGTGGTCGTGTTCGTACCAGCGGTTGTACGCGACCTCGAAGCCCTCGTGAGGCTCGACCATTGTGAATAAGAATGTTCCTACCTTGACCGGATAGTCCTTCTCTGAAAGTGCCACGTTTCCCCCTCGGAATTTGTGAGGAGGCCACGTTAGTTCCGATCAGGCAGTCGTTCTCCGGCGAGACACGAGCACGAGAATGCCACCAAGTAGCAGGGTGAGGCCCCCGAGACCAAGAAGGCGGGCCGAGTTTGTGCCAGTGGCGGGAAGGCCGCTGCCGGCAACAACAACCGTGGCTGAGGCCGTGTTGTTATCGCCATCGTTGTCGGGGTTCGCGGATTCAACGAAAACCGAATTCGCCACCGTTCCAACTTCTATCGCTACGGCGGTAATCGTGTTGGTCACGCTTTCGCCAACGGCGAGGGAACCAATCAGCCAATTCCCAGTCGTCGGGTCAATGGATCCGATCGATGGAGACGTAGAGACTCTGCGCAGCCCACCCACCGCATTGTCGTCAACGACCTGAACAGACGTTGCTGCTCCTGGACCAAGGTTGGTGACGGTCACTGTGTAGGTGATCGTGTCACCGATCTTTGCTGAGTCCTTTGACGCAGTCTTTGTTGCTTCAAGGTCGGCAACGGGAATGACTGCAGTTGTTGTCGAATCACTCGCGTGAGAGGGGTCAGTGGAAGGCGTTGTCGACGTTACTGTTGCGGTGTTAGTGAACGTTCCCCCAGCTAATGGAAGTTCGACGGTGTACGGAAGTGTCGCGATGTCACCGGGTTCAAGATCGCCGAGTGCGCAGGTCATCGTTTGATTGGTGACCGTGCAGTTCTGGGGGAGTGCGGTGACGGTGATGCCTGCAGGGAGAGCGTCTGACACTGATGCGGAGTATGCAGTACTCGGACCTATGTTCTCGACGACGACGGTGTAGTCGAGCGGTTGCCCGGCAAGCGCATTGCTGACGGACTGTTTACGCAGATAGAGATCGGCATTTGCACCGACGGTGATTGTGGCTTGAGCCGTTGGGGAATTTGTTCCCGTCGACGTGGCAGTAGCGGTATCAGTAAGTGTCGAGCCTGGGGCGAGGTCAGGGCTTGTCTGTCCGCTCACGGTGACGACTGCCGTCGAGCCTGGACCGAGGATGCCTATCGGGCACGAAATCAATGTCGTGATCGAGCAGACTCCAGAGTTTGCGTCGCTGTGCCAGTTGGCGGTGATCACCGCGAAACCGGTCGGAATGGTGTCAGTTACGACAAGGTCGGATGCGGTTGACGTTTGGCCCGAGTTGAGAACACCGATCAGAACGGAATCGAGATCGCCGGCAAGGACGTTTGGCCTTGTCACGATCTTCGCAATGTCGAGGTGCGCTGGACTCAGTGCGGCAACAGCGAGACCAGCAATCGAAGCGTTATTTGAAAGGTTGTAATCATTGGTCGTCGTGGTGACGCGCGCAGTGTTCATGTAGGACGTCGCTGTGACTACCGAAGGTGCCGCGATCGTGATTTGCCTGAGAACGGTGACACCAGGGCCAAGGTCCCCAAATGCGCACGTAATCGTTCCTGAAGTGATGGAGCAACCGCTGGGAAGCTGCCCGGTTACGGTAAGACCGGTTGGCAGAGCATCGGTTGCAGTAACGGATGCAGCGATTCCGGGTCCATTATTGGCGACGAGAAGCGACATGGTGGTGGTTCCCGCCGACGCTATTTCCGACGGATCAAAGTTCTTGCTGATAGCGACATCGGCCGCAACTGGTACCGGCGTACTCACGGAATTTGTGTTGAACGTGTCGGTAATGCCGAGACCATCTGTTGCAGCAACAGTCGCGAAATTGGCGATGGTCGTACCGCTCGCGCTCGGGAGAATTTTGGCTTGGAACGTAACCTCAACAAGTTCACCGGGGCCGATGATCACCGGTGGGTTTGGCGAAGTCGACGGACGAAAGGTGAGCGTTCTGGTTTGTGCGGTATAGGTTCCCGGGGCCATGAGCGAACCAGCGACGTACTCGACGCCTGCAGGAAGCACATCGGTAATCACAACATCTGATGTTGCGCTGCCGCCTTCATTCTCAACCCCAATCGTGTACGTCACTGTGTCGCCAACGTTCCGTGGGCCTTCCGGCGTCACTGATTTTGTTGCGAGAACGCATGCGGGAGTTCCGAAGGAAATGTCGTCGAGGAAGTTGCCGATTGTTGGATTTCCTGAACCGCTTGAGACGGCTTCAAACGCGAAGCGCGTGATCGTCTGATTTGCGGGCACGACGTAGGTACCGGTGTGGCGACCCCACCCAGCAGTGGTGTCGGAGAAGCGCGAGTTCTCAACACCGGACGCTCCCGGTGAACCAATGACGACGCGCATGGTGTCGGTGCCTTGGCGAGCGCGGTGAGCGAGTGACCAAGTCAGCGTTTGGCCCGGCGTGGTTGGAAGGTCTTGATAAAGAGCTGACGCCTGAGTTGCATTGAGTTCGGCGAACTGTCGGCCCTCGAACGCTGTCACCCCATTGAAGGGCGTGCTCCATAGTTCAATCTGTTTGTCGGTAGCCGTTGTCGACCATCCGGGGACAGCGTTTTCATTCACGAGTCGGTACGAGTTGTTGGGGATCACCGGAGCTTCAAATCCGCCGTTATCGAGCTGGCTCGGCGATGGGGGACACGTTGTCGCTGCGAGCGCTGGCGTCGAGTTTGTCGCCACCGAAGTGATCGTGAGGGCGAGCCCTGACGCCACCAATGTGAGCGCTGTGAGGAGCCGGATCATGCCGGTCGAACGACGACAGGTACTTCGCATTTAAAAAGAATACGACGTGGCAGATCGCCAAGATGTGCGGGTCGTTATCGGGCCAGGAGTGGGCCCACCTGGGTTCCGAAGGCCTCAACCTGCTCGGTGTACTCCGCTGCGCTGTCGGCATCAAACTTCACCTGTATTTGGTTCACTTCGGCAGGTGTTTCGGCCATGATCGCTTCGGCGATCTGTTCCGGAGAACCCGTGTAGTGAGGCTGACGGCGTTCGCTCGATGGCGTGCCCACATAGATATAGGGAATGACGACGTGTCCGAAGGCGAACGGTTCGTCGGACTTGCCCAACTTCTCTCGGGTAGAAAGCAACAAGTCAAGGCCTTCACGGGTGGCGGGACCCTGAGGTAACCAACCTTCGTAGGCGGCGGCGCGACGGATGGCGGGATTTGATGACCCGCCGATCCAAATCGGTGGCCGGGGGGTCTGCGCCGGTCGTGGGAGTGCGCCCATGTTTCCGATGTAGGTGGCGGACAGTGCTTCAGCGAAGTCGACGAGTTTGGAATCGGTGAGGGAACCCCGGTCAGCAAATGACACGCCGAGCGCATCGAATTCCTCTTCGACATGACCAGCGCCGATGCCTGCGATCGCACGTCCGCCGGAAAGATGGTCAAGCGTTTCGAATCCCTTCGCTGCAGTGAGTGCGTGGCGATAGGCGATCACATAGACGTGGCTGAGCAACGCAACGTTTTCCGTTGCTGAGGCGAAGAAGCCAAGGGTGGTGAGGCAGTCCTGCCACCACAGCCCCATCGTCGCAGCTTTTTCCTCGGGGACAGTGATGTGATCACAGACGGCGACGTAGAAATAGCCACTGCGATCTGCTGCTTGAGTAATACGCAGAAGGTCGTGTGGTGTTGCGTTGGCTTCCCACTTCGCGGCGAAGCGAGGGCTTTGCGACTGGATCGGCAACTGCGTGCCAAAGACGATCGTTCCTCGGGGGATTTCAAGCATGGCAGTGACGATACTTCTGGTTTAGAGCCCCAAGAACGAGCCACCGTCGCACACGATGGTCTGGCCACTGACGTAGCCCGAGTCGCGTCCGGCGAGAAAGGCCACAACGCCGCCAATGTCATCAGTGGGATCGCCGATACGGCCAAGTGGCGTTCGGGCTTCAATCGCGCCGCGCAAGGTGGGAACTTGGCTGAACGCACTGGCCAATGCCGGCGTCTCTGCAACCGGTGCGATGCAGTTCACGCAAATGCCGTCGGCACCCCATTCGCGAGCGAGTGATTTTGCGATGGCGCGTTGTGCTGCTTTTGACGGCGAATAAAGCGGAATATTCGCACTTCCCTCGATGCCGCTGGGTGAAGTGACGAGGATGAGTCGTCCTTGATCGCTCGCTTTCAAATGTGGGTAGGAAAGTTGCGCGCACCAGAAACTTGCCCACGCTGATGTGCGCGACATCTGGTACCACGCGTCGGCTGGAGTTTCTTCAAGGCGACTTGCTTGGCCACCTGCGAACGCGTTGTGGACCATGACATCAAGTCGTCCGCGGGTAGCAACAGTCCGATCGATGCATGCAGCGATTGATTCGCGGGTCGTGACATCGGTGACGACGCATTCGGCAGATCCGCCATCGGCACGGATGGCGGAAGCAACTGGTTCGCCGGTTTCTGCGCGTCGGGCTGCGATCACGACGTGCGCGCCGCACGAAGCGAGTTTGCGGGCAATTCCTTCACCGACGCCTTGGCCAGCACCGGTCACGATCGCGACGCGACCTTCGAGAGAGCGAGTTACATCCACAATCCACCGTCCACGGTTAGAAGTTGTCCAGCAAGGTTCCGGGCATCAGACGAACAAAGAAACTCAACAACAGCAGCAGGTTCTGCATCGGGGACAGCGGGAGTTGCGATTGAAACAGGACCGGCGACAACGGCATCGGCTAACACCAACGTCGGTGACACGGCGATCGCATTGACGGCGATGCCCTCGGGACCCCACTGGCGCGCCATTGACTTGGTGAGGATGTGAACGCCTTCGGCTGCTGCCGCCCAATGCGCATAGTGGTCGCCACCGGCCAGAGCAGTTGTGGGGAGGGTCAACACAATCGAACCGCCCCGTCCGTTGAATGTCGATCGAGCCTCGGTGCACGCTGCTACCGCTGCGTCCATTGTTTGTTGCCAAGCCACGTCGAATTCAGTGTCGGTCAACTCGGCGAGTGGGCGCGGAATCATGATGGCCGGATCCCAAGGAGCAAATACCATCGCGTCATACCCCTCATTGGTCAGCGTGTGGCCGCGAACCTCAAGGGTGGCCTGAAGCTGTCGGGCCAGAGGGCCGGAGCCCACGACATTGATTTTCATCTGACTCTCCAAATCTGCCAAGGCCCGGCTGAGCCTCAGGTGCGACACAAGTGAATCATGCGCTCCGCTTGTGTGACACCTATCACCCGAGGCTATGTTTCGGAAATGGACATTGGATACTCACCAGAGCAGGAAGCCCTGCGCACAGAGCTTCGCACCTATTACGACAATCTCCTTGACGAAGAGACGGTTGAGGCCCTCTCTCACAGTCACGGAATCGGCCAAGCCACCAAGGACGTCTGGAAGCAGATGTGTACCGATGGGTGGGCCGGAATTGGTTGGCCCAAGGAATACGGCGGTCAGGCTCGAGGCCCGATCGATCAGTTCGTATTCTTCGACGAGTCGATGCGTGCTGGCGCACCAGTGCCAATGCTTACGCTCAATACCGTTGGCCCGACGATCATGAACTACGGCACCGATTGGCAGAAAGAGTTCTTCCTTCCGAAGATTCTCGCCGGTGACCTTCACTTCTGCATCGGTTACTCAGAGCCAGGCGCAGGTACCGACCTTGCTGCACTCCAGACCCGCGCCGTGCGCGATGGTGATGAATACGTCATCAATGGTCAGAAGATGTGGACATCACTCGCTGGTGGTGCCGACTACTGCTGGCTTGCGGTTCGTACTGATCCCGAGGCCAAGAAGCACAAGGGCATTTCGGTCATCGTCGTTCCGATGGATACCCCTGGCATCACGATTCAGCCGCTTCGCCTCATGGGCGAGCACGACATCAACGCCACCTACTTCGACGACGTTCGTGTTCCCGCCAAGTATCTCATTGGCGAAGAGAACGGTGGTTGGGGACTCATTACCAACCAGCTCAACCACGAGCGCGTCACGTTGTGCTCAAGCGGTATGCCCGAGCGCATCCTCACCAATGTTCGGAAGTGGGCGCAAGACACCAAGCTTCCCGACGGTCGTCGTGTGATCGATCAAGAATGGGTGCAGCTCAACCTTGCCAAGGTCCACGCCAAACTTGAATACCTGCGCCTCGCCAACTGGAAGGTTGCGTGGTCAGCAAGCACCGAGAAGTTGCACCCAGCCGACGCATCAAGTGTCAAGGTGTTCGGCACCGAGTTCTATCTCGATGCCTACACGATGCTCATGGAGGTCCTCGGACCGCGTGCGTATCTCGACGCCGATGCCCCTGAGTCCATCCTTCGTAGCCAACTCGAGGCCGGCATCCGCGGCACGATCATCCTCACCTTCGGTGGTGGAACCAACGAACTGCAGCGCGATCTCATCGCTATGTTCGGTCTTGGCTTCCCTCGCTCGGCACGCTGAGCAGAAAGAACACACACACATGGATTTCTCATTCTCATCAGATCAAGAAGAGCTTCGTGCTCTTACCAATCGGGTCCTTACCGACCGTTGCACGATGGAGCATCTCAAGGAGATCGAAGATGCCGGTGGTATCGATCTCGTGCTTTGGCGTGAACTCGCCGACCTCGGCATCGTCGGAATCGGCATGCCCGAAGCCGACGGCGGCGCTGGTCTTGGTTTCGCCGAGGTAGCAATAGTCCTCGAAGAGGTCGGGCGCACCGTTGCTCAAATTCCGGCGATGGCCGTTATGGGTATGGCTGCTCCGTTCCTTGCTGAGTACGCACCGAAGCAACTCGCTGGACTCGCTTCGGGCGAGCGCATCGTGACCGTCGCGATTCACGACCTTGTTGGCGATATTCACACCCCGTATCTCGAAGCCAAGGGCGGCGTGCTCGAAGGAGTGAAGACCAACGTTCCGTTCGGAACTGTTGCCGATGGTTTCATCGTGACGGCTGCCGACGGCATCTATTACATCGATGCAAAAGCCAAGGGCGTAACGGTCGAACGTCAGGCCGCGACCGACGGAATCCCCGATGCCAAGGTCACGTTCAGTGGCGCTGCTGCTGAGAAGATCGCGGGGCTTGATGCTCTCGATCGCCTCATCGAATATGGGCAGACCTCACAGGCACTCATCATGGCGGGCGTCACCGCTCAGGCCGTCGAAATCATGTCGGCCTACGTGAAAGAACGTGTGCAGTTCGATCGTCAGATCGCAACCTTCCAGGCTGTCGCTCAGCGTGCAGCCGAATGTCGCATCGACGCTGACGCCATCAAGCTCACTGCGTGGGGCGCAACGATGCGTTTGAACGACGGCCTTCCGGCCGGAGAGAACGCTGCATCGGCGAAGTACTGGGCAGCGGAAGGCGGCGCTCGCGTCGTTCGTGCCTGTGTGCATCTTCACGGTGGTGTTGGTGTCGATCGCGACTACCCATTGCATCGCTACTACTTGTGGGCCAAGAAGCAGGAACTGTTCCTTGGTGGAACCACTCAGAGTCTGCTGCACCTCGGCAAGTTGCTTGCTGACACGCCTGTCTGAGTGACTCTAAGAACGAAATGAAGAAGGCCCGGGCAACTGCCCGGGCCTTCTTCGCGAACTGATTCGGTTTACTTCGGCGGGGCTGGTGGTGGTCCCTGGGGTCCCTGCGGTCCGGGTCCTTGTTGTCCGGGTCCTTGTTGTCCGGGTCCTTGCTGGCCCTGCTGCCCCTGCATTTGCGGCATTGGTGCAGCGGCATTTCCCGTTTGGGTTGTTGCCGTTCCGACGAGGCAGCCGATGATGTAGGGGAACTGTGTGGGGGTGAGGTGGTAGGCGTAGGTGCCATCGGCCTCGGTGCGCCCATTGCACGCGTCAAGTGTTCCCGAATCTGTGCCACCACTAAAGGTGTAGGCCTTCCACACGTAGGTCTTTGAGTCACCCGTCTTGGTGTACCCGCTCTTCGCAAGCGTTGTTTGTATGCAACCTGTGTCGAGACAGATCACCGAGTTGTAAATCGGGAAACCATCGATCGCGAAGCCAACTAATTGCGATGTTTCAAAATTGCAGGCCGCGTCGGTGTAAATGATGGTGTGGTAGTGGTAGTCAGAACTTGGGCCGGTGTGGCCACCGCAGCGATCGAGGAGCCCATTGCCTACTGGATCCCCGTAAGCCTCGGCCGCAGGCATTGGACCCTCCGTCGGTCCGTAGATAGCGATTCCGGTAACGGAGAAACCGAGTGTTCCCAAACGATTCTCGATTGAGGTTGGTGTTGCTGCTTTGGTTGGTTTCAGCGGAAACTTCCACGTGAAGTTCTGTGGTGCCAAAGCATTGGGGGTCTTCTTCACGAACTCGTAGGAGATCATGTTGTTCGACGTGACGGTCACTTCAGTGTCTGTGCACTTGACGGTCACGTTTGGTGCGGCGTAATTGGCGCCAGCGCTGGTTCCACTGAGGTCAGGAAAAGCGCTGCTTGGGCATGTGCCAAAGGTGGGGTGAGTGGTGAGCGACTTTGCGGCGCTGGCCGCAGCCGTCGGTGAGGGTGTTGAACTCTTTGAAGTACTCGCGCACGCGAGTGCACCAGCGAGGAGGATGAAGAGAATGGGTACCAGAACGGTGCTGCGCCGAAAATACATTTCGGTACAATGGCACGCACGGTTCTAGCGCCTAGAGCTCAGGCGCAAACTTTTAGCGGAAATTGAGAGCTGTTTACGAAGCGGTCTTGTTAGGGCAGGACGGTGTAGGTGTCTTTGCCGCTCTTCAAGACTGTGCCCGGGGTGGCCCCGGTGGCTTGACCATCGATGATCACGGCGGTCCCATTCACGAGAACGCGTTCGATGCCGTAGGAATCAGCAGTGAGTCGAGAACAGCCGCCAGGTAGATCGGCAACCATGTGAGCGTTCTCTGAGCCGATCGTTTCCGGATCGAATACCACGATGTCGGCGTTGCTGCCTTCGACGAGGGTGCCTCGATCGACAAGTCCAAACAATTGCGCAGGCGTTTGTGTGATGAGTTGCACCGCGCGTTCGATCGGGATGAGCTTGCGTCCGTTGAGCATGTCTCCCAGGAAGCGGGTGGGGAAGGTCGCACCACACATACGGTCGAGGTGCGCACCAGCGTCGGAGCCGCCGATCATGACGCGCTCGTCGTTCCACGCTTCAACACGCATTCGCCATGACTCTGGATCTTTGTCTTTCGGCGCTGGCCACAGGATTGTCTGAAGCCCGTCGGCGATAACGATGTCGAGAAGCGTGTCGAATGGGTCGGTTCCTCGTTCGGCAGCAACCTCGCCAACCGTGCGATTCGAGAGCCCAGCATTTTCTGGTGCAAACGTGTCACCGATGACGTAGTCCTCCCAGTCGGCCAGGCGACGGTAGATGCCGGCTTCTTCAGACTTCGACGCGGTGAGCAAGGTTGCGCGAGTTGCTGGGTCTTGCAATCGGGCAATGCGCTCGGGGATGTCGCAACGCAGGGTGTCTTCCCATCCTGGGAGCAGCCAGATGCCGCAGAACGTTGCGAAGTTCATGTTCATTGGAACGAGAACGGGCATTGTGAGGGCAACGACTCGTCCGCCGATTTCTTTGGCGCGGTCAAAAGCCTCGACCTGGCGGCCGACGCGATCGGGTTCGCGACTATCGATCGTGAGCACGTTCCAGTTCATGACGCGCTTTGCTGCCGCACTCAAGGTTGCGAGCAATTCAATTTCGTCGTCGGCGAATCGATCGAGACAACCAGGAACGATGCCTTCAAGGCTTGTGCCCTCGTGCTTACCGACCTCGGTGGCCATCGCGAGCATTTCTTCGTTGGAAGCCCATCGACTTGGCACGGGTTGTCCGTCGCCGTCGCTATGGCTGCCCGATGTTGTGAATGACCAGCCGAGTGCCCCGACTTCAATCGCCTTGCGTAGTTCGGCGACCATGGCATCGATCTGTTCGGGGGTTGCTGCGCTTCCGACAGATTCAGGGCCCATGACGTAGCGACGGATCGCGCAATGTCCGGCCATCCAACCGGCGTTCACGGAGATTCGGTTTTCAAACTGGTTGAGGTACTGCTCGAAGGTTTCCCAGTTCCAGTCGATTGTCTTGAGGGCGGGAAGCGGCATCCCTTCAACGCGGCTCATCATTTCCTGCAGATACTCGGCTTCAGCGGCGGTCGGGCGGAGGGGAGCGAGGGCGAAGCCGCAGTTGCCAGCGATGATTGTGGTGACGCCGTGGTTCGCAGATGGTGACGCGCCTGGATCCCAGAGAAGTTGTGCGTCGTAGTGAGTGTGGACATCGATCACGCCGGGCATGACCATCCGCCCGGTTGCATCGGTGACGATCGTTGCATCGCCTTCGACCTCGCCAATGGTGACGATCTTTCCGTCACGAATAGCGATATCGGCGACGCGGCCCGGGGTGCCGGTGCCATCGATGACCGTTCCGCCCTTGATGATCTCGTCGTAGCTTGTGTCGGACACAGTGAGCACCCTCTCGTTGGGCCGCCAAAGAGGCGGAGTTTCTGACGAACCGTCAGATTACACGGCACCCGCTTGGCGTCCACTGCCCCTTGAGGGCGGTTCAGTGTGACGAATGGCGGTGGCTGTCCTAACGTGCTCAACCATGGCAAACATGAACGAATACCGTCAGCTCATCGGTGGCGAATGGGTCCCCGGCGGCGATGGCACGTACGACATCATCAACCCTGCAACTGAGCAGGTTGTGTCTGCAGCCCCGGAGGCATCAGCCGACGACGTAGCTCGCGCTGCTGCTGCAGCAAAGGAAGCATTCCCGGCGTGGAGCCGTACCTCCCCGGAAGAACGCTCTGCACTTCTTGCCGCCGCTGGCAAGGAATTGGCCAGGCGTACTCCTGAACTCATTCCGTTGGTCATTAGCGAAACCGGGGCAACGTCATCGGTGGGTTCGCTTATGCAGATCCCCGTTGCGATTTCGCGATTCGATCGTTACGCCAAAGGTGCAATGCATGACCTGAGCGTCGCTCTTCCTCCCCAGCCCATTGGCACGACTCCTCTTGCGGCTGGCGCGCTGATGTCTGGTTATGCCCGCAAGGTTCCGCTTGGAGTTGTTGCCTGTATTGCCCCGTACAACTTCCCGACCACGTCGATGGTGGGCAAGATCGCCCCAGCCCTTGCGACTGGCAACACCGTTGTCATGAAGCCCGCTCCGCAGGATCCGCTCTGTGTCATCGAACTGGCAAAGATTCTCGAAGATGTTGGATTCCCGAAGGGTGTCATCAACATCGTTACCGGTAGTGGCCCGTCTGCAGGTGTGAATCTTGTTTCCGATCCGAACGTCGACATGGTGTCGTTCACCGGTTCGTCTGCAGTTGGCGCATCGATTGTTGCTGCCGGTGCTCCCACAATGAAGCGTCAGCTTCACGAACTGGGTGGCAAGGGTGCGTGCATCGTCCTCGAAGACGCTGACATGGAAAAGGTCGTTGCCGGTATCGCGAGTGTGTGGGCGTTCCATTCCGGCCAGATCTGCACCGCACCGACACGCGTGATTGTTCAACGCAGTCGCTACGACGAACTCGTCACTCGTCTCGAAGGCGCCGCTCGTGCACTCAAGGTCGGCGATCCGCTCGATGCCGCAACACAGGTCGGTCCCGTTATTTCTGGAGTGCAACTTGGTCGCATCCAGGGAATGATCGAAGCCGGTCTTTCCGAAGGTGCCGAAATGGTTGTCGACGGCCGGAACGCTGGACCAGACAAGGGCTATTTCATTGGCCCGACGCTTCTTGCAGGCTGCAACAACACCATGACTCCTGTGCGCGAAGAAATCTTCGGACCAGTTGTGGTCGTTGTTCCGTTCGACACAGTCGACGACGCAATCGCAATCGCGAATGACAGCGATTACGGCTTGTTCTCCTACGTATTTGGTTCCGACACGCCAGCTGCGTTCGAGGTTGCAAAAGAAATTCGTTCCGGTCGTGTCGGAATTAACAGTGTGCAAACACATCACGAGACACCGTTCGGCGGTTTCAAGATGTCCGGTATTGGTCGCGATGGCGGCAACTGGGGTCTCGACGCTTACACCGAATGGCAATCAATCATTTGGGGCAGTTGAGTTTCCGTTCGTTTCTAGTCACCGTCTATTGATCTATCCCTGGGGGAATCCATGAAGGGCATTGTTTTCACTGGCGAAAAAGCCGAAGTACTCGACGGGCTTGAGGTCCGCGATCCAGGCGCTGGCGAGGTCATCGTCAAGGTGATGGCCGCTGGCGTTTGCCATAGCGACGTCACCGCTGCTGCGGGTGCCTTTGGGTGGCCCTCACCGGCTGTTCTGGGCCACGAAGGCGCCGGCATTGTCGAGAAGGTCGGCACGGGTGTCACGCACGTTGTCGAAGGTGACCACGTCATCATCTCAACGCTTGCAGCGTGCGGCGTCTGCAAGGCCTGCGCGCAGGGCAAGCCCACCCGTTGTCGTCAGACCCTTGGAAACATGGCGCAGCCGTTCACGCTCGACGGCGAAGCGTGCTGGAACTTCGCTGCAGCTTCTGTCTTCACCGAGCGCACGGTTGTTCGCGGTTTCCAGGCCGTGAAGATTCCCAAGGACGTTCCGTTCACATCAGCGTGCCTCGTTGGCTGTGGCGTGATGACCGGTGCAGGCGCCGTCCTCTATCGCTCCGACGTCAAGATCGGCCAGACCGCGGTCGTCTACGGCTGTGGTGGCGTTGGCCTCAACGCCATTCAGGCCCTGCGCGTCAAGCGCGCCTCGCGCATTATCGCCATCGATACCGAACCCGAGAAGGAAGCACTCGCTCGCCAGTTCGGTGCAACTGATTTCCTTAATGGTCGCGACGAGGACATCGTCGAACAGGTTCGTCGCCTCGTTCCTTACAGCGACACCGAGCTTTCCGGTCCGTTTAATGCCGGTGGCGTCGACTGGGTCTACGACGTAGTGGGCCACCCGACAGTGACCTCGAACGCGCTTGAAATGCTTGATTGGGGAGGCACCGTTGTCATCATCGGCACGCCAGGTGGCGACGCAACATTCACGCTCCCGTATCAGCGCTTCACGCAGAACGAACGCGCTGTGATCGGTTGTCGTGCCGGCTCGTACAGCCCCCATAGCGACATGTTGCAGATCATCGATCTCTATCGTCGTGGCGAGTTCATGCTTGACGAACTCGTTACTGCGACTTATCCGCTCGAGGGTTTCCACGACGCGGTGCACGACATGCATTCGGGCGCAGTTGCCCGCGGCGTTCTCACCATCGGCTGATCTCGTCGTCAGAAAACATTCGTTGCTTGATTCCGCGCGCGTTGACGTGTCGGTTTCACGCGCAAGAAACACAACAATGAGGAAACAATGGAACAACGGTATGTAGGCAAGGGTGTCATCG
Source organism: Actinomycetota bacterium (assembly GCA_009700115.1). Classification (GTDB taxonomy): domain Bacteria; phylum Actinomycetota; class Acidimicrobiia; order Acidimicrobiales; family Acidimicrobilacustridaceae; genus Acidimicrobilacustris. Next base: position 37,749 of record WLMU01000003.1, read on the forward strand.
TCACTGGTGCCGGTTCAGGGATTGGTCGTGGTGTCGCCGAACGTCTCGGAGCCGAAGGCGGAAAGGTCGCATGTCTCGACGTCAATATCGAGAACGCACAAGAAACTGCGAACACAATCGGCAACGGCGCCCTGGCCTTCGCGTGTGATGTCAGCAGTTGGGCCAACGTCGAATCCGTCGTCGCTGACGTGACACAGGCATTCGGCCAGGTCGACATGCTTTGCAACGTTGCTGGCATCGGCGGCTTCGACAACAGCCACGATGGTGACCCGGCGAAGTTCGAACGCATGATTGCGGTGAACCTCACTGGGACCTATTTCACGTGCCGCGCCGTACTTCCGCAGATGGTCGAACGGGGTCACGGCGTCATCGTGAACACCTCCTCGACAGCGGCAGTTATGGGCCAGCCATGGAGCGCCGCCTATTGCGCTTCAAAGGGCGGCGTATCGGCGCTTACCCGTGCGCTGGCCACCGAATACGACGTCCCGATTCGGATTTGTGCCGTCGCCCCCGGCGGAGTCGAAACGAACATGTATTCCGCATTTATTCCGCCGAAGGGTGCCGATTGGGGACGCATGCGCAAGATGTCTCGCGACAACGTCGAGGTAGGGAAACCCGCTGAACTTGCGAGTTTCTACGCGTACTTAGGTTCGGACGACGCTCGTTATGTCAGCGGCGCAACCCTGATGATGGACGGTGGCATTTCTTGTTAGTCACTGACTAATCGGAACTTGGTGACCGGGGGTCACATTGGAGCGGCGGGCTGGCGACGGGGGTCGTCGGGCGCCCACCGCCATTTTGTGCCCGCCGTCACACGCAAGATTGTGAATTCGGTTATGGTTCGAAAAGTAGTTCAACAAACCCAGGGGGAATTCAGTGAAGCGAATCAGAGCAGGTGTGCTCATCGCGGCTCTCAGCGTCAGCATCCTTGCTGTCGGCTGTGGCCGTAGTGGGTCCGATAGCAGCAGCAGTTCGACAGTAAAGAGTTCAAGTTCAGCGGCAAGCGCAAAGTGCAAAGACGCCAAACTTGAAGCAACCGAAATCGGCGTTTCGGCCGACACGATCTCTGTTGAGGTCATGGCCGACACGGGTTCACCGCTTGCACCTGGTCTCTTCCAGGGCAACGTCGACGCCATGATGGCATTCGCCAAGTACGTCAACGCCAATGGCGGCATTGGTTGTCGTCAACTCAAGGTTGAAGCATGGGATTCCAAGCTTGACCCGACCGAAGCCAAGAACGGCATCATCAACGCTTGCAAGAACGATCTTGCAATGGTGGGTGGCAACTCGCTGTTCAATCCTGACGTCACCGTCATCGGCAACTGCGCCGACAAGGCCGGAAAAGCTGCAGGTCTTCCCGACTTCGCTGCACTGGCCAATGACATTAACGAACAGTGCGCAGCGAACTCATGGGTTCTGCAGGCCGTTTCTGAGCCCTGCACCACGTTGTCTGGTTCCCGTGACCTCAAAGCCTTCGTCGGTCAGTACGAGTTCTACAAGACCCTCTACAACGGTACGCCGATGAAGGGTCTTTACCAGGTCCCTGGCGATCTTCCGACAACAGTGCAGTCTGCAACTGCGCAGATTGCTGCGCAGCAAAAGTCGGGCATCACGGTAACCGACGCCATGAAGGTTTCTGGTGGTACTGCGCAGTCCGGATTCACTACCTACGTGCAGGCCATGAAGGCATCGGGCGATAACTTCTTCTATGGAGGTTCGAACGACGTTGCCATGACCAAGATGCGCAAGGAAGCCGCAGCACAGGGCTTCAATGACGTCAAGGTGTGGTCCTGCTCGCTGGCTTGTTACACCGAAAACTTCAAGGCCGGTGGAGCTGCTGTCGAGGGCACCTACGTCTGGACTCAGTTCATTCCCTTCGAAGAAGCTGACACCAACGCAGCCCTTAAGGCCTACGTCGATGCATTGGGCGGCAAGCCCGACTCATTCGGCGCACAGGCGTGGCAATCAGGAATGGCCTTCAAGAAGGCTGTCGATGACATTGTCGCTACAAAGGGCCCGAACGCAATTACCCGCACGGCGATCATCGAAACCATGAAGACCATGTCGTTCGATGCTGACGGTTGGATTGGTAAGCGCACTGGAACCAAGGTGTTCTCGGACTGCTTCGCTGTCATGCAACTCAAGAGCGGAAAGTTCGTGCGTGCCAATGGCAAGCCGGGCACCCTCGATTGCAACCCGAATTACGTCACGACTGTCACCCTCGATCCTCAGGTCGAAGCGGCGAAGGTTAAGTAAGTACGCAGTACTCAGAGGGGCCGGCCCGGATTGGGTCGGCCCCTCTCCACACATTTCGTTGACCGGTGGGCAGGGGGGCACATGCGGATCAAGTTCAATGCCAAGTTCATTTCGGCAATCGTCGTTGGAGTAATCCTTGCGTTTGTCATCAACAAGAACTGGGGCGGAGCGACCTTCCTTTCGGCCAAGAACCTTTCAACGTTCCTCGTCGTGGGTATTGCTCTTGGTGGCATTTACGCGATCACCGCTGGTGGACTTGTTGTCACCTATGCAACGACTGGCATTTTTAACTTTGCGCACGCTGCGATCGGCTGTTTCTTAGCTTTTGTTTACTGGCAGTTATCGGTGAAATATCACATTCCGGTCTTGATAGCGATGGCCATCACGTTGTTGGTGATTGCGCCCGCCATCGGCTTCTTGCTCGATAAAGTTCTTATGCGCCGTCTTCGTGACGCGTCGCTTGTTGTTCAACTCATGGCCACTGTCGGGCTCATGCTCACATTCATGGGCATCACTCTTACGGTGTGGAGTCCAAAAACTGCCCGAACGCTCGATCATTTCTATGAGCAATCCAAAGGTGTTCAAATCGGTTCGGTCATCGCGACCTGGCACAGAATCATCACGGTTGTCATTGCTCTTCTTGTTGCTGTTGTCCTGCGTTGGCTGCTCTATCGAACTCGTCTTGGTATCTCAATGCGAGCAGTTGTTGATAGCCGCAGCCTCGCTGGTCTCACCGGAGCAAAGCCTTCGATCATCTCCGGCTCTTCCTGGGCACTCGGGTGCATGACTGCAGGTCTTGCCGGCATCCTTATTGCGCCCGAAACCGGGCTGGTGGTCGAGAACCTCGCGCTCATCATCATCGTTGCTGCAGCAGCGGCTGCGATTGCCCAGTTGAAGTCGATTCCGATGGCGTTCGTTGGCGGCCTCATCATTGGTCTTTCAACATCGTTTTCCTCAACCTTTCTGAAGTTCGGAACCGACTGGAGTTACGCGGGCGACGCTATTCCCTGCATCATTTTGTTTATCGCCCTGTTGTTCCTTCCACAGGCTCGACTTGAGACCGGCAAGGTTCGACTTACCAAGAGAACCGAGAGACTGACCAAACCCTGGGAAGCGGGACTGGGCGGATTTTCGATGGTCCTCATTGTTGGGTTGTGGGCCAACGGCTGGATTCCGTGGTTCTCGGGCACGAACTGGGGCGAGCGCTCAGCGGTATGGCTTGGTCGCGGAGCGGGCTTCTTGGTGTTCGGCCTCATCATGCTTTCGCTTATTCCGCTGATCGGATGGGCGGGGCAAGTCAGCTTCGCCAACTACGCCATTGCGGGTATCGGTGCTGTGTTGTTCACGCACTTCGGCGGACAGAACGGCAACCCGATTGGCATCGTCTTCGTGATGTTGGTGTGTGCGCCTCTTGGTTTGGCAATTGCACTTCCGGCGCTACGACTAAAGGGGTTGTATCTCGCCTTGGCCACCATGGCCTTTGCCGAGTTCACCGACAAAGTCATTGTTCGACATCCGAACATGCTCAACCCTTCGAATTCCGGCGTGCTCTACAAGCCGTTGCACCTCTTCGGCGTCACTATTTCGACGGATACTGCCGATCGGAAAGCATTCGTGATGTTCCTCATCATTACGTTCGCGCTTTTGTTCTTCATGCTTGAGATGTTGCGTCGAAGTCGATGGGCGCGACGATGGATCGCTATGAGTGATAGTCCGGCTGCATCGGCCACAATCGGCGTGAATCTCACAACATCAAAGATGACGGTGTTCATGCTTTCTGGAGCAATGGCGGGATTCGCTGGTTGCATGCTTGGTCTGCAAAACGGAGCCTTGCGCGTTGATTCATTCCCGATGTTCGCCGGCTTGCCAATCGTGTTGTTGCTCGCGGTTCAAGGCGTTCGCTACCCGGTCGCCGCATTTATGGGAGCGCTCGGTTTGGCCTCATTCCCGGCCATTACAGAACTCTTGGGGAATCCAAGTTGGCTCACACAGCTGGCACTTATTGGTCCTGGTATCGCAGCCATTGCAATGGCCTACCGGCCAGAGGGAGCGGTGTTCTATTCCGGACGCGACCTTGCCGGCATTCTTCCTTGGCGCAAGGACGCTCGCGAGGAAAAGGCACTTTTCATTGCGAAGGAACGCGCGGAAAATATCGAAAAGGACGAGATCAACGACATGGGTCTCAGCCGTGCCTTTACTGAGGACAAAGTCGCTCAGCTCGATCGCGTGCTCTCGATCACAGATGCTGTGGACGAGACGAAAATGGTGAACACCGGAGGTCAGTCATGACCACAATTCTCGAAACCCAAGATGTTGTTGTTCGGTTCGGCGTCTTACAGGCCGTATCGAAGGCGAGCATCAAGGTCGAGACTGGACAAGTCACCGGGTTGATCGGGCCGAATGGGGCCGGCAAGACAACCTGTTTCAACGTGATCACCGGTTTGCAAGAAGCAACCAGCGGCAAGGTGATGTTCGATGGGAAAGACATCACCAACAAGAGCCCGTTCAAGCGTGCTCGCATGGGGATCTCGCGCACATTTCAGAAACTCGAAGTCTTCGGAAGCCTGTCGGCTCGCGAGAACATCCTTGTAGCTGCTGAACAGCGCCGAGCCTGGGATAAGTCAGGGTTCGACCCCACGGCCGTCTGCGACGAAATTCTCGAAAGCACCGGACTCACCAGTGTTTCTGAGTTCATGGTGGGAACGCTTCCTACGGGCACGGCCCGCTTGGTCGAACTCGCCCGAGCATTAGCGAGTAACCCGAAAGTTCTTCTTCTTGATGAACCATCGTCAGGGTTGAACGAGGAAGAGACCGAGGGAATGGCGCGTTTGTTACGCCGACTCGTTGCTCAAGGACTTGCCGTGCTGTTGGTCGAACACGACATGTCATTTGTGATGGGTACCTGCGAGTACATCCACGTTCTCGATTTCGGATCAATAATTGCGACTGGCACTCCGCTGGAGATTCAAGCCAATCCGCACGTACAGGCCGCGTATCTCGGCACTGAAACCGTCGAGGAGGCGTCATGACTCCAATTCTTGAACTCCGCGGTATCCGCGGTGGTTACGGAACGATCGATGTCCTTCATGGCGTGAACCTCACCGTCGAAGCCGGTCAGGTTCACGCGTTGCTCGGACCAAATGGTGCAGGCAAGACAACTACGCTTGGGGTGTGTAGTGGTCAGATCGTGCCGAGCGCTGGCCAGCTTTTCATTAGCGGTCGCGACGTCAATGGGGTCAGCAGCGATTCGCTGGCCCGAGCTGGCGTCTGCTTAGTTCCCGAAGGGCGCGGGATTTTTCCGAACCTGACCGTCACCGAAAACCTCCGGATGTTTACCCATTCCGGGGTCTCTCTCGCCGATGTTCAAGACAAAGCGTTTACGCAATTTCCGCGCTTGAAGGAACGTCGCAAGCAGATCGCCGGCACGATGTCTGGTGGCGAGCAACAGATGCTCGCCATGGCACGCGCACTTGCGGTGAATCCTGCTCTCTTACTTCTCGACGAATTATCGATGGGCCTGGCTCCATTGATTGTCGAGGAGCTGTATGAACGTGTCGCTGAATTGGCGGCGCAGGGCATTTCCATCCTTGTGGTGGAGCAGTTTGCCCAAGCCGTGTTGGGTGTATCGAACGTCGCGTCGATCATGCTTCACGGTCGCATTACCCGTACCGGACCACCTGCCGAGATCGCCGAAGAACTTACTGAGGCGTACCTCGGCGGAACGACTCACTAGTCACTCCTTGGAGGAGCACATGAGCACAACCGAAGCAACAGAACCGTCGCCCCGCCTCCAGGAGTTTCAGGCCGAGGTCGACTCCATGAAGATCGATGGCGGTAAAGCCAATCCCGAGCGTCGCTGGGTCATACTCGGCGGATTGATGATGCTTGTTGGCGTCATCTTGGCCCTTGTCGCTTGGCTCAACATCCAAGGCAGCAAAGTTGGGGCATGGACGAGCGACTTTCAAGCCATGGGAACCTTTGGACTCACGCTTGCTGTTGTAGGAAGCGCGCTGTTCATCGTCATGTCGCTGCGTCGCTACTTCCGATTCTGGCTTATTCGCTTGATTTTCGAACAGCGTGAAGCAGCCGATCGCATCGCAGGTAAGAACTAACTCTTCTAGATCTCATAGGCGGATCCTTGATTGAAGGGGTGGGGAGACCCACCCCTTCAATCGTTTCGGCGTAACTCGCTGCAGTGCGAGTGGTGTCCTAGATTGAAAACGTCAACGAATTTCATGTTGCCAATTCCAGGGGGAAGACAGAATGGCTATGCCGACAGACGTTCCGGTCATCGACACGATGATTGGCTTTCCGGCGAAGGATCTGAAAGCGCAGTACGAGTTCATTACCAAACAAACCAAGGACACCCAGTCCAAGGAAGAGTTTGAATTTCCGGCTGAGTACATGTTCAAGTCGCCGCCGGATAAGGAAAAAGAAGTTCGCGAAACCGACGATCCGGTTGGCTACACGCTTGACCAAATGGATAAGTGGGGCGTGTCGATTGGCATGGTCGGTGTTGGACATCGCGAAGGTCAAGGCGAAGCGACTGGTGAAGAAGCGATCAAGCGCTACCCCGGACGCTTCATTGGTTCTGTAGGCGCTGACCCGAACGACGGAATGGCCGGCATTGAAAACATCGTGCGTGCCTACGAGACCTGGGGTGTGCGCTCCATCAGCATGTTCCCGGCAGGTTGTTTCCCGCAGGTTCCGATCAACGACAAGAAGATGTATCCGATTTACGCGAAGGCATGCGAACTCGATATTCCGGTCTTCGTGTGCACCGGCATTCCGGGTCCTCGCCTGAAGTTCCAGTGTCAGCATGTTGAGCATGTCGACGAGGTCATGTACGACTTCCCTGAACTCACCTACGTGTCACGTCACGGCTGCCAGCCATGGACCGAACTCATGGTGAAGCTCATGCTTAAGTGGCCAGGCCTGCACTACTCAACCTCGGCATTTGCTCCGAAGCACTACGACCCGCGCATCATCGACTACGCCAACACCCGGGGCGCCGACAAGATCATCTATGCCGGCTATTTCCCGATGGGGCTGTCGTTGCAGCGAATCATGAGTGAAATGCGTGATGTGCCGTTCAACGACAACGTTTGGCCCAAGTTCCTGCACGACAACGCCGCCCGGGTTCTGAAGCTGGATTGATCGGGTCCTAAAGTGGGCTAATGGCTCTTCCCATAGATGTCTCGACCGTCTCCGACGAGGAGTTTCGTGCCGCCGCAAAAGAGTGGCTGGCCGAAAACCTCGTCGGAGAATTCGCGTCCCTCAAGGGACGCGGTGGACCCGGCGATGAAGAAGTTGGATTTGAAATCCGAGAGCGCTGGGAAAAAGTGCTCGGGGCAGCCGGATGGATCGGGCTTGGTTGGCCCATTGAATTCGGTGGACGCAATGCCACAGTCGGCGAGCAGATCATTTGGGCTGAGGAATACGCCCGGGCACAAGCTCCTGGCCGCGTCAATCACATGGGCGAAAACCTGCTCGGCCCAACGCTTATTGAGCACGGCACGAAGGAACAGTGCGAGCGTTTCCTTCCGCCCATTCTGAGTGGCGACGAGCGCTGGTGTCAGGGCTATTCCGAACCGAACGCCGGCTCCGATCTTGCCAACGTGCAAACCCGTGCAGTTCTCGACGGCGATCAGTGGATCATCAACGGCCAGAAAGTCTGGACCTCGCTGGCACACGTTTCGCATTGGTGTTTCGTCGTCGCTCGCACCGAAGCAGGTTCGGCTCGACACAAGGGATTGTCGTTCTTTCTTGTGCCGATGGATCAGCCTGGTGTTGAGACTCGCATCATCGAGCAAATCACTGGTGGCGGAGAGTTCAACGAGGTCTTCTTTAGCGATGCAGTCGCCGATGCGAGCCTGATTGTTGGAGAGCCCGGTAAAGGCTGGGGAGTTGCGATGGATCTCCTCGCGCTCGAGCGCGGTATTTCCACCCTTGCGCAGCAGGTTGGATTCGAGCGCGAACTCGACAACCTCATCGCCGAAGCGAAGAGGAAGGGCTCCGCGTCCGACCCGATCATGCGCCAACGGCTTGCCGATGCGTACATTGGCCTGAAACTCATGCAATGGAACGCGTTACGTTCGATGGGTTCTGGCGTGCCCGGTCCCGAAGCGTCGATCTCCAAATTGTTCTGGGGAACCTGGCATCGCGATCTTGGTGAATTGGCCATGGATATCGGCGGCATCGAATCGCAAATTGCGGAAGGCTTCCCTTATGAGCTGACCCTTGATCAAAAGATGTTCTTATTCACCCGATCCGAAACCATTTACGGCGGAAGCAACGAAATCCAGCGCAACGTGCTGGGTGAGCGTGTTCTCGGCCTTCCGAAGGAGCCCAATCCCTCATGAGCACGCCACCTACCTACGTCGATGGACACGGACTACTTACTGGCAAGAAGGTGCTTGTCACCGCAGCAGCCGGAACGGGTATCGGTTTCCAAGCGGCGAAGCGGGCAATTGAAGAAGGTGCTCAAGTTGTCATTTCCGATAAGCACGAGCGTCGTTGTGGCGAATCAGCCGCGGAACTTGGTGTTGTCGGTATTCCTTGTGACGTGACCGTAGAAGGCGACGTGCAGGCGCTTGTCGAAGGTGCAGCTGCAGCGCTCGGTGGCATCGATATTTTCATCAATAATGCCGGCCTTGGCGGAGAGGTTCCGATTGTCGACATGACGGACGATCAATGGGGCCTTGTCCTCGATGTCACGCTGAATGGCACCTTCCGTTGCATGCGCGCCGAGATGAAGTATCTCTATGCCAATGGCGGCGGGGTCATCGTCAACAATGCGTCGGTTCTCGGTTGGCGGGCCCAAGAAGGCCAGGCTCATTACGCCGCTGCAAAAGCAGGCGTGATGGCGCTGACCCGTTGTGCCGCCATCGAAGCAGCCCCGCACGATGTACGGATTAATGCCGTGGCTCCCAGCCTCGCGATGCATCCGTTTCTGGCCAAGGCGACCACAGAAGAGACGCTCGCTGAACTCACCAAGCGCGAAGCATTCGGTCGCGCGGCAGAGCCGTGGGAAGTCGCCAACGTCATGATGTTCTTGGCCTCTGATTACAGCTCCTACATGACCGGCGAAATCGTGTCGGTCAGTAGTCAGCGCGCCTGATCAGGCCGGTTCGGCCAGCGCCTTTTCTTCGAGGTATTCCTCGAAGCCAGAGACGCCAGATTCACGGCCAACACCGGACTGCTTGTAACCGCCGAAGGGAACATCGACGGCGTACCAGGAACCACCATTGATCGACATCGTTCCGGTGCGAATACGTCGAGCAACGCCGAGAGCGCGCTCGCGGTCGTCACTCATCACCGCACCCGAAAGTCCATACGGGGAATCGTTGGCTATGCGGACTGCTTCGTCATCGTCGTCGAATGCGATGGCCACAAGAACCGGTCCAAAGACCTCGACCTGTGCGATTTCCATGTCGTTGGTGACATCGGCCAGCAATGTGGGCTTGTAGTAGTAGCCCTTTTCGAAGTGTTCAGGGCGACCTCCACCAACCACGACGCGAGCGCCCGCAGCGACAGCTCGATCAACGAGCCCTTCGATACGTTCGAGTTGCGCCTTGTTGACAATGGCACCGGTCATCACGCCCGGATCCTGAGGATCGCCATAGGGGAGTGCACCGATCATGGCTGCTGTGGCTTCGATTCCCTCTTCGTATCGGCTCCGAGGAAGCAGGAGACGAGTCGAGGTCGCACAACCCTGCCCGCCATGTGTGCACACCATGAAACACGGGCTTGCGGTTGCCGAGGCCATGTCGGAGACGTCGTCGAGTACGACGTGGGCACTTTTACCGCCGAGTTCAAGAAAGACGTTCTTCACCGTGGCCGATGCTGCTTCCATAATTCGACGACCAGTTGCAGTCGAACCGGTGAAGGAAATCATGTCGACATCAGGCGAGGTGGTGAGCACTTCACCCACAGTTTTGTTGCCGGAGGTGATGACGTTGAAGACGCCGGGAGGAAAGTCGGTGTGATCGTGAATCAGGCGCCCAAGAGCGAGAGCGCTCCACGGAGTGTCGGGGGCGGCCTTCAGGATGACGGTGCAACCGGCAGCTAGGGCCGGGGCGCACTTCGCGAAGGTGATCTGGTGCGGATAGTTCCACGGCGTGATCGCAGCTACGACGCCGATTGCTTCTTTTTCAACCCAACGATGAGCCGTTCCGGCAATGCCTGAGTAGACGCCGAGGTCGTAGGACCATTCGAACGTGTCGAGCATGTCGGCGTAATAGGTGAGGTACTCCAGCGGAGTCATTAGTTGCGGGCCGCCCATGAGCATTCGGGGTGCGCCAACCTCGGCGATCGTAAGTTCCGTGACCGCTTCGAAGTTGTCGATGAAAGCCTGGTGGAGTTGGCGCAGGCAACGTTGACGAAGCTCAACATTTGTCGACCAGTCGGTGGTGTCGAAGGCGCGACGTGCGGCGGCGATCGCTTTCTCAACATCTTCGGCCGACGCGTCGGCAGCGACACCGAGTAGTTCTTCGGTAGCGGGGTTGACGTTGGGGTAGGTAGCTCCACCCGCAGCTTCGACGAGTTGTCCATCGATGTACAGGCGTTCTTCGTGCCAAAGCTCGGTCATTGCGTTTTCCCCATTGCGTTTCCCGATAGCGCCGAGCCGTGCCCGGTCTCAAATGATGCCGATCACATCTGTGTGAATCTCGGTTCAATGTAGTTTACGCTCGTTAGAAACCGCCGGCCTCAAGGGCTCTCGGCGTGATCTTGTGAGGGGGAGTCATGGGCAACGAGTCATTTCGCTACGACGGTAAGCGTGTGCTGGTCGTTGGCGGAGCCACGGGGATGGGTGCCGCTGCTGCGCTCCAGGTTGCTTCGCTCGGTGCTGATGTCGTGGTGATGGATCACCTGCCGGTGAAGGGCTTTACCTCGATCGTGGTTGACCTCCGTGACAAGGAACAGATCGATTCCGCCATCACCCAGTGTGGCGGCAAGGTTGATGCGCTTTTCTCTTGCGCTGGCGTTGCCGATGGAACTCCTGGCATCGAGAAGATCAACTTCATCGGCCATCGGCACATGATCAATCAATTGGTTGCGAGGGCCATGCTTGGCCATGGTTCGTCGATCACGATGATTTCGTCTGCTGCCGGACTTGGGTGGGAGGCCAACGTCGAGACCGTGCGTTCCTTCTGTGACACACCCGATTTCGATGCCGCTGTTGCCTGGATGGAAGCGAATCCCCGCAACGCTCACTACATGTTCACCAAGCAGGCTCTCTGCTACTACGTCGCTGCACAGGCTTATGCCATGGGCAAACTTGGAATCCGAATTAACGCGATTTGTCCGGGTCCGACGGACACTCCGCTCGCTCGCGCAAACGAAGAACTGTGGTTGTCGTTCGGATCTGATTACCGCGCCGAAATCGGTGTGACTGCGTCATCGCCGGAAGAACAAGGCGACGTCATGGCATTTCTCGGAAGCCACGCGGCGCGCTACATCAGCGGTCAAACCATCATTGTTGATGCAGGTTTGGTTGGCGCAGGGCTCACTGACACGTACGCCTCTGCAGCTCCGATTGTGAAGTTTCTCTACGGACGCCCCTGAAACGGAGTTGGCCATGACTGACATCTACTGGGATCCGTACGACACCGAGATCGACGACAATCCGCATCCGATCTGGAAGCGCATGCGTACCGAAGCTCCGGTATATCGCAACGATCGTTTCGATTTTTGGGCGCTGAGTCGCTTCGAGGACATCGAGAAGGCCTCCAAAGACACCGCCACGTTTTCCTCGACGCACGGAACCGTTCTGGAAATGATGGGGCCAGGGATGATCGGTTCGAATCAGATGATCTTCATGGATCCTCCCGAGCACACCATGTATCGCTCTCTTGTCTCTCGAGCATTCACGCCGCGCCGAATGGCACTTCTCGATGACTACGTGCGTGATGTCTGCGCTGAACTTCTTGATGGTCTCGCCGGTCGATCCGAATTTGATTACGTGCAAGATTTCGCGACGCAGGTCCCGTCAATGGTGATCTCACGACTTGTGGGTGTTCCCGAAAATGAGCGTGAAGAGCAGCGGGAAAATATCGACACGATGTTTCACATCGATCCCGAACAGGGAATGATCAACGACATCGCCTTTATGGCTCGAATCCGTGTGCACGAGTACCTCATGGATCTAGTTCATCGCCATCGAGAAAATCCCGATCAGTTCGGCGACGACATGATCAAGGTTCTGCTCGGCGCAGAAGTCACTGGCGATGATGGAGAACTTCGTTCGCTCAACGACGATGAATTGGTGCAGTTCACTCTCCTTCTCTATGTCGCGGGTACCGAAACTGTCATGCGCCTTCTCGGCAATGCCGCAGTGGTTCTCGCGCAACACCCAGAGCAGCGAGCAGAGCTCGTTGCTGATCCGTCTTTAATTCCGAACGCTGTTGAGGAACTGCTTCGATACGAAGCGCCGTCTCCGGTCAACGGTCGTTGGGTATTGAAAGACGTTGAACTCCACGGAACCAAGATTCCAGCCGGATCAAAAGTTCTTCTCCTTACCGGCAGCGCTGGTCGTGACGCCGACGCCTTCCCCGATGCCGATGCATTCGACATTCATCGCGACATCAAAAAGCACGTCACCTTCGGCTATGGCATTCACTTTTGTCTCGGAGCCTCATTGGCCCGAACCGAAGGGCGCATCGCGTTAGAAGAAACGCTAAGGCGCCTTCCGGATTGGGAGATCGTTGACGGAAAGACCGTTCGTCAGCACACCAGCACGGTGCGCGGGTACTCCAAAGTCGGAGTCAGAGTTCCCTAATCGTTAGCGGAACGTTTGGATCGGCAGATGGGTGGCCATCGCTGATCCGGGTGGCCCGAGAAGTTGATGGGCGCGCAGGTTGCGCTTATGGAAGAGGACGAGAAGTTCTTCGTCGTAGGTTCCGGTGTCGGCATCGTTAAGCACAAACGCTTCAAGATCAGCTTCGCCGGTAAACCAATCAGTAGATCGATAACCAAGCAGTTGATGGAGATCATCGAGGTCGCCGTTGCTTACTTGATCACCGATTTCAATCGCTCGCGCGGCGTGACGTGCTTCTCGAAACAGTGCCCGGAGTCGGTACTTGAGGAATTCATCGTCGATGGCACCTTCACCAACTGATAACGACTTCAACACCGTTGCCATATGTTCAACGGGGGTCGATGCGCGTCCCTCGCGAACCTCGGGCTCTGTGACGGTTGGTAGTTCCACCTGGAGGATCTCGCCTAATGCTTCGGTGGCAAAAAGATTGGTTTCGTAACACCACTGCATGTTGGTCATGAGGTCAGTGTCGACGTTTGGTCGCCGAACCGCTTGGCCAAGCGCGAGTTGGTTTGTAAGCGTGAAAGCAAAGTGGTGGCGCATAAGCGCATCAACGTCGACTTCGGTACCTGAAAGTTCCTCGTAACGCGCATAGAGGGCAGGGAAGTCTCCGTAACCAACGATGGTGTCGCGCATACGCCATGCCGCGAGATCCATCATCGGGTCGCCGATGTGTCCAATCTCGAGATCGAGAACGGCGACGATCTTCCCGTCGGCATTGTGAAATTGTCCCGAATCCCAACAGATGACCGATTCACGGCCCTTTGACTGCGGGGGATTGCGACGCAACCAGCCCAAACAGAACTCCATAAAAGGATCAGGGCCGTTTTTGGTGGAGCGATACACCGCTTCGTATTGGTGGAGTCCAAGGAGGCCGGAATGTTCAGGGGTTTCGGCCCGCATGATGCCGGCTGCGGCGAACGGTTCAACGTCGAGCGCGTGCATACGAGCAAGGATCTGGAGATAGTCATCGACTGCCGACGCCCGATCGGCATCGCTGGTGTTTTCGAAATGTTGCTGACCGCCGACGCGATCCATGACATAGGCCATGGGCTCGTCGATCCAGCCGTGTACGGCAGGTGTCGGGATCTCACGCTCATGCAGCAGTGCTTGCAAGGTCATCTCGTGTCGCAACGGGAAGATCAGCGGCATGTCGGTGCGATCGCCGCGAATGACAAGTGACTGCGTAACTCCGGCGCGTTCGAGTTCGGCAAACCACACGGGACGCCAGCGGGGCTGGCGCCAGATGGAGGTGACGGTGCCGCCAAGATTTGCTTCAAGCCATGCTTGAACCTGCGCAGTGTCTTGACGCGGTTGTTCTGCCATTGGCTCAGTCGGCACCGAGGAAGGGCGGACGTTCGCCACCCCCGTGCGCAGCGATTTCTGCACCTGTGACATATCCGGCCAGATCACTAGCGAGCCAGACCGCGACGTCGCCAACATCGGAGGGCATTGCAAACCGTCCCATGGGGATTTCTGATTCGATGCGTTCGCGCACCGCGCCCTCGCCGTAGAACAGCGCTGCTTGTTCGGTAAGAATTAAACCGACGGTGATGGTATTGACGCGAATGTTGGGTGCCCATTCCATCGCCAGTGTGGTGGAGAGTTGCAACAGGCCTGCCTTCGCTGCGCCGTAGGCGGCAGTGGTGGGCGAGGGGCGATTCGCTACGACGCTTCCGATGTTGATGATCGAACCGCCGCCGACCTGGTTCAGCATGTGGTGATGGGCGCGTTGCGCGACGTAATAGGGGGCGAGCAGATTGAGCTCGACGATGCGTTGGGTGAACTTCGGGGGAGCTTCTGCCGTATCGGCCGGAGGCGAGCCTCCAGCGTTGTTCACAACACAATCGAGGCGACCGGCCACCGCAAAGGCGGCATCGACGGCGGCGTAGGCGGCTTCGCCATCTCGGAGATCAGCGGGGATGAAATGCCAGTCGGCCGGCAAGGGAGTTTCCGCTTCTCGGCGGGCGCAAACGATCACCGTCGCGCCAGCGTCAGAGAACCGCTGGGCGATGCCTCGGCCCACGCCTTTGGTTCCGCCAGTAATAAGGACAGAGCGTCCCGTGAGGTCGATCTCAAGCGCCATGGGCGAACCCTACAACCGGGCCCGCAGGGCTTCTCAGATGGCCTCCTCCATCTGACTGATTGTGAGGTCACCGGCTAGCGTCGAAGCCCTATGGGTATCGAAGTGAGCATCGGAACAGACGGCATTGCCGAGGTTGTGCAGAACTGTCCGCCAGTCAACGCCCTCACCGTGGCGGAGTGGTTCCAATTAGGCGATGAAATCCGCCGACTCGGGGCCGATCGCTCCGTTCGAGCGGTCATTCTCCGGTCTGAGGGTCGGGGATTCAACGCCGGGGTCGACATCAAGGAAATGCAG
>WLMU01000030.1 GCA_009700115.1 Actinomycetota bacterium
CGCATGGCAAGTCGCTCTTGCGCACCAGCAGCGATTTCACGCACGTCTTTCACCGAAGCACTTACTGCAGAAAGCTGCTCGAAGGCCTTCGATGTGGTGCGGGCGATGAGTTGCGAAATGGTGGTTTTGCCCGTGCCTGGAGGACCCCAAAGAATGACCGAAGAAAGACGGTCGGCTTCGATGAGCGCCCGCAACGGTTTGCCGGGGCCGAGAAGATGTTCTTGACCAACAACCTCGTCAAGATTTTTAGGGCGAAGCCGAGCCGCGAGCGGGGCCTGCCGCGCCAGCCGGTCTTCGGCAGCAGCAGCGAACAGATCCTCGGTCATTGCCCGAGGCTACCGGTCGCCTGTGTCGGAACTCCGGAGGGTCAGTCGGTCTTTTTGGTAGGGAGAAGTCGCAGACCGAGCTCGTCGAGTTGCGCTGTGTCGATCGGCGTCGGTGCATGCGTGAGCGGATCGGTACCCGACTGTGTCTTGGGGAATGCGATGACCTCACGGATGTTCTCTTCACCGGCGAGCAACGCAACAAGGCGATCGATACCGAAGGCAAAGCCAGCATGCGGTGGCGCTCCGAAGCGGAATGCATCAAGCAGGAAACCAAACTTGCTCTGCTGCTCCTCGGCGCCAATCCCAAGAAGTTCGAACATGCGGCTTTGGATATCGCCACGATGGATTCGGACGCTGCCCGAACCAAGTTCCCAGCCATTGAGCACGAGGTCATAGGCCTGCGAACGAACCTTCAGTAGGTCCTGCGGGTTACCGGTGTCGAGCAGCGCAACGTCTTCGGCGTGCGGCATCGTGAATGGGTGATGCGCGGGCACGGGGTTGCCGGCATCGTCGAGCGATTCGAACAATGGGAAGTCGACAACCCAAAGGAACTGCAAGCCACCTTCTGTGACGGGCGGGCGACCAAGTTCAAGACGAAGGAGGCCGAGCACATGGCAGACCTTCGGGCGATCGTCGGCGACCAGAAGAAGCAGATCGCCCGTCTTTGCTCCAGTGGTTGCGACGAGGCCGGCAAGTTCGTCGGCGGAAAGGAACTTGGCGACTGGCGAATCGAGTTCGCCGCCGTCCTTGACCCGCATCCAAACGAGGCCCTTGGCACCCCAGCGCTTCGCCTTATCGGTGAGTTCGTCGAGCTTCGAACGGGTGAACTCTGCTCCACCGTCGACCACGATGCCCTTCACGCAATCGGCCTTGAAGGCGTTGAACTCGGTGGCGGCAAAGTTCGGTGTGAGCTCAAGAAGTTCCATGCCGAAGCGAATGTCGGGCTTATCGGAACCGAAACGTTCCTGCGCCTCTTGCCAGGTCATGCGAGGAACGTCGCCCATCTTCTGACCGGTGACTTCTTCGACAGCAGCCGACACGGCAACGGAGATGAACGCGAGAACTTCTTCTTGCGAAACGAAGCTGGCCTCGGCATCGAGCTGCATGAATTCGAACTGGCGATCGGCACGAAGGTCTTCGTCGCGCAGACAACGAGCGATTTGGTAGTAGCGATCGATGCCGCCGACCATGCAGAGCTGCTTGAACAACTGGGGGCTCTGCGGTAGGGCATAAAACGAACCCGGCGACAGACGGCTGGGCACGACGAAATCGCGTGCACCTTCAGGCGTGGATGCAATCAGCATTGGAGTTTCGATTTCGACGAAACCTTGATCGTCCATAGCCCGTCGCAGCGAGGCATTGACCTTGGCGCGAATGCGGAGGTTGCGCTGCATCCGTTCAGTGCGCAGATCGACATAACGGTGCGCGAGGCGAACCATTTCGTCGACCTCGACACGATCGTTGAGTTGGAACGGTGGCGGCTCAGAGACATTCAGAATCTCGACGCTGCAATCGCCAATTTCGATTTCACCGGTGGGCATATTCGCGTTGGTTGTGCCATCGGGGCGCTGGCGAACGGTCCCTGTAATACGAACCACGTATTCCGAACGAAGATCGGCGGCACCATCGACCACGAATTGCACGAGTCCGGTGTGATCACGAAGATCAATAAAGGCCAGATGCTCGCCGTGCTCACGGCGGCGGGCTACCCACCCGCACACCGCGACCTCGCGACCGATGTCGGAGGCTCGCAGCGTTCCGCAATGGTCGGTGCGCATAGAAACGGATTCAGTCACAGAAGGTCCTTCGGGTTCAGGAGAGTCGAGCAGCGAGAACAGTGGCAGCGCTCGAGCGAGCGACAGCTTCTTGTCCGGTGTCGCCGCGCAGATCACGGATCGTTACGGTGCCGGCCGCGGCTTCGTCGTCACCGATGATGCAGACGAATGCAGCACCAGACTTATCGGCAGATTTCATTTGCGATTTCATGGAACGACCATCGAATGCTCGCTCGGCGCTAATGCCCGCGCGACGTAGTTCGATCGTGAGGTCGCGGGCAGCGGTACCGCCCGTAGTGTCGACAACAAACACGTCGGTAGCACTAGCCGGAACAGGGAAGACTCCCTCGGCGTCGCAGGTGAGCAGGACTCGTTCGATGCCAGAGCCAAAGCCAATGCCAGGTGTGGATGGTCCGCCCAATGCCTCGATGAGTCCGTCGTAGCGACCGCCGCCACCAATGGTGGACTGAGCGGCGTCGAGCGCTTCGCCGACAAATTCAAACGTTGTGTGCGTGTAGTAATCGAGACCGCGCACCAAGCGAGGTTCAACGGTGAATTCGATCCCGAGAGCCGTGAGACCTGACTTCACTCGTTCGAATCGCTCAGTGGCTTCGGGCGAGAGTTGATCAGTGATGCGCGGTGCGTCAGAAATCGCTTCGATAGTGACAGGACGCTTTGAATCGAGAACCCGCATCGGGTGGTCGACGACTTTCTCAGCGTCCTTCGGGTCGAGCGTGTCGAGGCGCTCATTCAGCCACGCCCGTACATCTTCGATGTAGCGCCGGCGATCGTCAGCCGTTCCCATTGAATTAATGAGCAGCGTGACCTGCTTCAGCCCCAGCGACGCATAGAAGTCGTGAAGCATAGAAATGACTTCAACATCGAGATCGGGATCATCAGAACCGATTGCTTCGGCGCCGAGCTGATGATGTTGCCGAAAACGCCCGGCCTGCGGACGCTCGTAGCGAAATGACGGCGCTGCGTACCAAACCTTCCAAGGCTTTGATTCGCCTTGGGCATGTTGGATCCAGGCTCGGGCGATTGATGCGGTGCCCTCGGGGCGCAGCGCAATGTGGCGTTCGCCCTTGTCGAAGAAGTCGTACATCTCTTTGCGAACAAGATCGGTGCCCTCGCCCACCCGGGAGAAGACGCCGATTTCTTCGAACATCGGGCTCTGTACAAGGCCATATCCGGCTCGACCGACATGGGCCGAGAACGCCGCAATCAGCGCTTGCCAGCGCTCGGATTCGGGCGGCAGGACGTCACGGGTCCCAGTTGGGGCCTTGAACGGCTCGATGCGGGTTGACGTCGGCTCTGACACGACCATTGATCCTACCGGGGCCCTGCCCCAAGGACCGAACCACTTCCTTCAACCAACGCCCCACCACCGACCAAGTGTCAGACGACTGCTGTTCAATTCTGAGGGTCTCGCCCATCTTCGCTATCGGAGTCACCCTTGCCGGGAAGCACGCGATACGCGTCGTAGATGCCATCGATCTTCTTTATCGACCACATCAACGGGGAGAGTTGTGAAACATCACCGAGTTCGAAATCGAAACGCATCGATGAAATTCGATCGGACCCCGTAATGGTGTTGCACGAGACGATGTTGACGTGATGATCAGCCAATGCAGCCGACACATCACGCAAAAGACGAGATCGGTCGAGACCCTTTACTTCGATCGAAGCAATGAACGTCGCCGAGATGTCGGTATCCCATTCGACGTCAATCAGACGATCAGATTGGCCATCGGTAAGCGAAAGCGCATTCGCACAATCGGAACGATGCACCGAAACACCGCGACCACGCGTGACAAACCCCATGATCGCATCACCCGGAACCGGCGTGCAGCAGCGAGACAAGCGAACCATGACATCGTCAAGGCCTTCGACATGCACGCCCGAGGGGCTTGCGCCTACACGGCCCGAACGGCGCGGGGCACGAACCGTGGTCGGTAATTGCTCTTCGCGATCAGGGTCGACTGATTCGAGCTTGCGGCGAATGCGTTCGGCAACCGATTGCGCCGATTGATGATTTCCGCCGATTGCCGCATGAAGCGATTCGAGGTCGGTGTAGTTCAGTTCGGTAGCTATTTCATCGAGAATCCGCGACTGGCGGATCTTCTGAACTGGCAGACCTTCACGACGCAAGGCTTTGGTGAGTTCCTCGTTGCCGTTATCGATTTCATCTTCGCGGCGCTCACGCGAATGCCAGGCGCGGATCTTGTTTTCCGCCTTGTGCGAAACAACAAAACGCAGCCAGTCTTGCGAAGGTCCTCCACTTTCGACCTTTGAGGTGAAGATTTCGATGGAATCGCCCGATTGCAGCTCGGTGTCGAGAGAGACCAAACGCCCATTGACCCGCGACCCAATACAGGAATGACCGATCTCAGTGTGAATGGCATAAGCGAAGTCAACGGTGGTGGCACCTTTAGGCAGTGTGATGACTTTGCCCTTCGGCGTGAAGACAAATACCTCGTCTTGGTCGAGGTCGATTTTCAGATTCGCCATGAACTCTGAAGGATCAGAGGTCTCACTTTGCCAATCAACAATGCGATTAAGCCAAGCAAGGTCGGCTGTACTTTCGTTGTTGTCCTTGTAGTTCCAATGCGCAGCGACACCGAACTCTGCTCGTCTGTGCATCTCCAAGGTACGGATCTGGACCTCGAGAGGCTTTCCGCCAGGACCAACAACGGTCGTGTGCAACGACTGATACAGATTGAACTTGGGCATGGCCACGTAATCCTTGAAACGGCCCTGTACCGGTTTCCACGTGGCGTGAATTGATCCGAGAGCGGCGTAACAATCCTTGACGGTGCCGACGATCACTCGAATGGCGACGAGATCGAAGATATCGTCGAAATCACGGCCCTTCACCACCATTTTTTCGTAAATGCTCCACAGATGCTTTGGTCGACCTGTCACTTCAGCAGTGATGTGCAGTTCGCTCAGTCGGCCGCGGACATCTTCTAGAACGTTGGTTAGATAAACATCGCGTTCGGGCGCACGTGTTGCGACCATGTGGTCGATCTCGGCATAACGCTTGGGATGCAACGACGCGAAACAGAGATCCTCTAACTGCTGGCGCAATTCCTGCATTCCGAGTCGGTGAGCAAGCGGTGCGTAAATATCAATTGTTTCCTGTGCCGTGCGATGCTGCTTCCACGCTGGCAAGGCCGCAATGGTGCGCATGTTGTGAAGACGATCAGCGAGTTTGATGATCAGTACCCGGAGATCTTTCGCCATCGCCACGAGCATCTTGCGCACCGTTGCCGCTTGCTGTGCTTCTTTCGAATCAAACTTGATGCGATCGAGTTTTGTAACGCCATCGACGATGCGAGCAACCTCGACGCCAAATTCCTTCTCGACATCGAAAAGAGTGGCACCGGTATCTTCGACAGCATCGTGAAGAAGCGCAGCGGCGATGGTGATGTCATCGAGACCAAGTTCCGCGCAGATCTTTGCAACCGCTACAGGATGTGTCACATATGGTTCGCCAGATTTACGAGATTGACCCTTATGGGCCGAAGCGGCGCGGTCATACGCTTTCGTAATCAGCGCTGCTGACGATCGCGGATGATGAGACTGGAAGATTGCGACGAGCGGGGCGACCTCTTCGGATGGCGGGGCGGCGTTACGACGCCACGGCAGCACACGATTGACGGTCGCCATAACTCAGCCTCCGGCCTGCACGCGACCAGGTGGACATACCCCGGTAGCAGCTCGGAAAGGAGTCTTCATAGCTCCACGGTACAGGGGACGAACCCCTGCCCCGACCCACCAATCAGCGTTTGCGTTGGTTTTTGCGCGGTCGCGGCGGGATCACGCCTGATGGCGTTGGAGTCGTGCCGAGAGCCGCAGCCCCCGACCCAGCACCCGAGGTCGATGAAGCGTCGCTCGCAGGAGCGCCGGAGGTGACACCGAGAAGGTCGACTCGAGCCGAAGCATGTCCAACATCGACGCCCTGAGACTGCAGGCGCTCGCGGATGACCTTGAACTTCGTTTGATGTTCTTTGAGCCAGACGAGGATTGGAGCAGCGACAAAGATCGAGGAATAGGCGCCAGCGAGAAGGCCAACCGTCAGAGCAATGGCGAACTCCTCAAGGGTCACCGCTCCCATGATTCCGGCTCCGACAACGAGCAGGGCAACGACCGGAAGCAGCGAGACGACCGTCGTGTTGATCGAGCGAAGCAACACCTGGTTCATCGATAGTGAGGTCATCTGACCGTAGGTGAGGCGACCAGACTGGCCAACAAGTCGCTCATTTTCTCTGATCTTGTCGTCGACCACGATGGTGTCGTAAATCGAATACCCCAAGATGGTCAGGAACGCGATCACCGTGCCCGGTGTGACTTCAAACTGGAATACCGAATACGCACCGACACTGATGAGCACATCGTGAAACACCGCGACGAGCGCGGCCACGGCCATGCGCCATTCCAGTCGAATGGTCAGATAAATGAGGATGGCGATAAAGAAGAACACGAGGGCACGGATTGCCGACCTCGTGACGTCGCCGCCCCAAGAAGCTCCCACCGTCGAGAAACTGATATTGGCCGGGTCAGTGTTCGCGAGTTCAGCGAGAGTCTTGGTGACCTCGATGGTGTGCTCCGGCGTGCTTTCTGGACCTTGCACACGAATGATGTCGGTGCCAACGATCTGAATCTTGGCCGAGCCCTCACCAACGGCATCGAGGGCAGTCCGTGTTTGATCGACCGTTACGCCGGGAGCACTTACTTCCCAGGAAACGCCGCCCTTGAAATCAATTCCAAGGTTCAGGCCACGCGTCAGCAATGAACCGACGCTAACCACCATGAGAAAGACAGAGATTGCGAGACCGATCTTCCACCACTTCAGAAAATCGATATTCGTTTCGCCGCGATTCAGGCGTCCGAGCTTGCTCATTTCGACACCTCCGCAGTCGGGCGATTCGCAGACTTTTGATTCGCGCGTTCTTGTGACTTCTCAGCCGGAAGACCCAAGAGCCAAGGACGTGAAAGCAGCGCCTTGGATCGAGTTGCCAACTTCACTGCTGGACGCATGTACGCCCAGGAAGTGAGCAGATCGAGCGCCGTCGAGAGACCAAGGTAGAAGGCGAAGCCTCGAACGGGTCCGACGGTAAGCCACCAAAGCAATGCAGCACCGATGAGCGAGGCGACGTCGGCTTTCACGATTGTCGAGAATGCCGAGATAAACGACTTGTCGGTCGAACTACGAATTGATCGACCGTGATTGATGTCTTCCTTGAGATGCTCGTAATACACAACGTTCGAGTCCAACGAAACACCAATAGAAACGATGATGCCGGTAATGCCGGCGAGTGTCAGGGCCAAACCATTGTTGGCGCCGAGCCACGAAATGATCGACCACAACAACGCAGCCTCGATGCCGAGTTTGAGGATGGCGAACAGGCCGAGCACTCGATAGAAGGCCATCATGTAAATGGCCACTGCGATGAGGCCTACAAGACCAGCAACAAGGCCCGCATGTAAGGCGTCGCGGCCAAGCGTTGCCGAAACAACTTGGGCTTGCTGTTGTTCAAACTCCACCGGCAAAGCACCGTACTTAAGAGCAGTCGCAAGGTCCTTGGCGGTGCGCTCAGTAAACGAACCGGAGATTTCGATCTGGTCGGCTTTGAAACTTTGGCTGTTGATGCTCGGGGCAGAAAGCACTCGACCATCGAGAACGATCGCAAGCTGTCCGGTCGGACACGTGGAGCCCTTCGTAAAACACTGGCCGGCAATCGCATTGAAGCCACCGATTCCATCGCTACCGCTCTTGAAAGTTGGCGCAACGACCCATTGTCCGGTGTTGCCAAGGTTGGCGCGAGCAGTTTCAAGAGCGCTACCTGTCAATGAAACAGGACCAACGGCATAGGAACCAACAAGAAGTCCGTCCTTACACTGCGGCAAGATTGCTTGACCGGTTGCGTTGACCTCTTCGGCAGTCAGGCCAGTCGTGCAGACATCGAGGGAAAGTCCGCCGACAGTCTTGGTTGGATCGATCGTGGTTGTCGTCGCTCCGGCGGCAGTTGTTGTGGTTCCCGCAGGATCGCCACTTGTCGTGGTCGTCGCTGATTGAGGATCAATCGGAACATTGGCGAGAACTGGCCGGAACTGAAGCTCAGCGGTCTGCCCAACCAACTGCAAGGCGCGCTCTTTGTCCTTCACGCCAGGAATCTGGATGAGGATGTTGCTGCCCTGTCGCGTGATTTCGGGTTCCGCAACACCGATTGCATCGATGCGCTGACGAATAATGGTGATCGCTTGATCGATGGTGTCATTGTCAACCTGCTGCACCGGCTTGAGGACAACGGAAACGCCACCCTGAAGATCGAGGCCAAGCAGTGGCTTATTGCCGGCTACAAGCGTGTAGAGCAACGCAGCTGCTGCAACGAGAACAATGATGACGAGCGAGCCATACCCTCGTAAGCGCCTCATGCTTCGGAGTCCTCATCGGTTGCGTCCTCAGCAGCGATCGGCATCGCCGCATTCGGATCAATGACCTTTGAGGCGACCGCACGGCGAGCAACCTTGAGTTCAACTCCCGGAGCGACCTGCAACACAACAGTGGACTCGTCGATCTCGACGAGAGTGCCGTAGATGCCTGATCCGGTCATGACCTCGTCACCGACGGCGAGGCTTTGGATGAACGACCCGTGGCGCTTGACCTCACGCTGCTTCGGCAGGATCAACACGACCCAGGCGATAACGAACAGAACGATGATGATGATGAAGGACATGGTCTCGTATGGGCTCGATCAGAAGGGGTTCCAAGTCGGAAACGGGGCCACGTTAGCCCTCATCTCCCCTATCGCTTCATTCGCCCTGCCCAACTGATCAGTCCCAGACTGACGCCACCTCAGACCGGAACTGATCAAAGGTGCCAGCGGCAATTGCCGCCTGAGCTCCCTCCATCATTCGAAGCAACCAGTGGACGTTGTGGATCGTGGTCAGGCGAGCCGCAGTGGGTTCGCTCACCATGAGTAGATGACGCAGATAGGCCCGCGACCAACGGGAGCAGGCTTCGCATATGCATCCGGGTTCGAGCGGTTCGGGGTCATCAGCGAATTTCGCGTTTCGAAGATTCATGCGCCCAGCGCTGGTGAGAATTGTGCCGTGGCGGGCCAAACGAGTCGGCAATACGCAATCGAACATGTCGACGCCAAGCGCAACCGCTTCCACGATGCTCACCGGATCTCCAACCCCCATCAGGTAGCGGGGCCTATCGGAGGGAAGTACATCGGTCACCGCAGCAAGCGCCGGCAGCATCTCGTCTCGCGTCTCGCCCACCGAAAGACCACCGATGCCGTAACCATCAAAACCGATGTCGAGCGTGCGCTGTGCGCTTTCGGTTCGCATCGCGACGTTGATGCCGCCTTGCACGATTCCGAACTGCGCCTGTTTCGAGCCGTTGGCTCGAGCAGGAGCTTGGGCCGCCTTTGCTCGCCCGGCCCACAACACCGATCGTTCAAGCGCTGCGCGGACAACTGCTTCGGTCGAAGGCAACGGCGGGCACACATCGAGAACCATCTGGATATCGCTGCCCAACTTCTGCTGAACCTCAACGCTGCCTTCGGGACTCAGATGGTGATAGCTGCCGTCGTAGGTCGACTTAAAGATGGCGCCCTCATCGGTGACTTTCGGTTCAAGCGAGAAAATCTGAAATCCACCCGAATCAGTGAGCACGTGTCCGTGCCAATCGGCGAAGCCATGCAGCCCGCCGAATCGCTGGATGAGATCGGCCCCCGGCTTCAACATCAGGTGGTAGGTGTTGCCGAGGATGACTTCAGCGCCAAGTTGCTCGAGATCGGCCGATGTGAGCGTGCGCACAGCTGCTCGAGTTCCAACTGGCATGAAACAGGGTGTGCGAAATGAACCTCGAGCCGTGTACACCACGCCGGTTCGGGCCTGACCGTCGGTCGCTTCAATCTGCAGTCGGAGTACAGATTCGGATTCTTCGTTACTCACTACTGCTCCAGTGACGTTGATTCGATGAGCGAAAGAAAAAAGTTGATGAGATGGCTCTATGTCACCACAACTCACCCGCTGTGAGCATTATCGTCGTCGACATGTCAGATACCTCCCACAACACGTATTTCGATGGCGGCGTTCAGAGCCTCGGCTTCGAAAATGCTTCAGGACGGGCCACCGTTGGCGTTATCGCCCCCGGCACCTACGACTTCAACACCGATGGTGCCGAACTCATGACCGTCGTTGCTGGTGCCATTGAGGCGATCGTCGACGGCGAGAGCGATTGGGAGACCTACCCAAAGGGATCTCGCTTCGAGGTTCCTGCCTCAAGCCATTTCCAGGTTCGGGCCGAAACTCCTTCGGCCTACCTGTGCGAATTCATCTGAGAACCGTTAGATCCTCGCTCACTGACGCGTGAGCAACATCGCGTCACCGAATGACAGAAACCGATAGCCATCGCGTAACGCCTCGGCATAAAGATCTCGCCATCGTGGACCGATAAACGCGTCGATCATCACGATTAGCGAGGATTTCGGTAAGTGGAAGTTGGTCATGAGTCGATCAACAATTGCGAACTCGTAGTCGCCGTGGATAAAGAGTTCGGTGCGACCCTCGGTCGTTCCAAACGCTGCGGCACTTTCCAAGGCGCGCACTGCGGTAGTTCCCACCGCCACGACTCGCCCACCGTTCGCTTTAGTTCGGGCACAGGCGTCGAGGGTTTCCTGTGGCACTCGGAAAAACTCTCCGTGCATGACATGATCTTCAATCTGATCGGTCGCAATCGGTCGAAAGGTGCCGAGGCCAACAACTAATTCGACGTCAGCTCGGACGATGCCGCGTTCGGCGCAACGGGCCAGCACCTCGGGCGTGAGATGCAACCCAGCGGTGGGAGCTGCTGCCGAGGCGGGACGCTCAGCGAACACCGTCTGATAGCGCTCTTGCTCTGCGAGCACCTCGGTGATGTACGGCGGCAATGGCATGACGCCGAAGCGTTCAAGCACGTCGAGCAGCGGCCCATCGACATCGATGGTGACCGCACGCCGACCGTCGCCAAGATCATCTTCGATAACAACCTCGAGTCCGGTGCCCTCGACAGGACGAACGACGGTTCCCGGCGGAAGTTTTCGACCGGGGCGAACCAACGCTTCCCAATGCGACGCCCCACTGTCAGAAAGCGAACCACCGTCGAGTCGTTCAAGAAGCAGCACTTCAACCGCTGCACCAGTTTCTTTACACAACGCGAGTCGGGCGGGCAGCACTCGCGTGGTGTTGAGCACGAGCAGATCGCCTGGTTCGAGTAGCTCAGGTAGGTCGCGAACGTTTTTGTTCAGCACCGCAACTCCGGAACCTTGGTCAACAAGAAGCCGGGCCGCATCACGCTCAGCGAGTGGGTGCTGCGCAATCGCCGATTCCGGCAACTCATAGTCGAAGGCGGAGGTCTCCATTGCGAGGAGAGGCTAGAGGCTCAGAACAATTACGCCGTCTCGACGGGGCGTTCGCTCGTCAGGAGAATCGAAATCGCTGCGCCCAGCAAGATGGTTGCCGCCAACAGCGGCCAACCAGCGCCGAAGCGCGTGAGGAATGCCCCCGAGATCGCTCCGAGAAAGAACAGAGCGATCGAACCGGTTCGTCGAGCCCAGTGATGATTGTCGCCGCCCACTACTTTCAGTTCCGAAATGAGTCCCGTGAACGTGACAGTCATCATGTTGGTCGCGACATCAGCAATCCCATGTTTACGGATCAGCCCGTTCTGAAGACCCATTGCACACGCCACTAGGCCCACAACGACGTCTCGGCCCATTCCTGTTGAACCCGCGTTGGTTGCAAATGCCAGCACAGTCGCGATCGCCACAAGCGCGAGTTCGAACGAGAATCCAACTGCACGCTCTACTTTTTTGTCCGAGCCGCGCATCAACATTCCGGAGATCAGCGCGCCAACAGTGAAGGCAAGGATCGCGGCGAGATAGCGCAAGGGCGTTGCATCACCGATTTGCTGTCCCGTTCCGATCCGAAACGCCAACAGCAAGATGTTGCCTGTCATTATCTCGGCGAAGACGCCGCCGAGAGCGAGAAAGCACGCCGCATCAACCAACCCACATACTGCGGCAATCAGCAACAAGCCGCTGAGATACGACGGTCGGCGCATTGACAAAGAGCGTACTATTCGTCTGCTCGGCGGCCAGCATGCTTGCTCGTTCAGGACTCGAACAGACCCCGTGATGGGTCAGCGGTAAGTGGTGCGCTCGCCGGAGCGAGCATCCCAAGGTGTGCCCATGCCGCAGGGGTAGCGACGCGCCCGCGAGGAGTGCGCATAAGCAGACCCTGCTGAATAAGAAATGGTTCGTAGACGTCTTCGACCGTTTCTTCGGCTTCACCGATACTGATGGCCAAGGTGCCCAGACCCACCGGGCCCCCACCGAACTTCTGGCAGAGGTTTGAAAGGACCGCCCGATCGACTTTGTCGAGGCCGAGATCGTCGACTCCGAATACCGCAAGACCCTCGTTGGCGGTGGCTTCGTCGATTTCGCCATCGCCACGAACCTCGGCGAAATCACGGACACGGCGAAGAAGACGATTGGCGATTCGGGGCGTGCCGCGCGCTCGACGGGCGATCTCGGAGGCGCCGCCATCGTCGATCCCGATACCCAAAATGCCAGCAGCGCGAGAGACGATCGATTGCAGTTCATCGGCCTCGTAGTAGTCGAGGCGTGCAACGAGACCGAAGCGATCGCGCAGTGGGCCGGTGATCAGACCAGTGCGTGTGGTGGCACCGACGAGCGTGAATCGGGGAAGATCGAGGCGAATGGAACGCGCTGCCGGTCCTTTACCCAACACGATGTCGAGTTGAAAATCTTCCATTGCTGGGTAAAGAACTTCTTCGACATTGCGGCTGAGGCGATGGATCTCGTCGATGAACAAAACATCGCCTTCACCTAAACGAGTGAGGATTGCGGCGAGATCGCCAGCACGATCGAGTGCCGGACCCGAGGTGACGTGCAGAGCAACCTGAAGTTCCGCAGCAACGATGCCGGCGAGTGTTGTCTTGCCAAGCCCTGGTGGGCCAGCGAACAACAGATGATCGACGGCTTGTTCTCGCCGGCGAGCGGCTTCAAGAATGATGCCGAGGTGTTCTTTCAGCTCACGTTGACCGACAAAGTCGTCGAGATGACGCGGGCGCAGACCGCCCTCTTCGCCGATGATGCCGGAGCCAGCTCGCATCTCGCCGACCTCGAGTTCGGCCTCGTCGGAGGTTGGTTCTGGTGACAGCAGTTCGTCGCGCATCAGGCTGCCAATCGTTGCAGAGCAAGGCGCAAGAGTTCTGCCGTGTCGGAAGAATCGGGAAGTTTCTTCACCGCTTCAGCAACTTCTTCAGGTCCGTAGCCAAGTTCGGCGAGAGCACTGCGGACATCGGCAACCGATGAGGACCCGCCACCCGCGCCATCGGCCGAAGCGGAACCAGCGCTTAAGTCGAGGCCAGGAATATCGAGTTTCGACTTGAGTTCGATAAGCAAGCGAGCAGCGGTCTTCTTGCCGACCCCGGGCACGAGACACAGCGCATCGATGTCGTCGTTGGCCAACACGCGCACAAGTGCTGAGGGTGAATGCACGCTCATGATGCCGAGCGCCATGGCTGGTCCAACACCATGAGCCGATAACAGGGCCTCAAACACCATCCGCTGTTCTGATGAGGTGAATCCGTAGAGCGTTTCGGCGTCTTCGCGGCGGTGATGATGTGTGTGCAGAAAGACTTTCGAACCGGTTTCGCCAAGTGACGCCGCGGTCGATGGCGCAACGATGACGCGGTAACCGATTCCGGAGACTTCAACAAGGACTTCACCCGAAGGCAGCCGTTCAAGCAATGTGCCGCGGACTGAACCGATCATCAGGCACCCGCTTTCGCTACTGCTCGAGTAGCTGCCGCGCGCATTGGCGCCATGGCGATATGACACAACGCGAGTGCGGCGGCGTCGGCAGCATCGAATGGATGCGGCGGTTCGGCGAGGCCGAGCAATGTCTGCACCATTTGCTGCATCTGCACTTTGTCCGCATTGCCCCAACCCGCCACCGCAGACTTGACCTCGTTCGGCGAATACTGGACAACTTCGCAACCGGCGTTCACGGCTTCGACCATTGCGATGCCGCTGGCCTGCCCCACCGACATTGCGGTGCGGACATTGACTTGAAACAGCACTCGTTCAACGGCCATCGCAGTCACAGGAAATTCGGCGAGCAACGCGCGGAGTTCGGACTGAAGTTCGGCGAGCCGGTGGTGGACCTGATCGTCGGGCGAGGTGCGCATGACGCCCAGGGCAACGGCTCGAGGCGAAGCGCCCTCACGCGCTTCGACAACGCAATAACCACAACGGGTCAGCCCCGGATCGATTCCCACTACGAACATGCGTACGATCGTAGCCAGTCGATCCACAAAAACAAAGGACCCGGCCCTGAGGCCGAGTCCCTGTTCCAGATCAGGTCTCGATCACTTCGGGCCGAGGCGAGCTCCACCGTCGACGCGGATGGTCTGTGCGTTCATGTAGGAGTTCGTAACGAGCTCCAGCACCATGGCGGCGAGTTCGCTCGAGTATCCAAGACGCTTAGGGAAGAGAACGTCCTTCGAAAGATTCGCCTTGAACGCTTCGCTGCCTTCGCCTTCGCCGTAGATCGGCGTGTCGATCAGACCAGGAGCAACGGTGTTCACCCGGATACCAACGACCGCAAGGTCGCGAGCGATCGGGAGGGTCATGCCAACGATGGCACCCTTCGAAGCGGAGTAGGCGGCCTGTCCGATCTGACCGTCGAACGCGGCAACCGATGCCATGTTGACGATCGCACCACGTTCGCCGTCGGCAGACACGGGTTCGGTGCGGCCCATGGCGGTGGCCACAAGTCGGATGCAGTCAAAGGTGCCAGTGAGATTGATGTCAATCACCTTGCGCCAGTAGTCGAGGTTGAACGCCGAATCGTACGAGCCGTCCTTGCCAATCGTTCGGCTAGCAGCACCGATACCTGCTGAATTCACAAGCGCTCGGATCGGGCCCATTTCCTCGGCCATTCCGATGGCGGCCTTGATGTCGTCGGAGCTACACACGTCGACGTGAGCGAATGCGCCACCGATTTCGGTTGCGAGTGCATTGCCCTTTTCGTCGTTGAGATCGGCGATAACGACCTTTGCGCCGCCAGCGGCGAGTTGACGTGCACATGCTTCACCGATGCCGGAAGCGCCACCGGTGACGATTGCTGAGATTCCATTGATGTCCATGGCTGCAGAGAATACGGGGATCAGCGCAGCGGTACCGCATTCGGCGGGCTGGTCTCAGATCAGAACAACGAAAGCTGGTCGTCGTCGGGGTAGGCCCGGGAATCATCAACGATTCCTTGTGCAGATTCCCCAGTACCAAAGGTATCGGCTGGACCAAGATTGGTGGGTCGTTCCGATCCAGAGGCTTCGCGTTGCGTGGTTGCAGCCTCGACGGCAAGGCGGTCGACGAGATCGTTCATCGGGTCACCGGCATGGCCCTTCACCCAGCGGAAAGTGACATCGCCACGACTCAACACGAGATCAATAAACGGCTCCCAGAGATCGCGATTCGCCACAGGTTTGCGCTGAGAGTTCTTCCATCCTCTTCGCTTCCAGCCGTCGTGCCAACGGTCGCGGAAACAGTGCACGACATAGGTGGAGTCGCTCACGACTTCAAGCGGTCCCGAATGCGACTTCACCGCTTCGAAGGCCGCCATGATCTCCATCCGCTGATTTGTTGAGTGGGGCTCGCCACCGCTTCCGAATCCGCCATCGACAACCGCCCAGGCCCATCCGCCGGGACCAGGGTTACCGCTGCACGCACCATCGGTGTACACGACTGTTGTCACGCATTCAGCGTCGCACAGGTCAGAGCAAAGAACCGACATCCACGATTCACACAAAATCAACGTTCCTACCTGCCGGTAACACGTTGATGTGGGCATCATGGGGAAACGCAGTTTTCGAAAGGCACCTCGTGGACCTTGACCAGTTTGTTAGCCAGCTACCCGATTCCGATCCAAGTGAGACGGTGGAATGGCTCGACTCTCTCGATGCTGTCGTCAATAGCGCGGGCAAAACTCGAGCTCGGTATTTGGTTTCCCGCCTCACCGAGCGGGCGCGAGAACTTCAGATCGGAACGCCGGCGGAAGTCTCCACTCCGTACATCAACACCATCCCGGTTGAAGAACAGCCTTGGTTCCCAGGCAACGAAGACATTGAAAAGCGCATCCGTCAGTACTTGCGATGGAACGCGGCGATTTCTGTCACCTATGCGAACAAAGAAGCCGACGGAATCGGTGGGCATCTGTCTTCCTACGCGTCGTCTGCAATGTTGCTCGAAGTTGGGTTCAATCATTTCTTCCGCGGTAAGGAAGGCGCACTGGTCGGTGATCACGTGTACCTGCAGGGTCATGCATCACCGGGCATCTATGCGCGCGCGTACCTCGAAGGCCGGCTGAGCGAAGACCAGATGATGCGATTTCGCCGCGAAATCGGCGGAGGCGGACTCTCGAGTTACCCGCACCCATGGCTCATGCCCGAGTTTTGGGAGTTCCCCACTGTCTCCATGGGACTCGGCCCACTGAATTCCATTTATCAGGCTCGATTCTCTAAGTACCTCTACAACCGCCACATCGATGACACCAGCGCGTCAAAGGTTTGGTGCTTTCTCGGTGACGGTGAAACCGATGAACCAGAAACACTTGGTTCAATCTCGCTGGCCGGTCGCGAGCAACTCGACAATCTGATTTGGGTTGTGAATTGCAACTTGCAGCGCCTCGACGGACCAGTGCGCGGTAACGGAAAGATCATCCAAGAACTTGAATCGGTCTTTCGCGGAGCCGGATGGAATGTCCTCAAGGTCATTTGGGGAGCCGGATGGGACGAACTGTTAGCGAAAGACGTCGACGGAGTCCTCGTTGCCAAAATGAATGCAACTCTCGACGGCGAATGGCAGCGATACGCCATAGAAAGCGGCGCGTACATCCGTGAGCATTTCTTCGGCCCCGATCCGCGCTTGCGCAAACTCGTCGACCATCTTTCCGACGATCAACTGCGCGCACTGCCACGCGGTGGGCACGACTACAAGAAGGTCTACGCCGCTTACAAAGCAGCCTCTGAAACAACGGGTGCACCCACCGTCATTCTGGCCAAGACCGTCAAAGGCTGGGCATTGGGTTCCACTGTCGAAGGCCGCAATGCAACGCACTCAATCAAGAAACTCAGCCACGATCAGATCATTGAGTTCCGTGACCGCTTGCAACTCACCGATCAGATTCCCGATGCGGTTATCGATGCCGACGCTCCACCGTTTTATCGGCCACCGGCCGATTCGCCCGAAGCGCTCTACCTCGCGCAACGTCGTTCTGAACTCGGCGGACCTCTCCCCAGTCGTTCATTGGAAATCCGACGTCCGCTCACCCTCCCCGACCCAACGGTCTACGAAGAGTTCGCCAAGGGTTCTGGGACCCAAGCGGTCTCCACCACAATGGCTTTCACTCGCTTGCTTCGCGGTCTCTGTCGCGCCGAAGAATTCGGCCCTCGAGTTGTGCCCATCATCCCCGATGAAGCGCGCACATTCGGAATGGAAGTTCTGTTCCGCGAACTTGGGATCTATGCGTCACAAGGACAGCTCTACGAGCCCGTCGATCACGAACTTCTGATTTCCTATGTTGAATCAAAAAGCGGGCAGCTTCTCGAAGAGGGAATAACAGAAGCTGGTTCGCTTGCGAGTTTCACTGCCGCCGGCACGAGTTACGCAACTCGTGGCGTCCCGATGGTTCCGTTTTTCACGCTGTATTCAATGTTTGGGTTCCAACGTGTTGGCGATCTCATCTGGGCTGCTGCCGATGCACAAGCAAAGGGATTCATCATTGGTGCCACCGCTGGC
>WLMU01000031.1 GCA_009700115.1 Actinomycetota bacterium
GCTGCCGAGGATCGAGTCTCCGAAATCGCCCGTATCGGCAACCTGCGCGACCAACTTCTCGACGGGTTGCTCGCTGCACTTCCAGGGACCATCGAAACAGCAGGCGCTGCTCGGTCGAATCGGGCTGCAGGAATTGTCCATCTGTGTATTCCTGGAGTGGAGAGCGAAGCGCTTCTGTTCCTGCTTGAACGAGGTGAGGTTTCTGCGTCCGCAGCTTCGTCCTGTGCCAGTGGCGCAATGCAGTCATCGCACGTACTTGCGGCGATGGGCGTCGAAAGCGATCTTGCTCGCGGTTCGCTGCGACTTTCTTTGGGTTGGTCGAGTACCCAAGCCGATGTCGATGAGGCGCTTGCTGTTATTCCGCCCGCAGTCGAACAACTTCGAAAGTTCGGGTTCTGACGATGCAGGTAATGGTTGCCATGTCCGGAGGCGTTGACTCCTCGGTTGCCGCGGCAATGTTGCGCGACCAGGGCCACGATGTCGTGGGCGTCACGCTCAAGTTGTGGGGAGGCGAATCCGACTCTGGCTGTTGCTCAGTGAGCGACGTCGATGATGCTCGGCGAGTAGCACAGCAACTCGAGATCGATCATTTGGTGTTCAACTTCTCCGAGGACTTTGATCGCGACGTTGTCGAACCGTATGTCGCTGATCATGCCCGAGGAATTACTCCGAACCCATGCATCGAATGCAACCGGCACCTCAAGTTTGATCGGCTTATGGCCAGAGCCGAGGCATTGGGTTTCGACGTTGTCGCCACTGGTCATCACGCGCAGGTAGTGCGAACGGCCGATGGCAGGCCTCGTCTGACTCGCGGCGCGGACTTTGCCAAAGATCAGAGCTACGTCTTACACATGCTTAAAGCTTCTCAGTTGGAAAACGTCATGTTCCCGATCGGCGGAATGACGAAAGACGATGTGCGCAAGCGTGCGACTGAGCTTGGCCTTCGGACGGCAGGAAAGCCTGATAGTCAGGACGTTTGTTTCATTTCCCATACTGGCGGTGGTCGTCGAGTTTTCCTTGGTAATCGGATCGACATGCACCCCGGTCGCCTCGTTGACAAAACCGGAGAACAACTTGGTTCGGTTGAGGCGGTGGAACTTGTCACGATCGGTCAGCGTCGCGGCCTTGGAATCGGGATCGACGGTCGTCCTCGCTATGCGCTCGATGTCGATGTTGCTGGTCAAAGCGTGCTTGTTGGAACGGCCGAAGATCTCGACGTCGCCAGCGAGTCACTGCATTCGTTTGGTTGGGTCGATGACGCAGCGCGCCTGGAATCAATGGCCTCCTCCACGGTTACCGCGCAATTGAGCGCGCATGGTGATGAGATTGTTGTTTCTGAACTTCGTGAAACCCCAAGTGGTCTTGAAGTTGTTTGGGCGACTCCAACTCACCGAGTGGCGCCTGGTCAGAGCATCGTTCTGTACGACAACAATCTCGTTGTCGGTGGCGGACTCGTTAGCCGACGGTAAAGCGACGTTCTCTGGCGGCGTCGAGAACCCAGCCCGGCCGGCTAGGAGTGAATCGAACGGCGTCGACATCGACGGGTTCAACGATTTTGCGACGGTCACGCCGCAGCGGAGTCGGAATAATCGAATCGGTCGTCGAAAGCCTTACTTCGACCTGGATTCCGAGCGCACCCGCACTGAGGTCGGCAGCGGTTGAGTCTTCGTCTGCCAGTCCGATTGAGCCGACGGTGTGGCGTTGCACGAGAAGCGCGTCGAGCAGCGAGGTGCGATCGACGAGAACGATGCCAGCTGGAACAAAGACCAGCCATCGCTTTGAAAGTTGATGAAGCGCACGGGCTCCACCGATCACGAGAGCAACGGCAAGAACACTGATGAGTGCTCCGGGAATCCACTGCTTCGCCGCAAGAAGCATTGGGCCCGCGAATACTGATGTCACCATTGCGACCCACACGAGTTCGATGGGTCCGAACACGACGGGGCCAGGGGCTCGAAGCGGAAACCTTCGTTCATCGCCGTAGGAAGAACCGTTGATGAACGTGTAACCGACTGCGGCCGAAAGTGAGAGCACCGCGCATAACGATGTGACGCCGAGAGCAACGGACTCTGCAAGATCGGCGCCGTTAGGAACAACGAGCGCCGCCCACGCTGCAGCAACGACGGACGCCGGCATCAAGATTCGAAGTGTGGTGAGCGAAACCGAACTTGGGGTCAGCGTTGCGATGAGACCCATGACCCATAGCAACCAGAGTCCGATCACCGCCGTAAGCGAAATTGCCGATGCTCGGTGGTCGAGCGCATTGGCGAAGGAAGAGCCGGCGGTGAGGGGGAGTGACAGCCAGACGAGGGCGGGGGCCCAGCGACTGACGGCCCTGCTGGTGGGAGTCATCACTGATGAGATTTGCCGATCTCGGCCGCCATCGCTAACCATGTGACTTCAGCCACAGATCTGCGGGCCATTGTTGGCTCAAGAAGGTGGCCGTTGTTCGGGAGTGGGAGCGGAATGGAACGTCGGGGCACGAGCCGGGGGAGCCAGTCATGAGTTCCCTCGTCGCGTCACTCGCGCTGCCATCGGGTTTGTCGACGGGAATCGGTTACCTGCCCCATTGTGATCCAAGTGATGCCGTTGAGTTCGTTCTGCGTCACAGCCCTCGTTTGCCATCGGCTCCCTCGTTGCCTGCTCGATCACGCCGTGAAGGCATGATCGCCCAAGCCGCATCGGGATTAGCTGGCGTGACAATTGCCGAGGATGGATCGATCCATGTCGATCTCAATCTTGTTGACCCTGAAGCGCCGCTCGATGATGAACGGCTTTCAAGTGACGCTTGGGTGGGGTTGCGCGCGTTTCTCACCGCGATTGCTGATCGCGATGGACCGATCAAAGTTTCGCTGACTGGTCCGGTGACGCTTGGCCTTGCGCTTTGGGGCGCGGGAATTGAAATCGACCTTGCGTTCCGAATCGCTGGTCTCGCTGTTCGTAATCGCATCGAGCGATTGGTTGATCATGTTCTTCTGCGAGTGCCACAGGCACAGGTGCTTGTGTTTCTTGATGAACCGGCCATGGGATCGCTGACAGACGATGGATTCCCGATTGGTCCGAATGAGGGCATCGATTTGGTGTCGTCGGCGATGGCTGCGGTTGAAGCCAAAGCAATCACAGGACTTCACTGCTGCACTGCGGTTGACTATCGACTTCTGTTGAGCACAGGACCGCGGATTCTCTCGGTACCAGTGGATGAACGCATAGCGAAACATTCAGGACTCGTGGGCGACTACCTCGATCGTGGTGGGTGGATCGCTTGGGGAGCAGTTCCAACTGACGGCCCGATCGGAACGAGTGTCGATCGTTTGTGGCGTCGTTTGTCCTCGGTGTGGTGCGATCTTGCCAACGAAGGCTGTGACCCTCTGTTGCTGCGAACGAACGCGATCATCACCCCGGTGTGCGGTCTTGCTCAACATGGCGTCACCCAGGCCGAGCAAGTTATGGAACACACCTCTCGATTGGCCGAACGATTGCAAGGCCAAGCCGCCGGTGCTCGTATTTCCGTTGGGGCCTAACAGCGACGTTTGGGGCGCTGCCCTCGCTAGTGTTCGCTCGTGTCTCGTTCGTCTGATGGAGCCCTCGACCCCGCAGGTCGTATCGACGAATTACGTGATTCCATTCGCCATCACAATCGGCTTTATTACGAGCAGGACTCGCCGGAGATCCCCGATGCTGATTTCGATCAACTTCTTCGCGAACTCATTGGGCTTGAGGACGAGCACCCGGACCTCATCACCCCAGATTCCCCCACTCAAGCGGTAGGCGGAACTGCGACCGTTACCTTCTCGTCTGTTGAGCATCGCGTTCCCATGATGAGCCTTGACAACGCGTTCGCTCCGGCTGAGGTCGTTGCCTGGGGGGCACGGCTTCAGCGTCGATTCGACGAACTGGGTAAATCGGAGGAGTCGGCCCGGCTTGTTGCTGAGTTGAAGATTGACGGGCTCGCCGTGTCGATTCGTTATGAGAACGGATTGCTTGTTCAGGCGGCGACTCGTGGCGATGGTCGTGTTGGCGAAGATGTCACCGCGAACGTGCGAACGATTCAGGGGATTCCGCATCGCCTGCCTAAGGGTTGCCCCGAGGTACTTGAAGTGCGCGGTGAGGTGTACATGTCCATCTCGGCGTTTGAGGACCTGAATGCCGCCCAAACGGCGGCGGACGAACGCACTTACGTGAATCCCCGAAACACTGCGGCCGGTTCGCTTCGTCAGAAAGACGCGGCAATTACTGCTTCACGAAATCTTTCGTTCTGGAGTTATCAACTCGGTGAAGTGATCGGCGGTCCGCAGCTTGCAGATCATCATCAGATTTTTGAGTTCCTCAGTGGCCTTGGGTTCCCAGTCAATCCCGAGGTGAAAGTTTTGCAGGGCCTCGACGAGGTCGACGCCCATCTCGAACATTGGCAGAAGCATCGCCATGATCTCGATTATGAAATCGATGGGGTCGTTCTCAAGGTCGACGATCTCCAGTTGCAGCGCGAGCTGGGATTCACTTCTCGCGCTCCCCGCTGGGCGATTGCCTACAAGTTTCCGCCCGAAGAACGAACAACCAAACTCATCGACATCCAAGTGTCGATCGGACGAACGGGCCGCGCTACGCCGTTTGCTCAGCTTGAACCGGTATTTGTCGGAGGTTCAACAGTCGAGTTCGCCACCCTTCATAACCAAGACCAAGTCGCGGTGAAAGACGTCCGGCCCGGCGACACGGTGATCGTTCGTAAAGCTGGTGACGTCATCCCTGAAGTGGTTGGGCCGGTCCTGAGCGAACGGCCCAAAGGGCTGCGGAAGTGGACGTTCCCCACGAACTGCCCAGTGTGCGGTCACAAACTTGTGCGCCCCGAGGATGAAGCAGTTCATCGCTGCTTGAATCTTTCCTGCCCGGCCCGCGTGGCTGGAGCGATCGAGCACTTCGCATCTCGCGGAGCCATGGATATCGAAGGTCTCGGCGAACAACGAGTGCAACTGTTCTGCGAACTCGGCCTCTTGAATGACGTTGCCGATATCTATTCGCTAGACCCAGAGCGACTCAAGGGCCTCGACAAGTTCGCCGATGTTTCGGTGCAGAAACTGCTCGACGCGATCGAGGGGTCCAAGTCAAAGCCTCTCGCCAATCTCCTTGTTGGCTTGAACATTCGACATCTCGGGGGAGCCGGGGCGGTCGCGCTTGCTGAACACTGCGGGCATCTTGATCGGATCGAATCGGCGACGGAAGAAGAATTGGCAAGCGTCGAAGGTATGGGGGCGATCATCGCTCGATCAGTTCATGGTTGGTTTGCCGATGCAACAAATCGTGGGGTCATAGAGAAGTTGCGCGCTGCCGGAGTGAACTTCCAGGGACCAGAGGCCTCCGATCTTCCACAAACCCTCGAAGGGCTGATTGTGGTCGTGACCGGAACGCTTAACGGATTTACGCGTGACGAAGCCGAAGCAGCAGTCAAGGGTCGTGGCGGTAAGTCGCCGGGAAGTGTTTCGAAGAAAACAACTGCAGTCGTGATCGGCGTCGGCCCCGGTGCCTCCAAGGTGACGAAGGCTGAAGAACTCGGTGTTCCCATTCTCGATGAGGCGGGTTTCCTTGAACTGCTTGAAACCGGTACCTTGCCGTCTTAAGTTCGCACTCAGGGGGATTCGTGACTATCGAAGCAGTGGTGTTTGATTTCGGCGGCGTGTTTACAAGTTCACCCTTTAGTGGTCTTCACAAATGGCACACCCAACGTGGACTTGATCCGGAACTGGGCTTACGCGCGGTGTTCGGCCCTTATGACCAAGACACCGATCATCCGTGGCATCAGCTCGAACGTGGCGAGATCGCGCTTGAAGCGGCAGCCGAACAAATCAAAGCCGTGGGCGCCGAGATGGGGATCGATGTTGATCTCAAGGAAATGTTCGGAGCGCTTGGGGGCGAATCCGGAGCGCGTAGCGATGTTGTTGAAAAAGGATTGGCATTGCGGGCGAGCGGTTATCGCACAGCATTGATCACAAACAACATCAAGGAATTCTCTGATGGCTGGCGGGCAATGATCCCGGTTGAGGACTTGTTCGAGGTCATTGTTGACTCTTCTGCAGTTGGAATCCGTAAGCCAGACCTTCGGATCTATGAGATGACACTCGAGCAACTTGGGGTCGCTGCCGAGAACGCTGTTTTCCTTGACGACGCTCCGGGCAACATCGTTGCTGCTCGCGCCGCGGGGATGCATGCAATCCTCGTCGAAGACGACCACACCGGTGCGTTTGCCGAACTTGATCGACTGCTCGCCGAGGGCTGACAAGAAGTTTTCGTTGTGCGAGTCGCTATTTAGACGACGGTGAAACACCAACTTCGACTTGAAGAAACGGCCGGTCCGAACGCTGTTTGCCAGTAGGTGGCAATCATGCAGCTCTGTCCTGCGGGAAGTGTTTCGTAGACCTTGCCGGGGCCTGCTTTGAATGTCACCTGATTGGTTTGGGGGACAACGTTGGTCTGATCGAGTGGAAGCGGAATTCCGTTGAGTGTCAGTGAGGCTTCGTAGCCCGGGGCCATATCGATGCCGATGAGATCTTGTTGAAGAATTTTCGCGCCAGGTGTGGGTATGAGCCGTTGGATTCGTCCGCCGTCGAGTTCAGTGGTGTCGGATGTCCCGAGGCGGGCAACCATGACAACGCACACGGCGACAATCGCAAGTAGGCCGATGTACGCGATGTAGCGCGGCTTGAATCGACGGTTTGGCTCGGCCGCAACCGGCGTAGCGGTTGTGTTGGAGTTGTTGCTTTCGTTCGACGGAGTAGAAGTGGTCACCGTGAGAGTCTGCCTGCTGCGAGCGCCTCAGCGGTTCTCGGGGGCGACGATTTTCCTAGTGTTCTGCAGTGAGGGTGGCCGAAACCTTGGAGCCCGAGAACTAGCCTTGCCTCGTGTCCAACGCCCGTGGTGCCGACCGCATCGGTCAGGTGCTCGGGGGGCGCTACCGGCTGCTGGCCCCCATCGGCACCGGGGCCTCCGCGACTGTCTACCTGGCCGATGACGTAGTTCTTCGTCGTCGCGTCGCGGTCAAAGTGCTCCACGACGCGCTCGCAAGCGATGCGTCGTTTCTGAAACGGTTCCAAGCAGAAGCCCGTTCAGCGGCCGCGCTGAACCATCCGCACATCATGGCGGTGCACGACTGGGGACAAGGAGAGGTTCCCTACCTCGTCACGGAATTGCTCGATGGTGGTTCGCTACGGGCGATGCTCGATGCCGGCAATTTCCTTGATCTCGCTCAAGCGCGACACGTGGGTGTCGATACTGCACGAGCACTTGATTACGCCCATCGACGCGGCTTTGTGCACCGGGACATCAAGCCAGCGAACCTTTTGTTCGATGACGAAGGAACATTGAGAATCGCCGATTTTGGCCTCGCTCGAGCGCTTGCGGAGGCAGCATGGACCGAACCGGCTGGAGCGGTACTTGGCACGGCTCGTTATGCATCGCCAGAACAAGCACAGGGTGTTGCGCTCGATGGTCGCAGCGATGTCTATTCGCTCGGGCTGGTCATCATCGAGTCCGTTACGGGTCGACTGCCGTTTACGGCAGACACGACGCTCGGGACCCTCATGGCTCGTGTCGATCGCGACGTGCCTGTTCCTGATGAACTTGGAGCCCTCGCTCCCGCATTGCGCGCTGCAGGTGTTTCCAACCCGGCGAACCGACCGGATGCTGGCGAATTCGCCACCATGCTCATGGCCACTGGCGAACTTGGCTCGGCCGCTCCGTTGCGCCTGGCGGGCACGGTCGCGCTTCAGCCCGATCAACTCGATCCACGCGAACCCACAACGATCTATGTGCCCGAGCAGATTGTTCTCGGAACGACAGGCACTGTTGCAACCGGAGGTCCACGGTTCGCCGATCCCACTGTTGCGAGTCAGTCATTCATCGATGGGCAGCCCGCAACTCGCTCCGTTGATCGGTCTGAAGCGGCGATGGTTGCAGCGTCGGCTCGATCAGGACCTGAACCTCGTCGCCGGATCTCAGCAAAGGCCATCGCAGGAGTTGTTGCACTGTTAGTGGTTTTGGGTGCTGCCGCCGGATTCTTCTTGCTTCGAACGCCAAGTCACACGCTTGCCGATTACACCTCCATGAATGCATCTGCCGTGCGAAGTGAACTCGAATCCAATGGATTCAAAGTTGTAGAGGACGGCACGTATTCGGAAACCATCGCGGCGGAAACGGTGATTTCGCAAGACCCGGTTGGTGGAACGTCACTTGCCGAAGGAAAGACAGTGACGTTGACCGTTTCACTGGGCCCGCCTCCGGTGCCCGTTCCTTCGAATCTGCCGGGAAAGACCATCGACCAGGCATCGGCGGCGCTGGTCGCGGCGGGATTGAAACTTGGAGTTGTCACTGATGCTTTCGATGAAACGGTTGCCAAAGGAATTGTTTTGTCGTTAGCCGATGGCGTTGCTGCACAAATGCCGAAGGGTTCTGCGATCGGACTGGTCACGAGTGCAGGACCGAAGCCACGCACCATCCCAGATGTTGCTGGTAAACCGGTTGCCGATGTCACCGCCCAACTCGATGCGCTTGGACTCAAAGTCAATCGAGTCGACGAGTATTCGGACACCGTCGCCGAAAACATCGTGATCTCAACCTCTCCTGCAGCTGGTCAGAACGCAGCGAAAGGAAGCTCAGTCACGGTGACCGTCTCGAAGGGGAAGAAGCCGGTAACCATCCCCGCATCGATTGTGGGGAAGACGATCGCCGACGCGAGCGCTCAACTCACTGCGCTCGGGCTCACTGTGAGCGGCGTGACCGGTAATCCAACGAAGAACGTCACTGGGACGACACCAGCGGTCGGAACGCAGGTCAAGGCAGGCTCGGCCGTAGCGCTCGTAACCTCGCCCTAACCGGCACTTCACATTGCGGCGCCGATACCATCGCCGGTCGTGACGACGACCGACCATCCCGAACTTCCTGACGGGAACGGCAGCGTTGAGAGCGCGGGTGGCGTCGACGACGCTGACGAGCTTGAACTGGGGATTGAACCACCAGGCGCCGACGAGGTCGTCATGGTGCCGTGGAGCCTCATCCTCCAACGGCGCGTCGCCGGTCGAGTGGATCGGAGTCCGCGTAAAGCGTGGATCATCCTTGCGGCCTCGCTTCTTGGCGTCTTCACCGCAAGTTTTACAATCACCGTTCTCACAGTGTCATTGGCTGACATCGCGCATGATCTTGGATCAACAAAAAGCATTCTCACCTGGGCAGTTACTGGCCCGAGTCTCGCAATGGCGGTACTGGGACCAATCGGCGGAAAAATGTCCGACCGATACGGGGCTCGACGGGTCTATCTGATCAGCATCATCGGCGTTGCGGTGTTTTCGGGTGCGGCGATCCTGGCGTGGAACGCTCCCGCACTTATCGCCGCTCGCTTTCTCGGCGCTTCGCTTGGTGCAGCCGCAGGACCGGCAGCACTTTCCATGATCAACCGAAGCTTTCCTCCCGAACGACGCGCACAAGCTCTCGGCTATTGGTCGCTTGTAGGCGCAGGCGCTCCGGTTATCGGCGTTGTTGTCGGTGGACCGCTGGTCGATTCGTTCGGGTGGAGATGGATTTTCATTCTTCAAACGCCCATTGCGATCGCGGCGGTGGTAATCGGCTTCCTTGTTTTGCCCCGATCGGCTCGAGGCGATCGCCATCCCTTTGATATCGCGGGATCTGTTCTTCTGGCATTCGGGGTTGGCCTTGTGCTGGTGGCGTTGAACCGAGGCCCTGAAATGGGTTGGACACATCCGCTTGTCCTTGGCGGATTCGTCGTTGGGCCATTACTG
Source organism: Actinomycetota bacterium (assembly GCA_009700115.1). Lineage (GTDB taxonomy): Bacteria > Actinomycetota > Acidimicrobiia > Acidimicrobiales > Acidimicrobilacustridaceae > Acidimicrobilacustris. The sequence goes on from WLMU01000031.1 coordinate 9,780, forward strand.
CTGATGTGGTTCGCTCATGTTGAGAGTCGTACCGAACATCCATTGCTTCCGATGCGGTATTTCCGTCGGCGAAATTTCACCTTCCCAATGATCAATCAGTTCTTTACAAATTTCACTTATATGGGTGGCTTTATCCTCACCCCGCTTCTTCTGCATGACGTCCTCGGCTACAGCACAACAAAGACAGGGCTTGTTTCAATCGCTCGGCCGATTGCCTTTTCTATTGTTGGACCGATAGCGGGTTACCTCGTCATTAAATTCGGTGAACGAACAATCGGCATGTTTGGTTCGGTCGTCTTGGTCGGTTCGATGATGACGCTCGCGATGGTCACGGCCAGTAGTGGAATGTGGTGGATCGAAGGGGCGCTTGTTCTCTCTGGGATCGGTATGGGTGCGTGTGCACCGGCCATGATCGCCAGCATCGCCAACTCCGTCGACAAACGCGATCTGGGTGTTGCGAGCGCGGCATCGCAAACGGTGAGCCAAATTGGCGTGGTCGCCGGCATGCAGATCTTGCTCACGGTGCAATCAGTGGGAGCATCACATGGCGGCGGAACCGATTCCTACGCGGCGGCCTATCACGTAGGCGCGGTGGCGGCTGTTATCGCGGTCGTAGCGGCATTCTTCGTGCGCCGAACGCGCCACGAAGATCCCCAAGCAGGGGAGTCGCTCGCAGTTGCCTGAACGTAGAGGCGTTGTGGCCGAAAGTGCTCAGTCCGCAGTGATGTCGCGTAGTGCGTCGGCCAGTGCTTGTGCGTTCGGATCTGGAGCCGCCGCCGAAGCCTGCATTGCGAGCATTTTGGACATATCGCCCTCGACTTTGATTCGCCCGCCCATAAATGCCTGCATCGCTGCAGCGGCATCTTGATCGATGAAGATCGCGCGGGCGGTTGCATAGTCGACGGTGACAGTGAGATCGGGGCCATCAAGGTGGCCATCTTCAATCACGACTTCGCCGTCGGTGGTGTCGATATGACCGCTGACATCGGCGGAAAACGGCGTGTCGGTCACAATGAGATTCATGCGAACGGCCACCGGGGCAGCGGTCGAAGGCTTTGCCATGGTGTCTCGCAGCGCTCTCGCTGCGGCCATCCAGTCAGGGCTTAGGAATGCATGGGCGGTTGCCACGTGTCCTCCAAGGGGGTTCTGTCGATGGGTTGACCCTATCCACGCAGCGGTAGGCCGAGAGGGGTTGGGTCAGCAGGCATCTACGATGCACACCCATGTCCGCCCGTCTCACTCGCGACAATGTCGCCAAGGTCGCTGATCTCGCTCGGCTCGAACTCACCGACGCCGATCTCGACCGCTACACCGAACAGCTCAGCGCCGTGCTGGATCACGCCGAGGACGTTGCCTCCCTTGACCTCGATGGCGTGCCTCCCACATCGCATCCGCTCCCGCTCGTGAACGTGCTTCGTGCCGATGTCGTTGTCGAGGGCGTTGATCGCGAAGAAGTGCTTTCGCAAGCCCCTTCCGTCGAGGATCGCCGTTTCCGTGTGCCAGCAATTCTTGGGGAGGAACCCTGAGATGAGCGCCATTCCTTCAACTGCGATTGAAATCGCTGCTGCAGTCCGTTCCGGTTCTCTGTCCGCGCGCGAAGTTCTTGACGATCATCTTGCGCGCATCGATGCACGAGACGGAGAGATCAACGCTTTCAATCTCGTGATGGTCGACGAGGCCCGCGCCGCTGCGGCTGCGGTCGACGCTCAAGTGGCCGCCGGTGAAGACCCAGGCCCACTTGCGGGCGTGCCTCTGGCGCTGAAAGACAACTTATGCACTCACGGAATTCCGACTACGTGTTCAAGTCGCATTCTCGAAGGCTGGCGTCCGCCCTACGACGCCACCGTAGTGAAGCGAGTGAATGCAGCCGGAGCGATCTCAATCGGTAAAACCAACCTCGATGAATTCGCCATGGGTTCGTCAACCGAGAACTCGGCATTTGGACCAACCCGCAACCCTCGTGACACGTCTCGTGTTCCTGGTGGTTCATCGGGCGGTTCGGCTGCGGCAGTCGCTGCAGGATTCGCTCCGATTTCTTTGGGTTCCGATACCGGTGGATCTATCCGCCAACCTGCTGCTCTTTGCGGCGTCGTTGGCGTGAAACCCACTTACGGGTTGGTGAGTCGCTACGGGCTCATTGCATTCGCGTCATCACTTGATCAGATCGGACCGTTCTCTACCACGGTTGCAGATTCGGCGTTATTGCTGGAAACGATCTCCGGCTACGACGGCCGTGATTCAACGTCTATCAATGCACCCTCGCCATCGTTGATCGAATCATTGGGCGAAGGTGTCGACGGACTTCGCATTGGATTCGTAACAGAACTCATGGGCGAGGGCATTGCTCCCGATGTCGCCGCCCGAGTTCGACAGGCTGCCGACGCGCTTGCTGCTGCTGGAGCTCAGATTGGCGAGGTTTCGGTGCCTGCCGCGGCCTACGGATTGTCGGCGTACTACCTCATCGCGCCGGCTGAAGCATCAAGCAACCTGGCCCGTTATGACGGCGTTCGCTATGGCATGCGCGTTGATGCGCCAACCACTGCCGAGATGAACGCGGCAACGCGTACCGCTGGTTTCGGTGACGAAGTGAAACGCCGCATCATGCTCGGGACCTACGCGTTGTCCGCTGGCTATTACGACGCCTATTACGGCAAGGCCCTCAAGGTTCGAACGCTCATCGTTCGCGATTTCGAACGTGCCTACGCCGACTTCGATCTGCTGATCACGCCGACCTCGCCGACTACGGCATTCAAATTCGGCGACAAGACCGCCGATCCGCTGTCGATGTATCTCAATGACATCTGCACTATCCCGACGAATCTCGCTGGGCATCCAGCGATGAGCGTTCCGTTCGGTGGCGGCGCCGACGGCATGCCGGTCGGTGTGCAACTTCTTGCGCCTGCGCTGGGCGAAGCAACAATGTTCCGAGCTGCAGCCATTCTTGAATCCGCAGCACCAGCAATTGACGAGGTGTGGTCATGACGCTTACCCACGAACCCATTGAAGGCGAACACTTCATCGTTGTAAGCGAAACAACGGGCAATGAGTGGGAGATCGTGGTTGGTCTCGAAGTTCACTGCGAACTAGCAACGGTCACAAAGTTGTTCTGTGGATGTCCGAACATGTTTGGCGATGAGCCCAACACGAATGTGTGTCCGGTTTGTCTCGGCCTTCCTGGTTCATTGCCGGTACTGAACGAAAACGTTGTTGAGTTGGCGATGCGCTTGGGTCGAGCTCTTCAGTGTTCGGTTGAGCCATCGGTATTCGCTCGCAAGAACTACTTCTACCCGGACATGCCCAAGGATTATCAGGTCACTCAGTTCGATCGACCGATCAATGCCGACGGATGGCTCGACCTTCCCGATGGCACTCGCGTTGGCATCGAACGGGCCCATATCGAAGAAGACACCGGCAAGAACTCCCATGCTGGCGGTAGTGGTCGTATCCACGGCGCTGACTATTCATTGGTTGATTACAACCGCGCTGGTGTTCCTCTTGTTGAAATCGTTGGTCGGCCACATATCCGTCATCCAGAGCAGGCCAAGACCTACATCGATGAATTGCGCGCCATCCTCCTGACCACCGGTGCCTCCGACGCCAAAATGGAAGAAGGTTCGCTGCGCGTCGATGCGAACGTTTCGGTCCGACGCGTTGGCGATTCGGAACTGGGCACGCGTTGCGAAGTAAAGAACTTGAACTCATTGCGGTCGCTCGGGCGTGCCATTGAATACGAAGCACGACGTCAGGTTGATCTTCTCGAAACTGGCGAACGGATCAAACAGGAAACTCGTCATTGGGACGAAGGCGCAGGGCGCACCCGTGCGGGTCGTTCAAAAGAAGAAGCCGAGGATTACCGCTACTTCCAAGAACCCGATCTCGTTCCTCTTGTTCCAAGCGCCGAATGGATTGCTGCGATCGATGCGGCAATGCCGCCGCTTCCTGCGGCGCGCCGCGATGCTCTCGCTCTCGCGTCGGGACTTGGGGTTACTGAATCGAGTGTCGTGATCGCCGTGCAGCGTGATCTCGATCAACTCGCACTCGCTGCAATTGCCGCTGGTGGAGACGGTAAACGTGTTCTCACTCACGTCGAGCACAATCTGTCTGGTGAAGGTTCCGCAGAACTCGGCCCAGACGCTTTTGCACAACTCGTCGGGTTGGAACTCGGTGGTCAACTCACCGCCACCCAAGCAAAAACCGTGTTGGCCGAAATGGTTGTTTCTGGTCGCGCTCCCGATGTCATTGCCGCCGAACTTGGATTCGAAGCAATGGATTCTTCAGAACTTGAAGGCATTGTCGACGGACTCATCGCAGAGAGCCCCGAGGAGTGGTCAGACTTCTGCACCGGCGATGACAAGAAGCGCGCAAAGTTGCAGGGTTTTTTCACGGGTAAAATTATGAAAGCCACAAAGGGCCAGGCTGACGGAAAAGCGGTTGCCGCACTTCTCGAATCGCGTAGAGCCGAAAGCCTCTGACTCATAATTGAGTGGATGTTGTTTTCTATGATCTGTTTGTCACGAAGTCCATGGGAGAAAATGTGATGCGATCGAAGAAGAGGCGTTGGGCGTTTTCGGCGTTCTTGATTGCGGGCTTCGTGCTCGTCGGTTCCGCTTGTGGCGGTTCGTCGAGCAACTCAGGTTCGTCGTCGGACACCACTGCGAAATCGGGCAGCAGCAGCGATGCAAGTGCCTGCGCCGATCTGTTTAATGAGACTGAAGAACTCGCCGCGAAGATGGACGCCCTTGATTCTGGGACAGCCGACAAAACGTCTCCCGATATGTCGCAGATGGTGAAATCGCTTGAGTCGTTCGCTTCGAAAGTCCCGAGTGAGATTCGCGAAGATTGGAAGACGGTCATCGCCACCATCAAGACCTATACCGAGGCAATCGCGGGCATTGATTTCACGAACCTGAATGACCCCACGACTGCGGCGAAGTTGGCCAAGGCCGGATCTGCGATGGACGACGCCAAGTACCAAAAAGCGTCCGAGAATCTTGATCAGTGGACCCAGAAGAACTGCCCGAGTTTCGACTTCTGAGTTCAAGAACTGCCCAGTGCCTTGACTCGCGGGCGATCACCCGCCGATCCTGTGGCCGGAAATTGCTCCGAGTTGCCGTGTAGGTCCCCGGGCGGCAAGACTTACAGCCCTGTGAGCACGACGGTCCTTACCTCGCTCGTAGTACTCCGCTAGCACACGCCGGCTTCGACCGTCGCGTGTGCGCCCCCGGCCTCCCACTCGGGAGGCCGTTTACGTTCCGCCCGTTCGATCCGGCCCGATCCCACTGATGCCTCGGCATCTGGGAGGACATCCATGAAAACCAACGGTGGTGCCGCACTCATCAAAGCTCTCGAACTCGAGGGTGTCGATGTGATCTTTGGTCTGCCCGGGGGAGCGATCCTTCCGGTCTACGACCCGATCATCGATTCACCGATCCGTCACATCCTTGTTCGTCATGAACAGGGCGCAGGACACATGGCCGAGGGCTATGCGCATGCAACAGGTCGTCCTGGCGTCGCAATGGTCACGAGTGGTCCCGCAGCGACCAACATCATCACGCCGCTTGCCGACGCGTATATGGACTCTGTCCCGATGGTTGTCATCACCGGGCAGGTCGGTACGGCCGGCATTGGTACCGATGCGTTCCAGGAAGTCGACACGGTCGGCATTACGCGTTCGGTCACGAAGCACAACGAGCTCGTGACGAATGCAGCGGACATCCCCCGCATCGTTCGCGAGGCGTTCCACATCGCAACCACTGGCCGACCCGGGCCTGTGCTTATCGACATTCCGAAAGATCTCGTCGATCCCACCAATCCGAATTCGGCGCTCGATTGGTATTGGCCCGATTCGGTCGATCTTGCGGGTTACAACCCACGGCTCGATGGCGACCCGGCGCTCATCGAAGATGCCGCTCGGCTGATCAACGCATCGCAGCGCCCAGTTCTCTACGCCGGCGGCGGCATTCTCAAAGCGCGCGCGGCGGAATCGCTCCTCGCTCTGGCCGAACTTCTTGATATTCCCGTTGTCACCACACTTATGGCTCGCGGTGCGGTTCCCGATGACCATCCGTTGTGTCTGGGCATGCCGGGTATGCACGGCAACTACACGGCAGTGACCGCGATGCAGGAATCAGATCTCCTTATTGCTCTCGGGTCACGTTTCGATGACCGCGTTACCGGCAAGCTCGATGCCTTTGCTGAGCACGCCAAGATTATTCACGTTGATATCGACCCTGCCGAGCTTGGCAAGGTTCGTCGTCCAGATGTTGGTATCACCGGCGATTGCCGTCTTGTCATCGACGAATTAATCAAAGCGCTGAAGCAACTCGGCGCGCCAGAAAATCAGCCCGACCGCTCTTCATGGAAGTCAACGATTAGTGGCTGGCAAGAAAAGTTCCCGTTGTCTTACGTTCAGTCCGAGCCCGGCGATCTTCTCAAGCCGCAGTTCGTACTTGAACAACTTCGTGACAACACGCCGGACGATTGCATCGTTGCGTCGGGCGTTGGTCAGCATCAGATGTGGACCGCGCAGTACTGGAAGTTCCAGCATCCCTACACCTGGATCAACTCTGGTGGCCTCGGAACAATGGGCTTCGCCGTGCCGGCCGCGATCGGCGCCAAGGTTGGTCGTCCTGATCGCATGGTCTGGGCCGTCGACGGCGATGGCTGTTTCCAGATGACCGCGCAGGAACTTGTTACTGCGGCGGCTGAGCGCATTCCCGTGAAGATCGCCATTCTGAACAATGCCTATCTGGGCATGGTTCGTCAGTGGCAGGAAATGTTCTACGAAGAGCGATACAGCGAGGTCTATCTCTCGCCAGATCTTCCCGATTACAAGATGTGGGCCGAAGCGATGGGCTGTGTTGGCATGCGTGTCGAATCACCTGAAGATGTGCTTCCGGCGATTCAGCGTGCGAACGAAGTCGATGATCGCCCCGTGGTTATCGACTTCCGCACGGACGCGAGCGAAAAAGTTTTCCCGATGGTTCCTGCGGGCAAGTCCAACTCCGACATCGTTGTCGGTCCAGAGGGTCTTCGATGAGTCCGGCAACGCGTCATCACATTCTTTCTGTTCTTGTCGAAAACAAGCCAGGCGTGCTGGCTCGTGTATCAGGCTTGTTTGCTCGCCGTGGGTTCAACATCTTCTCTTTGGCAGTTGCGCCCACTGATGATGCGACGCGCAGCCGCATCACGATCGTGGTCGATGTTGAATCGGCTCCACTCGAACAGATCACGAAGCAGCTCGACAAGCTCATCAACGTTTTACAGATCGACGAACTTGCTCCGGCTGATGCGGTTGAGCGCGAACTCATGATCGTCACGGTCACTGTCACACCCGAGTCCAAGCCCGAGTTGCTTTCCCTTACCGAGGAATACAGCGGGGCAGTTCTTGACGAGGCCGGCGATCGAATCACCGTTTCTCTCGGGGGCACGCCAGAAGCGCTCGATGCCTTCACCTCACAGATGGGGGCCGCTGTCGTGGCTTACCAACGCACGGGCCGTATTGCCTTACCTCGCATCACGTCGTAATCCCTGAACTGACCCCGGGAACGTCTCCTTTTCGTTTCGGGCCCCATTCGTCGTAATCTCTCCAACCCGCCCTTCGGGCGATCCGATCCCACTACAGGAGTTCCCGTGGCCACCGTCTATTACGAAGCCGACGCCGACCGTTCATTTATCGCCGACCGCAAGGTCGCTGTCATTGGCTACGGCTCGCAGGGCCATGCCCATGCGCTCAACCTCAAAGACTCCGGCGTCAACGTCGTCGTGGGTTTGCGTGAGGGTTCATCGTCGAAGGCCAAGGCAGAATCCGAAGGTCTGACCGTTATGACCGTTGCTGATGCCACCAAGTGGGCTGACGTGGTCATGATTCTTCTTCCTGACACCGAACAGAAGTCGGTGTACGACGCCGACATCGCGCCGAATCTCGCC
>WLMU01000032.1 GCA_009700115.1 Actinomycetota bacterium
CCAAGCCCTTTGCGTTCGCCGCTACCGACAATGCATCAATCGCTCACCTCATTGTGCTCGGCGATCGCTGGACCCTTCGCCGCTACAACGACACCGGGCACCTTGGCGGCGAGCTGTCGGCGGTCGCAGAAGGACTCACCTAAGTCCAAGTCCCGATTCCACTTTGCGTGTTCGGATGCCGATAATCCTCGTTATGTAAGGTCAGCAGTCGAGATGGCCGAAGGGTCACAACACCTGCGAATCAGACGATCGCCGCCATCCGAGGTTCAAGCCTGGCCGCAGCCAAGGGCACGGCGTTCTCCATGAGCCATGTCAGAGCCTCTGAGAGGTCCTGCGCCGTGGATGACGCCGCAAGGTCCCGTTGAACATCCTCAACAGCGGCCTGGAGGCAATACAGCAATCCTTGAAGTTCCTCGATTGCCGATCGATCGACAATCACATCGTCGTCGTCGAGCCCATGACTCTTTGCCAACTTCCTCGCCATGTAGGACTGCTGGCGACAACCAGCTCGGCAAAACGACCGAGGCCGACCCGGACCTTCGCGAGGTTCAACGGGCCGACCACACCAGTGACACCGGGTAGTCGGTTTTGCTCGGCCACTCTCACCCATCGTCAATTTCGTCACGTGACGATATTAATGAACTTCAACCCGTAAATGTAGGGACCGTCGGAGTTGATTCGGGAATGCCCGGCTCGACGAGTGCGGGGAGAACGGGAAATGGAAACGCCGTGAGCGTCAACCCCCAAAGACCTTGGAAGGTCGCGAGCAAACTCGGCACACCGGGCTGCCACGCCGCGTAGAGAGAGCCGAAGTCGGGACCCGGCGTCGTGATCTGCCATGACGACAGAATCGAAAATGGTGACGAACCATTGAACGTCCATGCTCCCCCGGTGGGTGACTCCCCAGCCGCGATCAATGCCTGAATAGCGAGAGCCGTCGAGTTGGGGTCAGGGTCTCCCCCGGTGAACCATGGGAATCCACCCGCTTGTTGTCCAGAAGCAGTCTGCGCGGCGTGCAAGAACGCAAGTGCGCTAGGAATCGCAGCAGTTTCGCCTGCAGCCTTGAGTGCTTGCACTGCGAACGCCGTGGAGTTTGTGTCGGCACCGGCGTAGTTCACCGCATCGGGAGCGTCGCAATCGTTAAGAACATTGTTGGTGCTGACGCGAAATGCTTGCCATCCACCGAGAGCACCTGCCGGATTGGTGCCACCGACGCACTGTTGATCAGCGATCCACTGCACTGCTGCAGAAGGCGGGGTGATACCTGACGCGACTAACGCCATCACCACGAACGATTGATCCTGCACCGCCGAGTACGGCTCTTGGTATCCATAAAAGCCAGGTACGGAAACGCTGTACAACGCTTGCGCTCGAGCTAAAAGATCCGTTGCGGGGCTGCCGAACGATGTTGGGTCTCCCCCGACTGTGTGAACTAACAAAATCAATTCGCCAAGGCGCTCAGGAAGATCAGCCCCTAGCGGAGCGACCGTCGAACCACTTCCGTCGTTCACAACCCACTCGTTGACATGCGTTGCTATGTAACCCATCGCTCGAGTTAGCGCGTCTCGATGCTGACCCGACGCAGCGAGACCGTTGGCGACGTACATCGTTTGCGTGGTTGCTGAGAAGGTCTCACCTGGAACGTTGACTGCACCATCAGAGCCGACCTGTGCAGCCAACCAATCCGATGTGCGAGTCGACACTGTCGTGGTTATCGCAGAGACTTGAAGAACAGGGCCGGCAACGTATGCGAGCGAGGCGATGAGCAGCACAACCGTTCCGCGACGGAAGAGCTTCATTGCACGAGTGAACTGTTTGGTCATGTTGTCCTTGAGTTGGGCCGACGTTTCATCGGTGCCGACCCTGGACGAACGCCAAACGGCGAACAACTCCGGGACTCGACACCGCATTCCACGACGGTGAGGTGAGTCTCGCTGCCCTGTTCGGTGATCCGACTCGGTCCGTCCCAGAAAGGCGACACACCACACGGTTGCGGGACAGCGCCGGAATCTCACCGGACTTCCCCTCACACGGCAGCTACTTCTTGTGGCGTCAGACAAGCACCATTCGATCGAGGAGTCAAGGACTGCACGCAAACGAACGTCAGACATAGGATCGATCAACGAACAGGGGTCACACCCGTACCGAATGGAGAGCTGCGATGACTGCAAGCCTCGATCCTGACAACTTTGGCGTCGTGCGCGGAGCATCGAAGCCAATCCCCTACGACATTCCCGTCTTCGCCACGCTTGAAGAGGAACGTCAACATCGCAAGGAAAGGCTCGCCGCCGCATTCCGCCTCTTCGGAAAGTTTGGTTTCGGCGAAGGAGTGGCGGGCCACATCACCGTGCGCGATCCCGAGCATCACGATTGCTTCTGGTTGAACCCAATCGGCATGGACTTCCGCCTCATCAGCGTTTCCGACCTGATCCTTGTCGACCACGAGGGCAACATTGTTCACGGCGACTACGCGATCAATCAGGCGGCCTTTGCTATCCACTCTCAGATCCACGCCGCCCGCCCTGATGTGATCGCCGCCGCTCACACGCACTCCATCTATGGCAAGGCGTTCTCAACTCTGGGCCAATTGCTCGATCCACTCACACAGGATTCGTGCGCTTTCTATGACGATCACGTTCTTTTCGATGATTACACCGGCGTCGTTCTTGACTCGAGCGAAGGTCGCCGCATAGCCGACGGCCTCGGCATGAAGAAGGCCGCAATCCTGCGCAACCACGGGCTTCTTACCGTGGGTCATTCCGTCGACGAGGCCGCCTGGTGGTACATCACGATGGAGCGCAGTTGCCAGGCGCAGTTGCTCGCCATGGCTGCCGGCACACCAATCTTGATCGATGACGATTGTGCGGCGATGACCCATGACCAGGTCGGACTCCCGTTCGCTGGATGGTTTTCATTTCAACCACTTCACGCCACAATCGTGCGCGAACAGCCAGATCTTTTCGACTAAGTTCCGTTTCACAATTGACGCTGATCACCGCATGCGGGAGAGATCACTCGAAACCTGATGGAGATCTTCTAGCGAAGTGAACCTGACGAGATCGAATGGCGCCGAAGGAGCAACCCCCCGGGAAACTCTCAGGCTCATGTACCGCACGCGTAGGCAACTCTGGAGAGCAGTCATCGCTTCTGCGAATGACTCACCGACGGGGAAAGTTGAGACCAACGGGAGTTCCTCCCAACGGTTGAGACGAAACTCTCAGGTACCACAACAGAGCGGGGTCCCGACTAAAGCGCATTCGCGCCATAACCATCGAGGCCGCCATGACCGATACCCGTCCGTCCTTAGAGCAGTTGATTGCATCAGACCAATTTGTTGGTCGCCACATCGGGCCGTCCGACGATGACATTGCCAAGATGCTCGAGGTCGTAGGTCAACCGACGCTCGGGGCGCTGATCGATTCAGTCGTTCCACCATCGATCCGATCAACCTCACCGCTCGCCGTTCCTGAAGCTGTCGACGAAGCAACAATGCTCTCCAGATTGCATGCGATCGCCGAGTCGAATGTTGTCCGCACTTCGCTGATCGGTTGCGGTTGGTATGGCTGCGTCACTCCCCCGGTGCTGCGCCGCAATGTGCTCGAGAACCCGGCTTGGTACACCGCCTACACGCCGTACCAACCCGAGATCTCTCAGGGTCGCCTCGAGGCGCTACTCATGTACCAGACCATGGTGTGTGATCTCACGGGCATGGACATCGCCAATGCCTCCATGCTCGACGAATCCACTGCGGCAGCCGAAGCGATGACGCTGCTTTACCGTTCGAACGGTAAACGAGGCGAACGATTCCTCATTGACCGGGACACTCATCCGCAAACGGTGTCCGTCATCCAGACCCGAGCCGAGCCACTTGGGTTTATCGTCGAACTCGTCGATCCCGACGCGCCAATCGCCGATGATGTTTTTGGTGTCCTCCTTTCGCATCCAGGTTCTTCGGGTGCGATCCGAAACCTCGCCCCTGCCATCGACGCAGCGCACATCGCCGGCGCACTCGTTGCCGTCACTACAGACCTGCTTGCGTGCTGTCTCGTCACTCCCCCAGGCGAACTCGGAGCCGATGTTGTTGTTGGATCATCGCAACGATTCGGGATTCCCCTTGGTTTTGGTGGACCAAGTGCAGGTTTCCTCGCCACTCGTGACGAACACCGTCGCGTTCTGCCTGGTCGCTTGGTCGGCGTCTCCATCGATGCCGCCGGTCGACCCGCGTACCGACTTGCGTTGCAAACTCGCGAGCAGCACATCCGTCGCGAGAAGGCAACGTCGAATATCTGCACGGCGCAGGTACTGCTTGCCGTGATGGCGGCTCTCTATGCGGCCTGGCATGGCCCAGACGGACTCAAGCGCATTGCCACTCGCGTCAATCGTCTGACATCTGTTGTTGCTACCGGCCTGCGTGAACTTGGGGTCGAACTTCTGAACGAGACATTCTTCGACACGCTCACCGTGCGAGTGCCGTCCGGAGCCGACACTCTCATCACTACGACGCGTGCCGCCGGTATCGATATTCGCCGAATCGATTCCGACACTGTTTCGCTCTCTCTCGATGAGACCACAACCCCAGTCACCGTTGCGACGCTTCTCGCATGCTTCGGATCTGTCGAGGTGTCGATCGCCGCAATCGATGCTCGCTCCCAAGATCCAATTCCCTCATTCGCGATGCGTTCGACCACCTATCTAGATCACCCAAACTTCACGACCCACCACAGCGAAACCGAGATGGTTCGTTATCTCCGGCGGCTCGCCGATGTCGATCTTGCGCTTGATCGTTCAATGATTCCGCTGGGCTCATGCACAATGAAATTGAATTCCGCGGCCGAGATGGAACCGATCACATGGCCGCAATTCGCGAATCTCCATCCTTACGTCGACCCGTCAGATGCTCAGGGTTACCGCACTGTGATCTCCGATCTCGAGCGGTGGCTCGCCGATATCACCGGCTACGACGCTGTTTCGCTTCAGCCCAACGCCGGATCGCAAGGCGAATTCGCGGGCCTACTTGCGATCCGCGCTTGGCATCTCGGTAATGGTGAAACCAATCGCGATGTTTGCCTCATCCCTGCGTCTGCTCACGGAACCAATGCCGCAAGCGCTTCGATGGTCGGCATGCGCGTCATCGTGATTGCATGTGACGAGAACGGCAACGTCGATGTCGACGATCTGCGCACCAAGATCGCAGAGCACGCAGACGATCTTGCAGCGTTGATGATCACCTACCCATCGACACATGGCGTGTTCGAAGAGGCAATCGGTGAGATTTGCGCCGCAGTCCACGAAGCTGGTGGGCAGGTGTACCTCGATGGCGCCAACCTCAACGCTCTCGTTGGTGTTGCTCGACCTGGCCACTTCGGTGCCGACGTCAGCCATCTGAACCTGCACAAAACGTTCTGTATCCCCCACGGTGGCGGTGGCCCCGGAGTTGGACCAGTTGCGGTCCGTTCCCACCTTGCCCCCTACTTGCCAAGTCACCCCGTCATCACAAGCGCCGGACCGGTTCGAGATGCTTCTGTGACCGGACCTCACGTCGGAGCAGTGTCGTCGGCTCCCTATGGATCAGCGAACATCTTGACTATTCCGTGGGCGTATATCTCGATGATGGGTCCAGCGGGTCTTGAACGAGCAACGCACGTTGCCATCCTCAACGCCAACTACGTCGCCCACCGCCTGCAGGGTTCATACCCGGTGCTCTACACCGGACGCGACGATCTTGTTGCTCACGAATGCATTCTCGATCTCCGTCCGATTACTAAGGAGACAGGCGTAACTGTCGACGATGTCGCCAAGCGTCTCATCGACTACGGATTCCACGCACCGACAATGTCGTTTCCTGTAGCCGGGACACTCATGGTTGAAAGCACCGAAAGCGAAAACCTTGCCGAGCTCGACCGATTCTGCGATGCGATGTTGGCAATTCGTTCAGAGATCGATCGAGTTGTCGCCGGAGAATGGCCAGCAGACGACAATCCCCTCCATAACGCTCCGCATACAGCGGCAGATCTCACGACTGACTTCTGGACCCATCCGTACACTCGAGAATGTGCAGGCTGGCCCAATGGTCACGTTGCCGCTCGATATTGGCCGCCGGTCAGTCGCATCGACGGCGCGCACGGCGACCGCAATCTGGTTTGCTCGTGCCCGCCGATTGAGGCGTTCGCAGAAAACTAACTAGTGCACAAACGGTGTCTTTACAACACGAGCCTCAAGCATCGTGCCGCGAACATCGATCTCGAACTTGTCTCCCACGCTTGAGTCTGGCGGGAGAAACCCGAGCGCGATCCCATGGCCAAGTTCGGGCGAGAAATTGCCGCTCGTCACTTCACCGACGATCGCACCGTCGAACAAAATCGCAGAGCCTTCGCGCGGTGGCCGACGACCTTCAGTAACAAGTCCGAATAATCGCCGCGTAACACCCCGATCACGTTCTTCGGCCAGTGCCTCCGAACCCCGGAACGGGCCCTTATCGAAGCGCACCGCCCAACCGAGCCCTGCTTGCAACGAGGTGATTCCTGAACCGAGTTCATGGCCGTGCAACGGCAAGCCGGCCTCGAGTCGCAATGTGTCTCGTGCTCCAAGGCCCGCCGGTGTCACGCCTGTATCCACGATGGCGTTCCATAGTTGTGCAGCGTGCGCGGCAGGTACCGCTATTTCAACGCCGTCTTCCCCGGTGTAGCCCGTTCCCGCCACGACAAGACCAATCCCGTTCCATTCGACACGTCGAACGTCGAAGCGAGCCACTGATGCAATCGCTGGATCGATTGATTCCAGCAATGCCCGTGCTTGTGGTCCCTGAACAGCAAGGATCGCCCGTTCAGCAGTGACATCACCTGCCTCGACAGAGACACCGCCCAGAGATTGTGCAATCTCTTCGATTGCTCCGGTGACACGATCGGTGTTTGACGCATTCGGCATCACATCGAATGTCTCCGGATCTACCCACCAAATGATGATGTCGTCAACGACCGAGGCAGTTTCTTCGTCTAGGAGGTGGGTGTACTGCGCTCGGCCTGGCTCCACTCGATTGAGATCGTTCGTGAACGCGCGCTGCAACACCGCGAATGCATCGGCACCGGTGACACGCACGGTACCCAGATGAGAGACATCGAAAATGACCGCACTGTGGCGACAGGCACGATGCTCCGCCAACGTACCGTCGGCATAGGAAAGCGGCATGTCCCATCCACCGAAGGGCACCATCTTGGCGCCGATCGAACGATGGACCTGGTCGAGTGGAGAAAGGCGTTCGGTCACGACCTGACCCTAGTTTCAGCGAGGCGTTGCTCAGACCACGTTTGCTACGACATGCAATGGTTTGGCCGCAGTTTCGATGTCTTCCGATGGCGGACGCAGTTCGCGAATGCGTGCGTCCATCTCGTCTCGAACGCCACCAAGAGGGAGAATATTGAGCACTCCTTGGCCGTTATGAATCAGATCGATCAGTTCACCATCGGACTGAATGACTACCGATGTCGAACCTTGGATAACGAGATTGGCGGAGGTGATCTCCTGACCGAGGATGTCTCGGAGGTAACTAAAGATTTCTCGCACATTCTCGAGTCGAATGCCAGCATCAAGAAGGCTCTTGATGACCTTGAGCTCCAAAAGATCGGTATATCCATAGCGGCGTCGGCTCCCGCTACCGGCAGCGTCGGTCACCGTCGGACGGACAAGGTCGGTCCGGGCCCAGTAATCGAGCTGGCGATAGCTGATACCTACGATCTCGGCGGCTTTGGCACCGCTGAAGCCGTGGTCGGCGACGCGCTCGTTCGTGATTCCCATCGAAACTCCCAAGTACAAAGCGCGGCAGCGATTCGCCACGGAAAGGGATCGTCATTGATCCCGCGGATAACAACGGCGAAATTACGCCGATGTGAGGACCGCTGACCGTACAACTCCGCTCGCGCGGCGTCAATGGTTGGCGATTTTCCTTCTCAGGACGCGAAATCCTCGGGGTTCACGTTGTCGATGAAGGCTCGGAACTCCTCGACTACGTCTCCCCCGTCGGCGCCGTCCTCGGCTTCATCGTCGGGAAGGAGGCCCGCTTCTTCGAGAACCGATTCAGAGGCCCACACGGGACAGTGGAATCTGAGAGCAAGAGCCACAGCGTCGGAAGGTCTTGCCGAGAGACGAGATTCGGCCTCGCCAACCTTGAGGATGAGTTCTGCATAAAAGGTGCTTTGCTCAACGCTGGTGATTTCGACGGCGGAAAGAGACGCGCCGAGATGTTCGATCGTCTCGCAAAAGAGATCGTGTGTCATGGGTCGAGGCGTGACCACACCGTCGAGCGCGAATCCGATGGCACCGGCTTCGGCTTGGCCAATGAAGATCGGGACTAACCGACCTGCTCCAGCGACCTCACGCAAAACAAGCACAGGCGCATTGCCCGGAATGTCCACACGGACAGCGATGACTTCCATCTCAACCATCAGTTCACCCTACCGGGCAGGATGGTGATTTGAACTGCTGGATCACGCTTGTCCGAGATAATCGCGAAGAGACGCCCGCACCATGACCGCCCGTAAATCATCGGCCAATTCAGCGAGTTCCTCAAGCATCTCGACTGCCTCGTCACGCGCTGCGGCGCGACGCTGTTTGAGAAGAGGCGTGATGAGTTGTTCGAAGAGTCCGGCTTCACGATCTGCAGAAACCTTGTACATCCTTAGGTGGCGTGGCTCAATGCCAAATCGAGCAAACCCAGCAGCTAGACGAGCGACAACGAGTGCCTCTTCGTCGTAGTAGTCAACGTGACCCATTGAACGAATCTTGAGTAATCCGAAATGTTCCAGATCGGCAACTCCTGAAGCGCTGAGACCGCTCTGAGCGCAGAGCTCCTCGCCGGTAAGTGCCAACGATGGAGCAGCCGGTTCGACCTCTCCATTGGGCACCGGCGTCGGGTCGCCCTTTGTATGGACAGTGGGGTGACGCTTGCGACCGCGAGGTGTGATCGTCGATGCTTCGTTGGGTCCTTCGACCAAGCTCGCAACGGCACGTGCACGATCCTTAGGAGATCCTTCACCGTTCGCAGTTGGTATTGACTCTGAACCAGGAACAGGCATGCGCTCTTTAGACCGCTGATGACCGTTGTGTGTGCCGTTTACTTCAGCGGCTGCAGCTACGCCGCTCACGTCGGAGCCACTGGGTGAAGCCGATGAACGTTCAAACGGAAGCACACCCTCGGGGGGACCGTCAGAAAAGTCCCCCACCGCTAAGCGTTCCTTAATAACCTTCAGCGGCAGGAAGTGATCGCGTTGTTGAGTGAGAATCCAGCGCAATCGCTCGGTGTCTTCATCGTGAAACTTGCGATAACCCGACGGGGTTCGCTCAGGGTTGAGTAACCCTTGGCTTTCGAGGAATCGAATCTTTGAGATGGTGATGTCGGGGAAGTCATCTTGCAGAAGCGACAGGACTTCGCCAATCGACAAATGAGATCGGGTTTCGGTCACTGACCTTCACCACCGAGCAAAAACACGAGTTTGAACTTGCCGATTTGCAGTTCGTCCCCACTCGCAAGGATCGCAGTGTCAATGCGCTGACGATTGAGGTAGGTGCCGTTGAGGGACCCGGAATCGCACGCAAGCCAAGTTCCGTCGGTCACGCGTCTCAGTTCTGCATGACGACGCGAAACAGTGATGTCATCAAGAAAAATATCTGAATCGGGGTGACGACCAGCAGTGACGACATCGCTATCAAGAGCGAATCGGCTACCTGCTTTTGAGCCTCGTTGCACGACCAACATTGCGGTATCGGCCGGGATTCCTTCGACGATGACGGTCACGTCTCCCTCGACCGGATCTCCTGGGGAGACTGGGTGGAAGGTAATTGTTGTGTGATCAGGCGCGAGTGATTCAAGGACGGCGCCGCACGAGGAGCAGAAATTGGCTCCTAATGAATTGCGATGACCGCAGTTATTGCAGAATCCCTCGACAGCAGCCATCACGAACCCTCGATCAACCGCCGATAGCCGTCGACGTCGAGGAGGGCATCAACAGAACTTGCATCGGTCGGTTCGATTACGCAGATCCAACCTTCACCGTAGGGATCGTCATTCAAACGTTCCGGAGAATCTGAAAGCGCGTCGTTGACTGCCACGATCGTTCCCGCGACTGGGGCGTAGATGTCTGAGACAGATTTCGTCGATTCAACTTCACTGACTTTCCCCGAAGCATCGATCTTGAGTCCCATCTCTGGGATCTCGACGTAAACAACATCGCCGAGAGCATCTTGGGCGTAATCAGTAATACCGAGACGAAGTTGACCATTCTCGAGACGGACCCACTCATGATCTGGTGAATAACGGAGGTCTTCAGGCAGCTGCATGGGTCGCACGCTATCCGATCGTCTCGACCTCCACCGAAGCGTGAGGGCCTCCCGTGAGACTCGTTATGGCTTCGGGGTGCGGAGGGCTCTCCCCTCACGCAGAGCGCCAAGGCCGAGCGGGATGTACAGGGCCGCCGCATAGTACGAAGCGGTCAGCGCCGGAATGGCGCAGACCCAAGCGAGTACTTCAAAGGTTGATTGGAGAGGCCAGGAGGTAGACGCCCAGAGAAAGGCAGGAAACGCGAACATCAGTCCGAAGGTTGCGGTCTTGCCCATCCACGTCACATCGATTCGTCGAGCTCCGAGAGTGGCGAGAACCACGGTCGCCAGAGAGATCACGACCTCACGCAACAGGACAGCAATGCAGAACCACAAAGGTGCTGCTCCCGCAATGATGATGGCGACGATGGACACAAAGAACAGCAAACGATCAACAACGGGATCGAAAACTTTCCCGAACGTCGAGACCTGACGAAACTTTCTCGCGTACCAGCCATCGACCCAGTCGGTAGCGCCAAGCGCTCCGAGCAGCGCTCCTGCTAGTAGAGCGTTGTCGGCAGCAAGTAATAGCCACACAAAGAGTGGCAAGCATGCCAACCGAACCAACGTGATCACATTGGGAACGGTGAGGATCCTGTCTTCGGCGCTCGACTCATTAGGCATGCTCATCCCCCGCACTCTACGATTCTCTAACCATGAGCACGCTGTTCACCAAGATCATCGATGGAGAACTACCGGGACGCTTCGTCTATCGAGACGAGGTCTGCGTCGCCTTCCTGACAATCGCTCCAATCTGCACAGGCCATACGTTGGTCGTTCCCCGGCTGGAAATCGACCATTGGATCGACCTCCCCGACGAGGTCGCTGGGCACCTAGCCATCGTGGCTCGCAAAATTGGTGCCGCCCAAGTGACAGCGTTCGGCGCTGATCGTGTGTCACTCATCATCGCTGGCCTCGAGGTGCCTCACACGCACCTCCACGTGCTGCCGATTACCTCTGAAGCCGACATCGACTTCAGAAAAGCCGACAGCTCAGTTTCGCCTGAAACTCTTGACGCTTCAGCAGATGCGCTTCGCTCTGCGCTTGGTCCCGACGGATCTCACTAAGTCGGTTTCTAACGCACCTACAGAAGTCGTTCTTGACCTTCTGCTTCTCCATCGGGCGTAACTGCACTTGCTTCAATTAGCTTCGCATCGTTATTGCGAACACTGTTGACGCGCAATGAGACAGGCCACCACTGAAGCCAATCCTCTGGCGCCGGACGCAACATCGCTTGCAAGTGCTCGACGTCATCAGTGGTTCGATCAAGCCAACCACTCCATTGGTCGCGACCAAGAATCATTGGCATTCGATCGTGAAGCGGTGCAATCAATTCATTCGGAGGTCCCGTCAGGATGGCGCAGGACGTCAGTCTCTCGAGACCACCCGAATCCGACGTTCGCTGCCAGGTCTCCCATATGCCAGCGAATGCCAACGGACAGGAATCCTTCGACGATATGTACACCGGCTGTTTTTTCTTCCGTTCTGGATGTGAAACCCATTCGAAAAATCCGTCGACCGGAATGATGCATCGTCTTCGCCGAAAAGCGGATCGAAACGACGGCTTCGAAGCTGCAGTTTCCGACCGAGCATTGATCATCCGCGATGCACCTGCAGGATCCTGAGCCCAACTCGGAACGAGCCCCCAAAACATCAGATCGAGGCGACGTTGACCGTTCTCATCTTCGCGGAGAACCCTGATGTCAGACGTCGGAGTCACATTGAAGCTTGCATCTTGATCAGCGAGTTCGGAAGCCGCATCGAAAAAATCGGCCAGTTCGCTACTAGGCGTCACGCTGGTAAATCGCCCGCACATCGTCAGGCCGAATCCTCTGAACGAGGTTGAGCCACCCCACCGATTACGGGGTGACCGGGATGCAGCACGGTACGCGGAAGAAGGTATTTACCGATCACCGGCAACGTTAAGAATCCTTCAGCAGCGGAATACAGCAGGGCGACACGCGGCAGACTGCGAAATCCCTCGTACGCGATACACCGAGGGACCCACTCTGGATGCAGGCGTTGATTGAATTCTTTCAGCGACTTGATTTGGTAGAAGGGGCTCATGACGTTGAGAAGAAGTTTCGCTGCACGCTGAGTCACCGTGTAATCGACATCGACTTCGAAAAATCTTCCCCATGCGGCAAAATTCATACTGAAGCGTTCGCAACCAAGTTCATCGAGTTTCATGATGGTTCGAGTTAAGAGAAACTCCGTCATGCCGTTTGGCGTCTCCGGGTCGCGACGCATGATGTCGAGCGTGTAACCCCGGTGGTCACCGTAGATCGGAACGACACGCAAGAATCCTCCCGGCTTTCCTTGCTCATCGATAGCAATGCACAGCCGGAAATCGGGGTTGGTACCTTCGACATCCTGGTTCAGAGTCATCGTGAAACCCCGCTCGGGTTTCTTTCCCCGCCAACGCCGAGAGATGTCATTCAGTTCTTCGAGCATCTCGGCCGAGACTTCAGTCTCTGCGACCCACTCGTAGCGAAAGGTCCGATCTACTCGACCCGAAGACTGGCGAACACTTTTCCACTTCTTGCCAGCGAGCGAAAAGTCCCGAACATCGATCACTGCTTCGTCACCGAGATACACCGTGTGGAGACCACGTGATACGTAGAGATCACGGTCGGATTCGCGCACGGCAAGAAAAGAAACGCCCCACGCTCGTCCGCGACACATGGCGAGGAACTCATCAATCACAAGAGGGATCGATGGAGCATCGCCAATTGGATCCCCTGACACTAAAGCCTGACGGGCAACGAAGGTGTACGCGATCAATGCCTTCCGATCAGACGAAACGAAGAACAACTTGTCGTCTCGTAAGGCGAAGTAATCAAGCGAGTCCGAACTGAAGTTCTTCACGATCGCAATCGCTTCATCACGCAAATCAGCCGAAACGAACGAGCGGGAGACGATCGGTCGGAAAACCAAGATGATGGCTGCGAGAAGACCCGCCACCCCGAGCACCAGAAGAGAAGACGGGAACGCCCACTCGAAAAAATTTCTCTCGTAGTGGTATGGGCCATCGATTCCAAAAAGACCCAACAGAATCGTCTGTGTATTCATCCAAATCGTTGGCGAAGGGCGTAATGAATTCCGCTCGAAGAAAAGGGCCGCAAATCCGTATACAAATATCGTGGCGAAGTAACGAGGAAGGAATCGCACGAACTCGAGCAGGGTCGGAGGGTCACCTGGTGCCTTGAATTTCGACCGACTTGCTGCAAGAAGAACCACCATCGCTAGTGAGTAAGCGGCCGCAACATAATGGTGCTGTCGGACGAGTTCCACGACAAACGATGCGCCGAACAACACAATGGCAAATAGCCAAGCCATGCGGCGCCGGCGGGCCAACTGACCTGCGAGGTAGAGGAGTGAAACGCCCGCCGCTACAGCTACGACATGGCTCGTGACCCTCACGCCAAACGGCGTAACAACGTTCACCATCCGGCCGAGACGAATTCCAACAGCTGGCAGGGTCGAGACAAGGAGAATCAAACCACCGAGTGCTGTCAGGTATCCAATAAGCCTTGCTCGCCGAGAATCACGCCGCATTCAGGCAACCGCCGAGTTCTCCGTGCGACATCGTTACGCGTTTGACCTTGGCGGAAAATCATCTTCGGTCAAACTGTTTTCGGGCCGGAGCGTCGGGAAAAGAATGACTTCCCTAATGCTTTCAACCTCCGCCAAGATCATGACGAGCCGATCGATTCCGATGCCTAGACCACCAGCAGGTGGCATTCCGTACTCGAGGGCTCGGATGTAATCGAGATCCACATCTCCTGCTTCAGGATCCCCCGCCGCCTTGTGAGCGGCCTCTTCTTGGAATCGAGCAAGTTGTTCGACTGGATCATTAAGTTCGCTGTAGGCGTTAGCGAGCTCACGACCATCGACGATGACTTCGAATCGTTCGACGAGTGAGGGATCGCTCCGGTGCGGCTTCGCAAGTGGAGAGGTCTCACGCGGATGATCAAAAACAATGGTGGGTTCTATGACCTTCGGCTCGACGAGTTCGTCATACACCTCGTGAGTGCAACGACCGGGACCCCAGTGTTCTTTCCATTCGAGCCCGAGACCATCCAGAATGGCGCGTGCACCAGCCAGATCCATCGCAGGATTGATATCGACTCCGACGATTTCACGAATGAGCTCGACCATCGACACGCGTCGCCACGGCGGTGCAAGGTCGACCGAGGTTCCACGCATTCCGACGACAGTGGTTCCGTTCGCCGCAACCGCTGCCGCTGCGACGAGAGTTTCGACAAGAACCATCATGTCGTTGTAGTCCGCAAAAGCTTCATACGACTCGAGCATTGTGAACTCTGGGTTGTGGCGAGTGTCGATGCCTTCGTTGCGGAACACTCGACCGATCTCGAAAACGCGGTCAAGGCCGCCGACCAACAGACGCTTCAAGGGGAGCTCGAGAGCGATACGCAGGAAGGTGTCGATCGAAAGAGCGTTGTAATGCGTGATGAATGGACGAGCGGTCGCTCCACCCTGTTGCAGATTGAGGATCGGCGTTTCGACCTCGAGATAGCCACGCTCCCTCAAACCCTGTCGGATTGCATCGACAGCGGCGAAACGCACTTCGAAGACGCGTCGCGCATCGGGGTTAACGGTGAGATCGACATAACGCTGCCGGTACCGGGCGTCGACGTCTGCGAGACCCTTCCATTTGTCTGGAAGAGGACGCAGTGCCTTGCTCAGCAATTCCCAGGTCGTGACCTTGATCGAGAGCTCACCTTTCTTGGTGGCCATGACCTCGCCTTCGACGCCAACCCAATCGCCTCGATCAAGATTGTTGAATTCAGCGAATGACTCCTTGCCGAGGACGCCAGCTGAAACGAACAGTTGGATCTCGCCGGAGTGATCTCGTAATTGTCCGAACGTGAGTCGTCCCTGCTCTCGCTTCAGCATCAGACGACCAGCTAGCCGAGCAATCGAGCCTGTTTCAGTGCCTGCTTCAATCGCGGACCACTCTTCGCGTACAGGTCCGATATCGGAGGATCGCTCGAACCGGTACGGATAAGGGTTGACCCCACCTTCCCTCAACTCTGCGAGTCGATCGAGCCTCTGGGCTCGAATCGAAGCCCGCTCTTCGGAACTGATTTCAAGTTCCTCAGGGGCCTCATGAGTCTCTATCGATGTCTCGTTCTTGCTCTCGTCTGACATCAGTCTTCCTGGAGTCCTCGGGGGTGACAGGGCGGGGTGCCAGTGTGGCACCCCGCTCGTGTCTGGTCGGGCTGGCGGGATTCGAACCCACGACCTTCGGTCCCCCAGACCGACGCGCTAACCAAGCTGCGCCACAGCCCGTGGACCGAACACCTTAGCGATCAAGGGTGATCTCACCGAATCGGCCCGGGCTCAGGACGTACCGATCAGGATCAAAGCGCCGAGCCCGCCACCAGTACTCGGTCGTCGTTCCGGGCCAGATGGTGTCGACCTGACCGCCCGGCGATACGTACCAACTGGAACATCCCGAAGTCCACACAGTTTTCGCAACACGCTTCTGGAGTTCCGCATACGAGGATGCCTCAACCTCGGGTCGAAGATCTAAGACGCGAACGGAAGACTTCTGCATAAAGCGAAGCGCCCGAGAAATGTGTTCGAGTTGAACCTCGATCATGAACACGATCGAGTTGTGCCCCAGACCGGTCCCGGGTCCAGCGAGGAACCAGAGGTTGGGGTAGCCGGAAACCGTGAGACCAAAATCGGTCGACGCTCCATTGCTCCAATGATCGGCAAGATCGATTCCATCACGACCGATAATGCGAAGCGGTGAGGGGAAACTTGCGACGGCAAAACCTGTAGCGAGCACAAGCACATCAAGGTCATGCTCAACACCATCGGAGGTGCGAACTCCGGTTTGGGTCACTTCTTCGATCGATGCACTGATCAACTCAACGTTGTCTTTTGCCAGTGACGCATACCAATCGTTGGAGATCAGCAGCCGCTTGCACCCCGGCGTGTAGTGAGGGACCAAGGTTTCTGCCACCGCGGGATCGTCAAACGATTCTTCGATCAACGATTTCGTTTCTTCGATGATTCGCTTCGTCATCCCCTGCGCGATTTTGCCACTTCCGAGGAAGGCGAGCGCCAGAAACTCCTGCCGGAAATAGACCCGCCACCGATGGAGACGCTGCAGAAATGGCACGGCGCGATACAAGCGCTGCCGCCACTTGGGAGTAGGTCGATCGTCACGCGGAAGAATCCAAGGCGGCGTGCGCTGGAACACATCGAGGTGCTCGACGGTGTCGGCGATTGCCGGCACCAGTTGGATTGCGGATGCTCCTGTGCCTACAACACCAACCCGCGCTCCAGTCAGGTCGATATCGTGCCGCCATGCTGCCGAGTGGAAGATCTCTCCTTCGAACACGTCGAGTCCTGGTAGATCTGGAACCGAAGGTTGGCTCAGGGGCCCAGTCGCGCTAATGACGGCTGACGCCTTAACGGTGTCGCCATCTCGCGAGGTGATTACCCAGCAACGTTCGCCTTCGTTCCAAGAAAGATTCTCGACATCGAAGCCGAACCGAAGTCGCGAGCGCAGCGCGTAATGGTCTGTGATCCGTTCGAGATACTCCTCGATCTCTGGCTGCGCTGGATAACTACGTGACCATCGCGGGTTTTGTGCAAACGAGAACGAATACAGGTTGCTAGGTATGTCGCAGGCGCATCCGGGATAAGTGTTGTCACGCCAAGTGCCACCAACGGCCTTCGAACGCTCGAGTATCACGAACGAATCAATGCCCTGTTCGAGCGCCATCACGCCGGCACCGAGACCTCCGAACCCACTCCCAATAATCGCGAGCTGAACGCTTCCAATTTCTTCGTTCATTGGAGCAACCAAAGGATGCCTTGAACAGCTCTCCATCCGAGGTATAGCGCCGCCGCTACGACCAGAATCCAAAAGTGCCAGGGAATCCGCTGAACCTTCGGCGGTTCACCAATCATGCGACCGCACGATGGGCATGTTCCATCAGGTGGCAGTGAGTTGGGATTCCAGAACTTGGAACATTCTTCACACCAAGGCATTGCTCGTCAGCCCCGAAGCGTCTTCA
>WLMU01000033.1 GCA_009700115.1 Actinomycetota bacterium
ACAGAGCGTCCCGTGAGGTCGATCTCAAGCGCCATGGGCGAACCCTACAACCGGGCCCGCAGGGCTTCTCAGATGGCCTCCTCCATCTGACTGATTGTGAGGTCACCGGCTAGCGTCGACCCCCTATGGGTATCGAAGTGAGCATCGGAGCGGACGGCATTGCCGAGGTCGTGCAGAACTGTCCGCCAGTCAACGCCCTTACCGTGGCGGAGTGGTTCCAATTAGGCGATGAAATCCGCCGACTCGGGGCCGATCGCTCCGTTCGAGCGGTCATTCTCCGGTCTGAGGGTCGGGGATTCAACGCCGGGGTCGACATCAAGGAAATGCAGAACACCGAGGGATTCGATGCCCTCATTGGTGCCAATAAGGGCTGCTACCACGCCTTTGCTGCGGTGTACGAGTGTGAAGTCCCCGTTATCGCAGCGGTGGCCGGATTCTGTGTCGGTGGCGGCATTGGCCTCGTGGGAAATGCCGACGTCATCGTGGCCTCCGACGATGCGTTCTTCGGACTTCCCGAGGTAGATCGTGGCGCGCTTGGCGCAGCCACTCATCTTTCTCGCCTTGTTCCGCAACACAAGATGCGTGAGATGGTTTACACATCGGCCAACGCAACCGCACAGCAGCTGCACGCGTGGGGCTCGGTCGCTCGCGTTGTTCCTCGCGATGAACTGCTTGCAGCAGCTCGAGAAATTGCGGGCAATATTGCTGCAAAATCACCAACGGTGATCCGTGCTGCGAAGGAAAGTCTCAATGGCATCGACCTTTGGGACGTCAAGAAGTCCTATCGATTCGAACAAGGCTTCACGTTTGAACTGAATCTCTCCGGCGTGGCCGACGAACTGCGCAACGACTTCGTTGCTGAAGGAAAGTCGGCAGGCTCAAGTGGAGCAACGAAGTCCGAGAAGGGAAAGAAGTAAATGGCCAACAAGCGCATGACCGAAGATGAAGCGATCGCCACGCTTTCTGATGGAATGACAATTGGCATCGGTGGATGGGGTTCCCGTCGCAAACCGATGTCGTTGGTGCGGGCGCTGCTCCGTTCCAACCTCAAAGATCTCACCATCGTTTCCTACGGCGGCGCCGATGTTGGTCTGCTGTGTGCGGCTGGCAAGGTCAAACGTCTCGTGTACGGCTTTGTATCGCTCGATTCAATCGCCCTTGAACCGCACTTCCGCGCTGCTCGCCAGAACGGCACGATTCCCGAGGTCGTGGAGTACGACGAAGGCATGTTGCAATGGGGCCTCTACGCCGCGGCGCTTCGCCTTCCATTCCTTCCCACACGTGCTGGTCTCGGTTCCGATGTTGTGAAGAACGATCCAAGCCTTCGCACCGTGAAGTCGCCCTACGCCGATGGCGAGGAACTCCTTGCCGTTCCGGCACTCAATCTCGATGCCGCATTCGTGCATCTCAATCGGGCCGACGAACGCGGCAATGCCCAGTTCCTCGGCCCCGATCTTTATTTCGATGACCTGTTCCTCGGTGCAGCTGCAGTTGGTCGACGATTCCTTTCCGCTGAGAAGATCGTTCCCACCGAAGAACTTCTGAAGAACGGCACGATCCACACCATGAAGATCAACCGTTCAATGGTCGATGGTGTGATCGAAGCTCCGAACGGAGCGCACTTCACGAACTGTCAGCCCGATTACGAGCGTGACGAGAAGTTCCAGAAGGAATACGCCGACGCCGCCAAGGATCCAGAAACCTGGAAGGCCTTTGTCGACACCTATCTCTCCGGCTCTGAAGCCGACTATCAGAAGGCGGTGGCAGCCCGATGAGCGATGCAACGCTTGGCGAAATCTGTGTCGCAGCTGTAGCTGACACCTTCCGTGGCGATGGCGAGATCTTCGCTTCCGGTATGGGCACAATTCCAATGCTCGGTGCACGACTGGCTCGCGCCACGTTTGAACCAGAACTTCTCGTAAGCGATGGCGAAGCATTTTTCGTCGCCAACGATCTTCCTGTCGGCGGTACCGACAAGCAGGTTGAAGGTTGGATTCCGTTCCGCACGGTGTTCGATGCCCTGTGGGGCGGTCGTCGCCATGTGGTGATGGGTGCAAGCCAGATCGACACGTTCGGCAATCAGAACATTGCCAATATTGGCGACTGGAACAAGCCGAAGTCGCAGCTTCTCGGTGTTCGTGGAGCTCCTGGCAACACGATCAACCACACGACCTCGTATTTCATTGGTAATCAGACCAATCGTGTCTTCGTGGAAAAGGTCGACACGGTTTCTGGAATTGGCTACGACCGTGCCGCAAAACTTGGTGATTGGGTCAAGGCCCATCACGAGATTCGTCGTGTCGTCACCAACCTCGCGGTCTATGACTTCAACACTCCCGATCACCACATGCGCGTGGCTTCGCTCCATCCCGGGGTGTCGATCGATGACGTGGTCGCCGCGTGTTCTTTCGAACTCGTGATTCCTTCCGACGTCCCCGCGACTCGACTTCCTACCGATGAGGAACTTCGCGTGTTGCGCGAGGTGCTCGATCCGAAGTCGTTCCGCGATCGCGAACTTCCGGCCGCCTGATGCATCCCGCGCTCACGACCCCGCTGCTTGAACTTCTTGGTTCGAAGTACCCGATCGTCCAGACCGGCATGGGGTGGGTCGCGGGTCCGAAACTCGTTTCGGCCACGTCCAACGCCGGGGCGTTCGGCATAATCGCTTCGGCAACTATGACCTATGACGAACTTGTTGTGGCGATTGCTGAAACCAAGAAACGAACGACTGCCCCGTTTGGCGTCAACATGCGCGCCGATGCCGACGACATCATGGATCGCCTCAAGCTTCTTGTTGCCGAGGGTATTCCGGTTGCATCATTCGCCCAGGCTCCGAAAAAAGATCTCATTGAGTACTTGCACGATCACGGCGTGAAGGTGATGCCGTCGATCGGTGCAAAACGTCATGCTGAGAAAGTCATGGAGTGGGGTGTCGACGCCATCCTCGTGCAGGGTGGCGAAGGTGGCGGCCACACGGGTTCTGTCCCAACCTCTCTGCTTCTGCCTGAGGTCGTCGATGTTGTCGGCGGTCGCGTTCCTGTTGTTGCTGCTGGTGGCTATTTCGATGGCCGAGGCCTCGTTGCGGCGCTTGCCTACGGGGCCAGTGGTATTGCCATGGGCACGCGCTTCCTTCTCACCTCCGATTCCGCAGTTCCGATGGAAGTCAAGAAGCAATATCTCGGCACCGCAGTAACGGGAACGGTCGTCACAACCAAGGTTGATGGCGCACCCCATCGAGTGATCCGCACCAAGTTGGTCGATCAGATGGACGGCGCATCAGCGATCACCGCAGTTCCTAAAGCCATTGCGAATGCGGCGAAGTTCCGGAAGTACACGGGCCTCTCTTGGATTCAGATGGCCAAAGAGGGCCTCGATATGAAAAAGCGCATGGATATGCCATGGGCCGAGGTCATCATGGCGGGCAATACACCGATCCTCACCAAAGCAACTTTGGTCGATGGCGAACTCGATGCCGGCATCCTTCCCACTGGTCAGGTCGTTGGCGTGATCGATGATCTTCCTTCGGCTGCTGAAGTTGTGAGCCGCATCATCGCTGAAGCGGAAACCACTCTCGATCGTCTCGCTGGTCGCAACCCCGGTTCCTGAACTCGTCTCCTGGAGATCACTATGACCACGCTCATTGACGGACCCGATGCAGTTCGTGCTGCTGAAGGAACTCACCTCGGCTTCAGTGATTGGCTGAAGATTGAACAAGACCGCGTCAACATGTTTGCCGATGCCACTGGCGATCATCAGTGGATTCATGTTGATCCTGAGCGAGCCAAAGATGGCCCCTTCGGAGCGGCGATCGCGCATGGTTATCTCACGATGTCGTTGTCGAACTTCTTTCTTCCGCAGATCGTTGAAGTTCAAGGTTTCTCTGCCGGCATCAATTACGGCGTCGACAAGGTTCGCTTTCCGTCGCCGGTAAAAGTCGGTCAGAGCGTTCGCGCTGGAGCCGAACTGGTTGAGGTCACAGAAGTGAAGGGCGGCCTGCAAACGCTGATGCGCATCACGATCGAGATCGAGGGCGAAGAACGTCCTGCGTGTGTGATCGATGCGATTTCGCGCTGGCTTCTCTAAAACGTTTCGCTTTACTCCACTCTGAACAACAAAATCTGGGGGACATCATGGCCAATCCGATCGGACCACTGACTTCGGGCGATGAATGGTTCCAACATCAGATTGTCGACACCATCGCCGTTGTTGGCACCAGTGATTTGGCCTGGACCGAAAAGGTCTGTGCCATGGCTATGGCCAAAGACGGGAGCCTGCAACTCGGTTTCGGTCTTGGTAAATACACCAACCGAAACGTGATGGATGCCTATTGCGGCGTTTCTCGTGGCCGTGAACAAACCACCGTTCGTATGAGCCGTCGACTTTCCGATGCGCCTGAACTTCTTGGTGGTGGCCCGATTCGTTATGAAATCGTGGAACCTCTCAAGAAGATCCGTTTCGTACTTGAACCCAACGACACGCAACCAATCGCGTTCGATTGGTTGTTCGAGAGCATCATCCCGCCGATGGTTGAAGAACGTACGCATAACCGCTCAATGTTCCGGGTTGCCTCAGAATTGGTTCGTTACCACCAGATCGGAACCTGTAGCGGTTGGGTCGAGGTCGATGGCGTGCGTACCGAGATGAACCCAGACACATGGGTGTCGACCCGTGATCACTCGTGGGGTGTGCGCTACGACGTTGGCGAACCACCGACCGATATGGAACCGCAACGCGGACTCGACGGAGGACAGTTCCAGTTCTTCTGGAGCCCCATCCTCATGGAGCGCCCTGATGGCAGTCACTACGGACTGTTCTTCAATGTTGCGAAAACGGTGTTGCCTGGTTTCTTGCAAAAGAACGTCACCGCGATCATCGAAGAAACCGATGGCTCGGTCACGCATATGGCCGATGTGGACCAAGACTTCACCTACGACACGTCGAATCGGCGTCTCAAGGGCGGAAAGATCCTCGCCACGATGAGTGATGGATCCGCTCGCAACTTCGAGGTCGAAGTTCTTGGCGATACCGGCTTTCATCTCGGCGCCGGTTTGTACTTCGGCTGGAACGGCCATCACCACGGCGAATGGCGCGGCGAACTCAATGTCGAGGGTGAACGCATTGCCGATTGCACCGAGCCAGAAACTGCTCGAAAGCTTCACCAAATTCGTGATACCACTGTGCGCATCACCGATCCCATTGGTGGCGGCGTTGGTTATGGAAACATGCAGCCCATAGTCGTGGGGGCTTGGCCTGAACTCGGTCTCACCGCCGAGTCATCATTTATGTGAGGAACCGATGCTGACCTACCGAGATGGCGAATCATTCTCTGGAGTTGTGGGTCGAACCCTCAACGAATCTGTTCAGGCGTATCCCGATGTGGTGCTTCCGCCAGCGGGTACGCCCAATGTCGTCTTCGTCGTTCTAGACGACGTTGGCTATGCGCAGATTGGTTGCTTCGGTTCCGACATTGAAACGCCGAACTTCGATCGTCTGGCCTCAGAAGGTTTGCGCTACCGAAGTTTTCACACAACGGCGATGTGCTCGCCGACGCGAGCTTGTCTGCTCACCGGTCGCAATCAGCACACCACCGGTATGGGCGGCATCGCCGATAACGCCACTGGCTTCCCTGGCTTTGATGGCCGCATCAATAAAGACACCGGCTTCATCTCCGAGGTGCTTCGTGACAACGGCTTCGCGACAATGGCAGTTGGGAAGTGGCATCTTGCTCCTCGCGAAGAAACAGACCTCGCTGCATCGCGCAAGCGTTGGCCGCTTGGTCGAGGCTTTGAACGTTTCTACGGATTCATGGGTGCGGAAGCGAATCAGTACGCACCGGATCTCGTTTCCGATAATCACTTTGTCGAACAGCCTTATTCAGCCGAGGACGGCTACCACCTGACAGAAGATCTTGCCGGTCGTGCAATTGAGTTCATTAACGATCTGCGAAATGTCACGGTCGATAAACCGTTCTTCTTGTACTTCGCTCCGGGTGCATGTCACGCGCCCCATCAGGCCCCGCGTGAGTTCATTGATCGCTACGCGGGCAAATTCGATATGGGCTGGGATGAATGGCGTGCGGCAACGCATCAGCGTCAGCTTGATCTCGGTATTCTTCCTCCAGGAACCGAACTCACCGAGCGTCCAGAGTGGATTCAAGAGTGGGCCACGCTTCCCGATATCGAAAAGCGTGCCTATGCGCGCATGATGGAGGTCTATGCCGGCTTCCTGACCCATACCGACCATCACGTTGGTCGAGTTTTTGATCATCTTGAAGCAATTGGCGAACTCGATAACACCATCGTTGTTGTGATGAGCGACAACGGCGCCTCGCCTGAGGGCGATAAGCATGGCGCGTTCAATTCGGTTGCTTGGTATAACGGCGTGCCACTCACGCTTGACGCCGTCCTGCCCAATGTCGAATTGCTTGGCACTGCTGAATCACATGGGCACTACCCGTACGGATGGGCCCATGCCGGAAACACGCCATTCCAACGCTGGAAGCGTGAATGCCATGAAGGCGGTGTCGCCGATCCACTGATCGTTCACTGGCCTGCCGGCACCAATGGGAGCGGAGAAGTTCGCACCCAGTATCTCCACGTGATCGACATCATGCCGACGGTGCTCGATGCACTCGGTATCGAGATGCCCGACGTGCTCGAGGGGGTTCCTCAGAAGCCGATCGAGGGCAAGAGCCTCCTTGAGTCGTTCTCCGTGGCCGATACGTCGACCCAGCGCACGACGCAGTACTACGAGCTTCTCGGTTGCCGAGCGATCTACCACGAGGGCTGGAAAGCCGTTGCCTATCACCCGATGCGGGGCCAGTTGTATGTCCCTGGAATCGATCCCGACATTGCCTTCGACGACGATCGCTGGGAGCTCTACCACGTCGCCGAGGATTTCTCTGAGAGTCATGACCTCGCTGAAGCACATCCTCAGAAGTTGCGCGAGATGGTCGACCGCTGGTGGGCCGAAGCTGGTGCGCACGGAGCGCTGCCGTTGCACTCAAGCCGCCCTGTGCAGGTTGAACGTCCTGCGCATTATGCACTGCGACCCCGTTACGTCTATCGCCCAGGTGCCCCAGTGGCGACGCCTGCAGCGGTTGATATTCGCCATCGCCCATCGATCACTGTCGCTGATGTCGAGTACTCGGGCGACGACGAGGGCGTGCTTGTGGCCCACGGCGGCCGTTTCGGCGGTTACGCGCTCTACATGCAAGACAATGCCCTGCACTACGTGCATAACTTCCTGGGCGCGCAGCGATTCCGAGTTTCTTCGCCTCCGCTACCTGAAGGTCATCACACTCTTGGCTACTCCTTCACACCAACCGGACAGTTCGCTGGAACGGTAGATCTACTCGTCGATGGTGAGATCGTCGCCTCTGGCGAGATCCCACAGACAACGATTTATTCGTACCACCTGTTTGGCGAGTATTTCTGTGTCGGTTTCGACGATGGAACGCCGGTTGATGACACGTACTTCGCTCCGTTCCACTTCACAGGTCGACTCGATTCGGTAGTTGTTGACGTTTCCGGTGCACCATTCCGCGACCTCGCTCTCGAACTCGAAGCGTTCTTCGCCTCACAATGAGCTGGTCGGCGTGAGTCAGCCGGTTTCCATCGGCCGAAAAGGTGCTCCGGAACTCCCGCCCACGTGGCCGGAGGGGTTCCCTCCTGCGTTCCACGTGTTGGCCAAGCCGACCGGAGCGATCTGCAATCTTGATTGCACCTATTGCTTCTTCCTTTCGAAAGAGCAGCTCTATCCCGGCGATCGCTTTCGCATGTCCGATGATCTCGTTGCGGCCTATCTCACGCAACTGATCGAGTCTCATCAGACGAGAGAGATCACGATTGCCTTCCAGGGCGGGGAGCCCACGTTGATGGGGGTGGAGTTCTACCGGCGCCTTGTGGCCAAGGCCAAGGAGATCGCTGGTCCACAGCGCATCCTGGAATTCACCCTGCAAACAAATGGCACGTTGCTCGACGACGAGTGGTGTGAGTTTCTCGCTGCCGAGCAGGTGCTCGTGGGCCTTTCTGTTGATGGGCCTCCTGCGATGCATGATGCGTTTCGAGTCGACAAGCAAGGTCGCCCTACCTACGAGCGCGTAAAAGCAGGGTGGGAGTTGCTGCAACATCACAATGTGGCCACAAACGTGCTGTGTTCAGTGCATGCCGCCAACGCCGATCATGGCCTCGAGGTGTACAAGCACTTCCGCGACGACCTCGGAGTTCGATTCATCCAGTTGATTCCCATTGTCGAGCGAGCCACCCCAGAACTCATCGACAAGGCTGATGCGGGCTGGGGCGAGCGGGCATCAGAACGTCCGCTCTATCTCCAAGAGGGCTCACTGGTCACGGAACGCTCCGTGACGCCCGCTCAATGGGGGAAATTCCTGACCGCGGTGTTCGACGAGTGGGTGCACAACGACGTAGGCGAGGTCTTCATTCCGTCATTCGATGCGGCGCTCGGAGCATGGCTTGGAATGCAATCGTCGATGTGCATCTTTTCGGAAACCTGCGGGACTGCTATCGCCCTCGAACACAACGGTGACGTGTATTCCTGTGATCACTACGTTGAGCCAGATTTCCTTTTGGGCAACATCGCCACACAGCACTTGGCCGAGATGGTTGCGTCACCCCAACAACAAGCATTCGGCGCAGCAAAGGCGACGACCTTGCCCTCGCAGTGCGTGAATTGCGAGGTTCGGTTTGCCTGTCATGGCGAATGCCCGCGTAATCGGTTTACGACAACAGCCGACGGCGAAGACGGCCTCAACTATCTGTGCGAGGGCTATTACGGCTTCTTCACTCACATCGACCGACCGATGAAGATCATGGCGGAGTTGCTGCGCACAGGCCGTCCCGCCGACGAGGTCATGAAGATCCTCGCCGACGGCTAGAGCATGGTGAGTGCTTGGTCCTGGAAACTACGAATCAGAGCGGGCGATGGCTCGTTCGTCAGTGCCGAGGTAGGACGCAATGACCGCAGGATCGCTGCGGATCGCTTTGGGTTCGCCCTCGGCGATGACACAGCCGGCTTCGAGGCAGTAGATCCGGTCAGAGATCGACATCACCATTGGCATGTCATGTTCGATGATCAGGATCGACGCACCGAGTTCCTTGCGGATCGATTCGATGAGTGGCCCGAATGCTTCTGTTTCCTTCTGGGCCACACCAGCAGTGGGCTCATCGAGAAGCAGCAGTTCACTATCGAGGGCTAACAATGCACCGAGCTCGACGATGCGTCGAGTGCCAGTGGAGAGTTCGCCCAAGAGGGCATCGGCGTAACGGGAGAGTCCGAGGTAACCGATGATCTCGTTGGCTTGCTTGCGCTTGCGCTTCTCACGTTGCGGTGAAGGCGGAAGCGAAAGCATCGAAGGAACGAGTAAGGAGCGCTCTCGTGCTTCCAACGCAACCATGAGAGTTTCACGGACGCTCAACGACGCAAACAAACGAGCATTCTGGAACGCACGGCCGATACCGAGACGAGCTCGGTGAGGAGCGGACCGATTGTGAGCTTCGGTGCCAAAGATTTCGATGGTGCCAGAGCTTGGAACGAAACCACTGATCGCGTTCATGAGCGTTGACTTGCCGGCACCGTTGGTGCCAATGAGGCCAACAATCTCGCCAGGCTTGACCGTGATAGATGCGCCGTCGACAACAACTCGCCCGCTGAAGCGAACAGTGACATCGGTTGCCACAAGAGGCATCGCACTGCTCTCGTCATGGGTTTTGACCGATGCCAGTGAACTGACGGAACCAACTTGCGTATTTCGCTTTGGTTCCCAACCAGTGCGCTTGGCAAGCCAGCCCAAAAGAAGATCGCGACCTGAGTGGATAATCGAAATAAGACCACCAGGGAAATACAGGAGCACGACGAGCATGCCGATACTGCTGGCAAACAACTTCACCTGTGGAGTTCCGTCGAAAAGAATTGGGATCGCGACGATCACTATGACGCCAAGAATGGCGCCAGTGATTGAAGCGATACCGCCGACGACTGCCACGGCAACGACCCGAAGTGATTGTTCAACGTCGAACCAACCGCCGTTGGGGCTGAGTTCCAACTGAGCCGAAAGCAGCGGAAGAAGGCCACCAGCGAGAGCTGCGAGACCACCTGAAACCGCGAACGCGATGATCTTCTTCGCGGTGGGGGAGACGGTGTACGCCGCGGCGGTGAGTTCGTTGTCTCGCACCGCGATGATCGAACGACCAACGCCTGTTCGTCGGATCTGCCACACCAGCAAAATGGCGATGACAGTCACAAAAAGACAGAACCAATACACCCCATGGAAGTTGTTGCCCTTCACGTTCCAGAACAGAAGGTTGTAGCCCTTTGCCCGATTGACGTGAAGGTTGGCGATTGCTCCCGAGCCGGAAAGGGCACCGTTGAAAATGAGCCAATTGCGGACCATCAGACCGAAGCCAAGCGTGATTACCGCTAGGAACAGCCCCTTTATTCGCAATGCCGGCACACCGATGATGAGCGCAGCAATGGCACCGACGGCGACACCGAACAAAATAGCGACAGGAACGGGCATGCCCCCGGAGAACTTCACGGTGAAGTAACCGCCGATGGCGACGAATCCGAATTGGCCCAACGACAACTGTCCGGCCCATCCGGTGAGCACGGTGACCGACAGTGCAGCGATAATCCACACCATGATTTCTGCATAGCGCAGCCAGTCGGTGGGCTTGTCGAACAGTTGCGGGAGAAGAAGTGCGCCGCCGACAAGAAGGCCGATCCCGATAATGGTCGAGGCCCGGTACAGCGGGTGCTTGCGGAGGTCTTCGTTTGCTGCTTTCAGCTTGGTGGTGAGCTGCCATTCATCGGCACTCATGCCACTTGACTTGCCATTGAACAAGATGAGCAGGAGCAAGATCACGAAGATGGCGAGAACATTGGAACCTTGGGGAACCTCGCCGACCTGACCCCAGGTAACGAAGAGCATGTTGATGATGCCGACGATGATTCCGCCGATGACGGTCCATCCGAATGAACGCATTCGGCCAAACATCGCTGCTGTCAGCGAGAGGAGCAGAAGGCTTGGGCCGAGTGCGGAACTGACGGTTGCGATGTTGCCGCCCTGCACGGGTGCGATGAGTAGCGCAGCAACAACCGCAAGGAAACCAGCGAGGGCCCAGACTTTGGTCGATACGGAACGAATCGAGATGCCTGCAAGTTGCGCCGAAGGTGCATTGTCAGCGGTGGCTCGAACCTGCCGGCCGAACTTTGATTTCTGAAGCAACACTGTCAGGCCAAGCATCAGCAGCGGAACAGCGACGATGATCGTGATCATCGGGCCTGTGACAGTGACTCCGAAGATCTGCCACTTGCCGCTAAAGAGCACTGGATAAGTGACAGCGGCTTCTTTGCCATCGGGGATCGGAAGCCGCAACTGCAGTAACTGGATGAGTTGGGTGAGCCCGAGCGTTGCGACAAAAAGCAGCAGGCGCGGCTGGGTGAACAATCGACGAAGGATGAGTTCCGAGGCCACACCAAGGAGTACGCCCGACGCGAGTGCAATCGGTACCGACCATGCGTAGGGCACGTGGTACTGAACAAAAAGCAACGCCATGGCGTAACCGCCGAACGCGCCAATTTGGCCTTGAGCAAAGTTGATAACGCCTGTTGCTCGGAAGATGAGGACAAGGCCAAACGCCACAAGTGCGTAGACGAGGCCTTGAATGAGTCCGGAGAAAACAATGTCTCCGCTTAACGTGAGTCCAAACATCATGATCAGGCACCCTCTCCGCTAAGGAACACGGCCCGCAAGAGGTCATCGCGCTCCAACAATTCTTGGGCGGGACCTTCGAACTTCACCTGGCCACGCTCCATGAACACTGCTCGGTCGGCGACTGAGAGTGCGACGTTTACAGACTGTTCAACAAGCACCATCGTTGTTCCCTGTTCTTTCAGTTTCTCAACAATGCCGAGCAATCGCTGTACGACAATTGGTGCGAGTCCAAGTGACAACTCATCGATGAGAAGTAGGTCGGGTTCAAGCAT
Source organism: Actinomycetota bacterium (assembly GCA_009700115.1). Taxonomy (GTDB): domain Bacteria; phylum Actinomycetota; class Acidimicrobiia; order Acidimicrobiales; family Acidimicrobilacustridaceae; genus Acidimicrobilacustris. The sequence continues at coordinate 12,007 of WLMU01000033.1, forward strand.
GATGGCTTTACCGAGGGCAAGCATCTGCTGCTGACCGCCCGAGAGAGAACCGGCTTTTGAATCAATCAGATGACGAAGTTCAGGGAAGGACTCAAACGTTGCGTCGATTCGTTCCGCACGCTTCTTCTTGTCTTCGATGAGTTCGCTCCAGAGTTCGAGGTTCTCTGCGACCGACATCGACGGGAACACTGCTTCGCCGCCAGGAATTTGCATCATTCCTAGAGCAACACGATATTGAGGGTCGACGAGGGTGATCGTCCGACCGTTCATGCGAATAACACCACGGTCGGGGTTCAACAAGCCACTGATAGACCTCAGAATCGTGGACTTGCCGGCGCCGTTGGTGCCAAGAAGGGCAAGACACTCACCCTTCTTGACCTCGAAACTCACGTCGAAAAGAACCTGCAGAGTTCCATAGGAAGCGTCGACATTGCGCACCTGAAGAACAGGAACGTTCTCGGGGTCCGCAGCCATGCGCTTTTGTTCTTCTTGCATCTCCATGAGTTCCGAAACGGTGAGGGAGATATCGCGCTTCATATAGCGGGATCCGTAGATGATCATGAGTCCACCGATGAGTGCGGCGGGCGGAACGACAACGGTGAGAGCCGTGCGCTGTCCAAATGCATCAGAGAACGCACCGGTCAGAAGCCCGCCGAAGAAGCCACCCATAAGGAAGATGTAGACGCCGACCATAGAGAAGGCTTGGGCTCGCATTTGATAGGGGACCACTGCCGAGATGGTGGGGCCCATCTGTGTGAACGCCATTCCTTGGAACGCGTTTCCGATTGCGAAAAATGCAATGAGAATCGCGGCCGATTCAAATCGAAGCCCGATGGTGAGAAACAGCCCGTAAAGAAGTATTGATGCGCCCATGAGCTTGAGTGCCGACGGCGGGTTTTTACGGAAAAGGCGTTCGCCATAGCGGCCACCTAAAGGAATGGCGATGACGGAGACCGACCATGTGATGGAGAGAATCCATCCGCGTTGCAGAGCGTCGTAGCCATAGACGTCTTTCATCATCAGGTTGAAAGTGGCAGGCACGGCGACGAGGGCAAAGCCGAGCACGCCGATACCGACCACGAGGAAATAGAAGGTGCGCACCTTCTTAAGGCGGGCCATGGCTGCGCTGAGGCGCACTGGGCCATCGCCGATGGCGTCGTCGGCAACTTCGGCCCCGAATACGGCCTCTCGCTCGTTGCGTCCGCGACGTGGTTCACGCTTGATGAGGAACGCGACTGCCAAAATTGATGCGGGGATTCCGAACAGCCAGAACACCCAGCGCCAATCGCCTGCTTTGTTTCCTGCGATAGCGACGATGCCGCCGGCGACGATCGGACCGACTACCTGGCCAATCGGGCGACCGAGTGTTTGTGTTGCAAACATGCGGGTACGAACACCGATCGGGTACTGGTCGGCAATAAGTGACGGGGCAATCGGAATGTTGGCCGCCTTGCCGATGCCGGTGCCTGCGGTGGCGATACCCATTTGAAATGGATTGACGATGAATCCGATGGCCATACCAAAAATGCCCCAGACCGCCGTGGCAGCAGCGAGGACCGTGGTGCGTGAATAGCGGTCGGCAAGCCAAGCGAATGGCAATGATGTGAGAACCAACACAACACCGCCGAAACTGATTAATCCGAGGAGGATTGTGTCGGAAATCTTGAGAGTTTCTTGGATGTCGGGCCCGAGAACCAGCAGTGCCACTTGCTGGAATTCTTCAACGACAATAAGAAGAAGAAGCAGGACGATCATGCTCACGCCGCCTTGGCGGAGACCCTCGCTGAGACGCATGCCCTTTCCGCCAACTCCTGGGAGGAGATCGTCGGGCAGCGTCACCGCTTCTTCGGACGCGGCATCGAGTCGCTGCTGTTCCTCGTCAAAAATCGCTGATGTAAGGCTAGAAAGCCCCTGATTGCTTGTTTCACCCTGTTCGGTGGAAGGCACAGTTCTCCTCATTCTTGCTTCGAGGGGCAACCCACCGCGAGCGGTTTCTGCCCCAAACCCCGAGGGAAACCTAGCGGAATATCAAGAACCGTGACGCCGGTCACCTTCGGCTCAGGTTTTTGCTAGAGTTTCGATTCTCGCAATCGCGGGACTCATCTAGAAATCCTCAGGGGGAGACCTTCATGGCACGTTCACGTACCTGGACTGCGGTCGTCGCCGTTGTGTGCGCATTCACGCTCACAGCTGGCTTGGCTGCATGCTCCAGCTCCGATAGCAGTTCCGGCGGTGGCGACACCACTGGTGTCACCGACACCACTATCAAGATCGCTGTTGCGGTTTCCGATCTCGATGGTCTCCGTGCGGCAGGCATTTCGCTCGCCCCGGCGCTCACAACGGGGAACCTTTCAAAGCGTGTTACTTCATACTTTGATGAATGGAACGCCGCCGGTGGCATTAATGGCCGCAAGATTGAAAGCGTTGTCATGACATGGGACCCGGTGAAGCCGGCTACTGCGCAGAAGGTTTGTGACGATGCCACCATCAACAACCCAGTCTTCGCGGTAATCGCTCCCAGCGGTTTGGGCGCCAAGTACGTCGAATGCATCGCTGCTGCGGGCGTTCCCATGTTCTTTGGTGACGTTGCCCCGCAGTCTGCTCATGACACCGGTTGGCTCACCTCGATTCAGCCTTCGGCTGAAGTCAGCGCCAGCTCCGGAGTTGCTGCTGCGATCAAGTCTGGTCAGATCGCCAAGGGTGCCGCTGTTGGCGTCCTCGCCGGTAATGGCCCAGAGCATGTTGCAGCCGTCGCTTCTGCCAAGTCCCTTCTTGAAGCCAATGGCAACAAGATCACCGTTGCTCAGGTCAATACCCTTCAGGGCGACACGGGTATTCAGAACACCGAATCCGCTGCTGCCGTAAACACCTTCAAAGCAGCCAATATTGCCAACGTGGTTGTTGCGCTTCAGTTCACCGCTTCAGGCGGCTTCTGGGACAACGCAGGTGGCAATAACTGGAAGTTGACGTTCCTCGACGTAGCTTCCTCAATGTGCACGGCCTACGGCGCCAAGAGCCTTAAGCCTTCAGCCGTTGGTGGCATTTGCTTCACGGCGATGGGTGATTCAGTCACGAGCGAAGGCAAGCTTCGAACCGAAACCGCGTTCGAGAAAGAGTGTCGTGCGAAGTTCGACGCACTTACCGCGAATGACTTCGGTGGCGCAAAGTCCTACTCAGGCATTCCTTCCGGCGAGACCCGTACCCTTCCCGACGGCCTCAAGGTGGCTTCTGATTATCCACCGAATGAGTGCACGTTCGTGAATATGATCAAGCCTGCTCTCGAAAAGGCTGGCAAGAAGCTCACCCGTGAAAGCTTCATGAAGGCCGTGCGCGGCCTCGGTGAAGTGAATGTGGCCCTCGGCTCCAACGGCAAGGGATCACAGGAACCAGGCAAGACCTGGATTGCCACGGTCGTCCATGGCGACAAGCTCACAGCGGCACCCACGGGCACCGCAAAGAATGCCAATGGCACCTACAACAACTGCCCAGTGGATATTCAGTGCTGGGTTCCTGTAGACGCCACTTGGTACCCGATCACCAAGTAATAGAGCGATCACAGTTAGTGAAGAGGGCGTCAGCTTCGGCTGGCGCCCTCTTCGCGTTTGCCCGGTAGGTTTCGGCGATCACTCACTGAGGGGAAGTCATGGCAAAGCGCAGTGTGTACTTGCATGAAGTCGTCGATGTCGTTGGTCAAGGCCAGTACGACTATATGGAGCACTTGTGGCAAGACCCAGTGCTGCGTATGCCGGAGATGAACAATCTCCTTGGCGCTTTCTATGTCTGCGCGCAAGGAGGTGGCCGTTGGCCTCAGGTCATCAACATTTGGGACTGCGGCGACAAGGGCTGGGAGTCATGGGGCCGCAATGTCGATCGGCTAAATCTGAAACGTCGCAACGCGTTCTATGGCGACTGGTGGGATAAGGCCGCGCAATGGCGCAGCGGCGGTTTTGACCGTCTTCTAGCTGGTGTTCCTGGCAGCCCGAGCACGTCTGAGCTCGTCGAAAAGAAATTGAAAGGCACGCTCTTTGTGCACGAAGTACTCGACGTGCGCGCTGGGACTGCACTCGAGTTCTTGGCTGCGAACGTTGCCGAACGCGTTCCGTTGTGGCGCGAATATGAGCACGAACCGGTTGGTCTGTATGAAGTTGTATCGAACCCGCACGAAGTTGTCATGGTGTGGTCGACCAACATCCCGGCGCAAATTCGCCTGCACCGAAATCGCGATACCGCACTTGGATTATGTGATGAAGGCGAAGCCGATGAGCGCATTGTTGCGTGGGAACGCCGAAGCGCCGAGTACACCATTGGTGGAACCACTCATGTGATGACGCCGCTGCCCCGCACCATCGTCGGCCCCGACGACTGGGAAGATGCATCGCTAGAAATGTGGCTCGGCACCGACGACTCGTAAACGACTCTCTGACACAATCTGATCTGACACGGAGGCATTCGAACATGACGACCACTGCACTCACGGTGACCCCACTTTCCAATCGGATCGGCGCTCAGATCGACGGTGTCGATCTCACCGAACTCGACGACGCGGAGTTCACCGCCATCGACGAAGCGCTTATGCGCTATCAGGTCGTCTTTCTTCGGGGCCAGGAACTCACCGCCGACTCCCAAGCCGCCTTTGCCGGTCGATGGGGACCGCTCTCGGTGTTCCCCGTTTCCAAAATGATGGGACGAGACACGACGATGTCGGTGATCGAGGACACTGTCGAGAGTCCTCCTGCGACTGACACGTGGCACACCGACGTCACTTGGATCGCCGAGCCGCCTCGTATTGCTGTGCTGTACGGAGACATCATCCCGCCGGCCGGCGGCGACACCATGTGGTCAAGTCTCTACGCCGCCTATGAGCAGTTGAGTCCCGAGATGGCCGCAATCTGCGAACGATTGTCGGTCGTGCATCATCGTGGCGCGGAATTCGATCGCATCACCGGAGAAATCTTCGGGGCACAACTCATTGCCGACCTCGAAGCGAACTACCCGGCAGTGGTGCATCCGCTGATTCGGACTCATCCCGTCACTGGCAAGAAGGCGCTGTTCGTCGCCGGTCACTTTATGGATCAGATCATCGGTATGAACCGGGCCGAAAGCGACTTGCTCTTGGGCTATCTGCAAGGTCTTATCGACAATCCCAACAATCAAGTGCGTTGGCACTGGCAGCACGGTGACGTGGCCATTTGGGACGAAGCATCAACCAACCATCGTGCGCTCGCTGATCACTACCCCCAGCATCGTCGTATGCGGCGCTGCACGGTCGATGGTGATCGCCCGTTCTATCGCGACTGATCAGAGCGCCAGCAGCCCGCGGGCCGCTGC
>WLMU01000034.1 GCA_009700115.1 Actinomycetota bacterium
ACATAGGAAGTCGCTGGCATTGCTCCAGCGCCAAGCCCTTGGAGAAGTCGTCCGAGCACCAGAACAAACATTGATGACGCCGTGCCGCCCACGACCAGCCCAAGAGCGAACAGAACCAAGCCGACGGCAAATGGGATCACTGGTTTCATCCGATCCGATGCCGTCGCGGCGAGCACCACACCCACAAGGGTTCCGAGGAAAAACGCGCTGAATACCCAGCCATAGAGCGCAAGATTGCCGAGGTCAGATTCCACCAGAGGCATCACTGTCGCAACGGACATGGACTCGAATGCCACAAGCGTGACGATCAATACGAGGCCGGACGTTAAAAGACGGCGGCCCGGAGCGAACACTCCGATGGCCGCTCCACGACGCCCGCTCGAATCAAGGACATCATTGGGCGTTGTTGACACCTATGAAGGATACGACGAGCGCCCCCGCCAGGATTCGAACCCGGAACCTGCCGGGTAGAAACCGGCTGCTCTATCCAGTTGAGCTACGGAGGCAATAAGTAGCCCGAAGCGTACGTGCCGAGTCCGGTCACCACTGACAGGCTGATTTGGGTTCGGGACATAGCCCCCGCCTGTCGTATGCTGAACGTTCTCATGGTGGTCGTAGCTCAGCTCGGTTAGAGCGCCAGGTTGTGGCCCTGGAGGTCGGGGGTTCAAGTCCCCTCGGTCACCCCATTGTGGTGATGGTCGTCCGTCGAAAGGCGGGCGACCATCGCACTGCCATTCACACAACGCAACGTCACCCATCACCTGCAACAAACAGCGCTCAGACGACAAGCACACGCAGAGCGGAGTGGTAGGTTGACCACTTGCAAGCGCCTCTAGCTCAATTGGCAGAGCATCGGACTCTTAATCCGCAGGTTCTGGGTTCAAGTCCCAGGGGGCGTACCAACTGGATTCGACAGTGAAGCGTCGCTAATCCGGAACACAAAATGAACAAAGGCCCGGGCAAGCGCCCGGGCCTTTCTCATTCAACGACTGTCTTTCAAACGTTGTGCTCAGCGACGACGTGCAGGTGCCTTACGTGCAGCAGCCTTGCGAGCCGGAGCTTTACGAGCTGGAGCCTTGCGTGCTGGAGCCTTACGGGCTGGTGCCTTCTTGGCAACGGCCTTCTTCTTGGCTGGAGCCTTCTTGGCCGGAGCCTTCTTCGCAACAGCCTTCTTCTTGGCCGGTGCCTTCTTGCCAGCGATGACGGCATCTTTGAATGCCTTCAACGGAGTGATCTTGGCGGCCTTCTTGGCCGGAACCTTCACGGTTGCACCAGTCTGCGGGTTACGGGCCAAACGCGGTCCGCGCTGCACACGGCGGAACTTTGCGAAGCCGGTAAGAACCACATCTTCACCAGTCGCCACCGTATCGGTGATCGTGATGATGAACTCTTCGACAAAGGCGACTGCTTGCTTCTTGTCGATTTCAAGCCGCTCAGCGAGTTCAGCAGCCAGTTCTCGTTTGTTCACGCTCTATCTCCTTGATTCCCGACGGCCACCATCGGTGGTGGCTCGTGACGACCGGGGAGGTAAGCGTCGCGCACTCTTCAGCAAGAATCGCGGCAATCGCGCAAGAAAAGACAGAAATCTTCTGATCGGATTGTGCCTTTCGTCTCTCTTGCAACCGACTCTTCAGGAATTAGTCATCTACAAAAAAGGGGAAAAATCACTCAAATACTGAAAACAAGCTTGCCGAAGTGGTCTCCGGCGATCATCTCGGCAAACCCCGATCGGGCCTCTGTAAGTGGCCGAACGGAATCGATCATGGGTCGCACACCAGTCGAATCAACCATAGAAACAAGGCGTTGTAATTCACCTCGCGTACCCATCGTTGACCCGACGACCGATCGTTGAAGGAAGAAAACTTGTGTGAGATCCGCTGAAGGATCGTCTCCAGTGGTCGCTCCAGAAACAACCACAACCCCGCCCGGCCGCAGGGCGCGGATCGACCGTGCCCACGTTGCCTTGCCGACCGTTTCAATCACAGCGTCGACACGTTCGGGGAGTCGCTCGTCGGTTGCGAATGTGGCGTGGGCACCGAGTTCATGCGCCTTCGCGCGCTTTTCTTCACTCCGACTGGTCGCCCAAACACGAAGCCCAGCGGCGCGGGCAAGAACTATGGCGGCGGTGGCTACTCCCCCGCCGGCCCCTTGAATGAGGACCGTTTCACCTGGACGCAGTCCTGCTCGGGTGAACAACATCCGATACGCGGTCAACCACGAGGTTGGGAGACAAGCCGCTTCTTCGAAAGTCAGCGATGCCGGCTTCGGTATCAGATTGCGTCGGGGCACAGCGATGCGTTGGGCGAGGGTTCCGGGGAACCGTTCCGACAAAAGCGAACGACGTGGGTCGAGGGTTTCATCGCCATCACCAGCGTCGGGATCGGCGATCACCGCATGAACGAGGACCTCATTGCCATCTGCGTCAACGCCTGCTCCGTCACAGCCAAGAATCATCGGCAACTGCTCCGGCCGAAGCCCGACACCTTTGAGGCTCCAGAGATCGTGATGGTTGAGCGCCGCGGCACGGAGCTCAACCAACACCCAACCGTCGGGAACCTGAGGCTCAGGGACCTCCCCAAGTGTCAACCCGTTGAGTGGGTTCTCTTCATCGAATGACGTTGCTGTGACAGCAAACATTCAACCGACAGCAACCGTCTCGCGTTCAAGCGCATCGAGTTCCGCTCGAACTGCGTCGGCGCCAGAAAGTCTCACGATAACGATGCCCTCGGCGTCGGCTCGAACCACAGTCGGGGCACGGCGGACCTTATAGGCACTAGCGAGATCGAGGTGTTCGGCGACGTTGAGCACCACGACTGAGTCCTCTGGTCGCTGCGTCGAAATCTGCTCGACAACACGGGGACAAACGGCGCAGAACTCGGTTGTAAAGACCAACCACAATGGCTTGCTCGTTTGGTGCGCTGCTGGAACAGAGACCCAACCACCTTTTCGTTCCGGACGATCCGCATCGAAGAATTTGCTTTCTTCACGCTCAATCGTGACTACCCGCACACCTCCACGAATGCGCACGAACAGCACATACATTTCGCAACCGACACAAATACCCGTTGTGGCTGCAGCCGCAGCGAGCGCAGCGACGATCAGGGCGAGGGTCCAACCAAGCGTTGACGCGCCCTCCAAAAATGCGATTGTCGACGAACTAAGAAAGAGCACGCCAACGGTTGCCGCAAAACGAGGTGGTCGCGGATCTTCAAGCTCATGCGGGGGCGCTAAACGCGGCTTAATAACCGAAGCGTAAAACCGAAGCACAGGACCCCACTTCGGTCCGAACGCGGCACCGAGAAAGAGGATCGAAGCAAAGACTGGAACGACCAGCCATTGACCGGCCAGAAAGCCGAGGACCAACGCCATCGCCAGAACGGCCTGATTTGTGCGTGGCCCACGCGGATCGATCGGTGCAGGAGAACTTGCCATGCGCCCACCCTAATCCCGACCTATTCGATCGACAATAGGGTCTTCCCGTAATCAGGAGCGTTCGAGCCTTGTCACAACTTCCACATGGTGGGTATGGGGAAACATGTCGATGACCACCGATTCGATTGGTCGGTAGCCCTCGGCATTGAGGAGTGCGACGTCTCGCCCGGCTGCAGCAGGATCACAACTCACCAGAACGAATCGTTCGGCGCCTGCGGCAGCAAGGACCTTGACCGCTTTGCGCCCGAGTCCCGCTCGTGATGGATCAGCGATCACGATCTTTGCGGGCGGAACGCGGAAACGCTCGATTGAGGTGCCGACAACTCGAGCATCGAGGTCGGCAAGATTGACTTTGGCATCGGCGACTGATGAACGACCTCGCTCTGCGGCGACGACTCGCCAATTGTCTCGTCCGGCAATCAAACTTCCGGCGAAGAGGCCGACACCGCAATAGGCATCGACGAGCGTCGATTGATCGCTCTGGGCGTCATCAAGAAGATCACTCACCATCGACTTCACAATTCCGACGAGCGCATCGGCGCCGTCGGGGCGCGTCTGGAAAAACGATTCTGCGGAAATTCGCCACATGCGGTCGGCGACTTCTTCGTGGATCCATGCCCGACGACCCGCCTTCAACTCATCGATTCCGATGACGAGAACGTCCGACGGCAGCCGCACTCCTGCAGCAGATGGGGTTACCACAGCGATGCGTTCACCACTGGCGATGCCGATTCTCAGAACGACTTCGGTGGCCGAGCCAAACTCCCCGTCGACGAGGAGTTCTTCGAGGCGCGGATGCGTTACCGCACAAGATGAGAGGTCGAGTACGTCGTGACTTGAGCCCATCCGAAGTCCTGCACGACCATCGACAACTGCGGCCCGCAATGTCGTCCGAAATCCCCACGGATCGAGAACTGGTCCTTGGGCGACGTTTGGCTCTTTCCACTTGCCAAGTCGGCGCAGTGCGTCAGCAACGATTCCCACCTTCGCATCGAGTTGCGCTCCGTGGGCAAGGTGGGCGAGATCGCAGCCGCCACAACCTTGGATGACATGCGGACACACGGGTTCAATGCGACCCGGCGAAGATTCGAGCACCCGAACGATTCGACCGTGTTCGCTTCCCTTACGTTCGATAACCGAAACCTCAAGGCGTTCGCCTGGGAGTCCACCATCGACAAGGACCACACGTCCGTCGTCGCGGCGTGACAGTCCAACGCCCCCGGCGACCAGTCGTTCGACGTCAACAACCACCGCTCGATCAGAGAATCGTCCCGGTGAGCGATCGGAATCGAAATGGTCGGTCACCTGAGCAGCGTAGGCGGGTATCGTCGCCACAACGTTCAACTCGGAGAAAGTTCGCCATGACGACTCCAGCAATCCCCCGCAAGATCCAAATTTCGCCGTCAGTTCTCACCGCTGATTACGCGCGGCTTGGCGAAATTTGTGTGGAGCTTGAACAAGGTGGCGCTGACCTCATCCACTGGGACGTCATGGACGGCAACTTCGTTCCGAACCTTTCGTTCGGGGCAGACGTGATCGCATCCATTCGTCCGCTTCTGACGATTCCATTTGAATCACACCTCATGGTCAATGAACCCACCTGGATTCTTGATGCCATGGTCGAAGCGGGTTGCAGCACCGTGATGGTCCACGCCGAGGCCTGCCGCCATCTTCACCGAACGCTTGGTCGCATTGGTGAACTCGGGGCGACTCCTGCAGTCGTCATAAATCCGGCGACTCCACTCGAAGCAATTGTCGAAGTTCTCGACCTTGTGGGACTCGTTCTCATCATGTCGGTGAATCCCGGTTTTGGCGGCCAGTCCTACATCTCCACTGTCGAAAACAAGACGCGTCGTCTGCGAGACATCATCATTGAGCGGGGGCTCGATATCGATATTGAAATCGATGGGGGTATTGCTCCATCAACGATCGCGTCAGCTGCGAGCGCCGGAGCGAATCGATTCGTCGTCGGAAGCGCAATGTTCCGTGACCCCGATGGATTTGCGCACGCCACCAACGAATTACGGACACTCGGCACTGCAGCGTTGGCATAAACCAATGGCCGCAACACGACCTAATCGTCGATCACTGATTACTTTCGCTCTCGTCCTCGCCGCTCTTGCGGCAGTCGGCATCGGAGTTTGGGTATTTGCCGAGAAACCGCAAACTCGCTCCGCTGGAAAACTTTGCGAACAACTCGCTCGGGTCGACACCCTTTCAACCTCGATCGTCACCCTTGACCCAACAACTCTCGGGCCTCAGGTAGCAGAACTGAAGCGCGGGGCGAGCGTTGCACCCGCCGATATCCAAGCGCAGTTCACTGTCCTTGCAACCTTCGTTGAGGAAATCGCCGATGCGGTGAGAGCATCACCCGTCGACAAGAAGGCCACTCTGACCTCGGCGTTGGCCGAGCGACAGTCTCGGGTCGACGAAGTCACTACTGCTGGTCAAGCAGTTGAGCAGTGGTCGCTTGCGAACTGCGGTACATCACTGAGAACCACTACAACCCGACGCTGACGCGCCGGTTCGGAATCAGTTGAGTTCGCCGCGCTTGAGGATCACGTTGTCGACGATCCCGTAGGCCTTCGCCTGCTCGGCAGTAAACCAGCGATCACGTTCTGAGTCGACCTGGATCTGCTCAACCGGTTGACCAGTGTGGAACGAGATGCGCTCGGCCATCAGTCGCTTGATGTAGGCCATCTGCTCCGCTTGGATCGCAATATCTGAAGCTTGGCCCTGCACGCCACCGAGGGGCTGATGCATCATGATGCGGGCATGAGGAAGCGTGTAACGCTTTCCGGCAGCGCCGGCGCAGAGCAGGAACTGGCCCATCGACGCAGCGAGACCCATGCAGATGGTTCCGACATCGGGGGTGATGAACTGCATCGTGTCGTAAATCGCCATGCCTGCGGTGATCGATCCACCTGGAGAATTGATGTACAGCCAGATGTCTTTGCCGGGATCTTCGCCCTCGAGGTAGAGCAACTGCGCCACGATCTGATTGGCGACGGCATCGTTCACATCGCTGCCTAGAACGACAATTCGATCCTTAAGGAGCATGCGGAAGATGTCCGCTCCCGGCTCAGCGATGGAGGCGGCCATAGCCACCTGCGGTGCGATCGGGGGATTCGACATCGGGCTCCTTCCAACGGAATGTTTGCCAATCCCTTCAGACTGACTCGGGAAGGCTACAGGCCCAGACGGCTCGAGCGACGCGCTCGGGCGCGCATCTCGGCTCGCCCTACCCGTCTCTGTCCGTGGCGGGGGGTTAGAGGTACAGCGCTCCGAGCACACCCACTGCATTCACGCACATGTGAGCGACGATCGAAGGGCCAAGCCGGCCATTGGCCCGGATCACGAGCATGGCGAACACCGCCCCATACGAGGCGGTCACGCCGACAATGAAGGCTGCCTGCGCCAACGAATTTCCCTGTGCGTGAAACATGCCGAACACGAGAGAAGTAATGATCACTCCAACAGTCAGGTTCCACCGCCGTCCGACCGATCGCAGGAATAACCCGCGGAAGAACAACTCCTCGACGACCGGCGTGCACACCGCGACGAGCACGAAGATCACAAAGCCTGTGAGCAACGACGGCTTCGTCGGGAGGAAATCTGTATTCGTTGGAGTGGCGTCTTTCGAAAGAAGCGACCAGACCACTCCCCCTGCCCCTGAGATCACCAACGCTGCAAGTCCGCCAAGAGCTCCCCATCCAAGATCAATAGGGCGGAGTTCGAGTCCAAAATCGAGCCGAAGACTCCGCTGGCCTTTCCAGTAACTCGCAACTATCGGCCAACCGAGAAAACCGGGCCATCCGCAAATGAGACTGATCGTTAACGCCCCGAGACTGAGTTCGGTAAGGGAACTGTCCGACGCTGATCCGGTTGCCACAAGAACGATCGCTCCGACGATGCCGCCTGCGAGCCACAACGCCAAACCAATGAGCACATCGCCGAGACCCCAACGAACACTCGGGCGAGCCCCAACACCTGGTGGCGTGGCCGATGGGTACGCGAACGTCGGCGTGGTTGGTGGTTGCGGCTGCGGCGGTGTGGGTGGCTGGGTCGGAATCGTCACGAGAGTTCCTTGGCAAGCGTTCGTAGCGCCCGACCTCTGTGACTCATCGCGTGTTTCTCATCTGCACTCATCTGAGCAAACGTTCGACCGTTTCCTTCGTCGGGAATGAAGAGCGGGTCGTAGCCGAAGCCACCATCGCCCACTCGCTCGAGCGCAATGTGTCCTTCGACAGCGCCCGTCGCAATTGTTTCGGTGCCGTCAGACCACTGCACAAGAACAACCGTGCGAAATCTTGCCCGGCGCTGCTGGGCCGTCGTGGCTCCAACCGCCAACAGTTCATTCAACAACTTTTCAATGTTGGCATCAGCGTCGCTCGGTTCGCCCGCGTAACGCGCAGATCGCACGCCAGGCGCTCCGCCGAGCACGTCAACCTCAAGTCCCGTGTCATCAGCGAGTGCGGCACACCCGGTCGCTAAGGCGATTGCCGATGCTTTCAGCCGAGCGTTTCCCTCGAGGGTGTCAGCGTTTTCTTCAACATCAGCAATTTCCGTTGGACGCGACTCTAAGACCACACCGCAATTGAGCAGGATTGCTTCAATCTCTCGAACCTTGTCGGGATTCGCGCTCGCACAAACGAGGCGCTGACCGACCACGGAACTCAATCCCGAGAAGGTGGTGGATCGGCGAGCAGAAGCTTTTGCAGCGTGAACAGTTCTTTGATTCCGCCTTCGGCGAGACCAAGAAGCTCGTCGAGCTCCTCACGACTAAAACTCATACCTTCCGCAGTGCCTTGCACTTCAAGGAAGCGACCGCTCTCGGTCATAACGACGTTCATGTCAACCTCTGCGGCCGAATCTTCGACGTAGGGAAGATCGAGCACGGGGGCACCATTGACGATGCCTACCGAAATTGCTGCACATGCTTCGGTGAGCGGATGGGTCGCGATTCCGCCCGCTTGCACAACGCGTGTCAACGCATCGTGCAGTGCGATGTAGCCCCCAGTGATTGCGGCCGTACGAGTTCCACCATCAGCCTGCAAGACATCACAATCGACAACGACTTGACGCTCGCCCAGGGCAACCATGTCACAGACCCCACGGAGCGAACGACCGATCAATCGCTGAATCTCATGCGTGCGGCCTGACGGCGAGCCTTTACTGACCTCACGCCGAATACGTTCAGGCGAAGCGCCAGGAAGCATCGAATACTCGGCGGTGACCCAACCCTTTCCCGAGCCCTTCATCCAGCGCGGAACACTCTCGTCAATGGACGCAGTGCAGAGCACGATTGTGCGGCCGAATCGAATCAACGCTGAACCGGTAGCAGCGTCGGTGAAATCGCGTTCAATGCTGACATCGCGGAGTTCATCTGGTCGTCGTCCGTCTGGTCTCACAGTTAGAACCTCTCGTGGGGGGAATCGAGTGCAACGGCAGAACCGTAGGCCTTTTCCCCGTCGTGGACGTGCATCGCCATGTCGGGATCGGTTCCACGGGACGCTTCCGTGAGAGACTTGTCTCATGCGCATTCAAGCGAGCGTCGATTACGCCATTCGGGCGATGGCCGAACTCGCCAATTCGGGCGATGGTCCGGTCACGGCCGAGCATCTCGCTCAAGCGCAAGGCATCCCCCTCAAGTTCTTGCGCGGGATCATGACCGAACTCAAGCGTTCACGTCTTGTGAGCAGCCAACGCGGTCCCGATGGCGGGTTCGTACTCACGCGCCCGGCGAACGAAATCTCTCTCGCTGACATCTTCCGCGCTATCGATGGCCCGCTCGCGACAGTTCGAGATCAGAGTCTGAGCTCGATGAGTCACACAGGACCTGCCGCCGAGTTGCCTGTGGTGTGGATGGCCGTTCGAGCAAGCCTCCGCCGCGTCTTAGAAGTCGTCACCATCGCCGACCTCGCTGACGGAAAGCTTCCAGCCTCGGTGGCTGAGCTCGCATCGGAATACCGCTCCGAAACCGAATCACGTCACGCGTAATTCCCCACCGGCTCGTATGAGTCAGTTAATGAACCCATTCTCGCGAAGGTGCTCGATGATGAGGTCCGCAGCTTCCTCGGGCGTCATTGATGTTGTGTCGACTGTCAGTTCAGGCGATTCGGGCGCTTCGTAGGGCGAATCGATGCCGGTGAAGTTCGCGAGCTCGCCACGACGTGCTTTGAGGTAGAGCCCCTTCGGGTCTCGTTCCTCGGCAACGGCAAGCGGAGTGTCGACGTAGACCTCGATGAACTCATCAGCGCCCAGGCGCTCACGAGCCATGCGCCTCTCAGCAATGAACGGCGATATAAACGACACCAGCACAATCAAACCAGCATCAACCATGAGTCCAGAGACTTCTGAGACACGCCGAATATTTTCGACGCGATCTGCATCGGTGAAACCCAGATCTTTGTTGAGGCCATGACGCACATTGTCACCGTCGAGCAAATACGTGTGACGGCCCTGTTCGAACAGTTTTCGCTCGACGATGTTCGCGATTGTCGATTTACCGGAACCCGAAAGACCGGTGAACCACACAACGCAGGGCTTCTGTCCTTTTTGAAGCGCATGTGCTGACTTGTCGACCTCGATGGCTTGCCAATGCACATTGTCGGAACGACGAAGCGCAAAGTGCAGGAGTCCCGCTGCCACCGTTGCGTTCGTGAATCGATCGATGAGTATGAATCCGCCCATATCGCGGTTCTCGCTATACGCATCGAACGGGATCGGACGATCAAGATTGATATTGCAGATGCCGATCTCGTTCAGTTCGAGTGTTCGGGCCGCAACATGTTCAAGAGTGTTGACGTTCACTTTGTACTTGGGCTGCGCAAGCGTCGCATTCACTGTGCGCGCTCCGATCTTCAAGAGATACGGCCGACCGGGAAGCATCTCGTGATCATCCATCCAGATAATGTGCGCTTCGAATTGATCTGCAACTGCGGGTGGAGCGAGCGAGGTCGCGAGCACATCACCACGGCTGACGTCTACTTCATCGTTAAGCGTGATGGTTACTGACTGCCCTGCCACGGCTTCTTCGAGATCGCCGTCGAAGGTGACGATGCGATCGACTGTGGTTGCTCGCCCTGAGGGGAGCACACGGACGGGATCGCCGGGGCGAACGGTTCCGCCCGCGATCTGGCCAGAGAATCCACGGAAGTCGAGATCGGGTCGATTCACCCATTGGACGGCCATGCGGAATGGAAGCGACTGCAATTCATCGTCGATCTGAACGTTCTCCAACAGTCCCATGAGAGGCAGGCCGTCGTACCACGGCATGTTCGGACCGACCTCGGTGATGTTGTCGCCCGCCAATGCCGACATCGGAATACAGGTGACGTCATCAAGACCGATCTCAGAGGCGAACTCCCTGTAGTCGCTTTCGATTTGTCGATAGACGTCTTCGGAGTAATCGACGAGGTCGATTTTGTTGACCGCGAGCACAACGTGGCGGATTCCGAGCAACGAAACCAAATAACTGTGGCGACGAGTCTGAGTGAGCACACCCTTTCGTGCATCGATGAGCACGATTGCCAGATCGGCCGTCGACGCACCTGTGACCATGTTGCGTGTGTACTGCTCATGGCCTGGCGTATCGGCAACAATGAACTTGCGTCGCTCGGTGGAAAAGAAGCGATACGCGACATCGATAGTGATTCCCTGCTCGCGCTCTGCCGCTAATCCATCGACCAGAAGAGCGAAGTCGAGCTCACCACCCTGCGTTCCTACCTTTTTTGAATCTGCTTCTAAGGCAACAAGGTGGTCTTCAAACACGAGCTTTGAGTCATAGAGCAAGCGTCCGATCAGCGTGCTCTTGCCGTCGTCGACGCTTCCACATGTAATGAATCGGAGCATCGACTTGTGTTCATGGCGATCGAGGTAGGCATCAATATCAGTTTCGAGCAGGTCATCAGATGCGTGCGCCATTAGAAGTACCCCTCTTGCTTCTTCTTTTCCATCGAACCGCTGGAGTCGTGATCGATCACGCGCCCTTGGCGTTCTGAACTTGTCGTGAGCAACATCTCCTGGATGATTCCGGTGAGTGTGTCGGCTTCGCTCTCGACCGCGCCTGTGAGCGGATAACAACCCAACGTCCGGAATCTGACGCTGCGCATCTGGGGTTCTTCGCCTGGCGCAAGCGGCATTCGATCATCGTCAACCATGATGAGTGCGCCATCACGCTCGACGACTGGTCGCTTTGCTGCGAAGTAGAGCGGCACGATTGGAATCTGTTCGCGATGGATGTATTGCCAAATGTCGAGTTCGGTCCAGTTTGAAATCGGGAAAACGCGCACACTCTCGCCTGGAGCCTTGCGAGCGTTATAGAGGTGCCAAAGCTCGGGTCGTTGCAGTTTCGGATCCCACCGATGCTGCGCTGACCGCAGCGAGAACACACGCTCTTTGGCCCGCGACTTCTCTTCGTCACGACGAGCACCACCGAACGCGAGATCAAAACCGTGGAGATCGAGCGCCTGTTTCAGCCCTTCGGTCTTCCACATATCGGTATGCATCGCCGAGCCATGGTCAAAAGGGTTAATTCCCCGTTCGACACATTCGGGATTCTTGTGAACGAGAAGATCGAGACCCTTTTCAGCGACGAACTGATCGCGGAACTCATACATGGCCCGGAACTTCCATGTCGTATCGACATGGAGCAGCTGAAACGGAGGCAGAGACGGGGCAAACGCTTTGAGAGCAAGGTGCAGCATCACCGCACTGTCTTTACCGACCGAATAGAGCATGACCGGTCGTTCACTTTCGGAAACGGCTTCACGAAAGATCTGGATGCTCTCGGCCTCGAGGCGCTGAAGATGGGTAAGCGTCGTCACTCAGAGACCTTTTTCGGAGTTCGGCGGTCGTGAGACTATTCACGACTTTTTCGACAGGATTGGTAGACAATAGGCATACCGGCCTAATTCTGCAAGCACCCGAAGGAATCTCAATTACTCCGGCCAGGAAAGCGCGGTTACTTCGTCAAGCTCTGGACCGAGCAACTGGCGACCCAGCCCCCGAAACGCCTCGACGTCGCCAGAGGACTCAAAGCGGTGAGCCCCTGCACTCGAACCTGACTGGGTCGTGCCGGCATCAATCAGAAGTTGCCGAACTCGGAACGCAGTTGCGTCCGCTGAATCAACGAGAACGACATCGCGCCCCATCACATCGGAAATCGTGCGGGCAAGGAAGGGATAGTGAGTACAACCCAGCAGTAGCGAATCGATGTCGGCATCAACGAGTGGCGCAAGGAGGCGCTGTGCCAAAACGTGTACCTGGTCGGAATCGGTTTCACCACGCTCAACAAACTCAACGAACCCCGGACACGCAGCGCACGACAACTCAATCTCACGTCCATGACTCGCAACCGCGCGCTGATACGCGCCTGAACCAATCGTTCCCACTGTTCCGATCACGCCAACACGTCCGTTGCGCGTCGCATCGAGAAGAGCCGCCGCGCCTGGTTCGATCACGCCGATGACGGGAACAGGGGTGATCTGCTGAAGTTCATCGAGCGCTGCTGCAGAGGCCGTGTTGCACGCGATGACGACCACTTTGACATCGTGAGTGCGAACCAGGTGGTTAGTAATTTCGAGAGCGAATTCTCGGACCTCGCTCAAATCTCGCGGACCATAGGGATAACGCCCGGTGTCTCCGACGTACACAAGATCCTCATTGGGCATGAGATCGATAAGCGCACGGGCCACGGTGAGGCCGCCGAAACCGCTATCGAACATGCCGATCGGCCTTGAATCCACGTGTTGAGGGTACTCCCCCTTCACCGCGTCAATCGGGCTCGTTAGAAGTAGATGATCTTGGAAGCGCGATCGGTGACGTCGTCGATGTCGTCAGTCCAGGCTCCTGTTGAGAGGTACTTCCAACCGCCATCGCAAACGATAAACACGATGGTTCCCGATTCGATCTGCGAGGCCACGCGAACAGCGCCTGCAAGAGCTGCGCCGGCCGAGATGCCCGAGAAGATGCCGCACTTCTCAGCCAGCAGTCGCGTGTACTCAATGGATTCACGCGGACGAACGATGCGCTTGCCATCGAGCAGGTCTGGTCCGCCCCACTTTTCGTACACCGGCGGGATGTAACCCTCGTCGAGATTGCGCAGGCCTTCAACGCTTTCTCCAAGCGGTGGCTCAACAGCAAGAATTTTGATATTCGGATTCTTCTCTTTCAGGAACGTACCCACGCCCATGAGGGTTCCTGAAGTTCCGAGACCGGCAACGAAATGGGTGATCTCGGGAACATCGGCCCAGATTTCGGGACCAGTGGTGTCGTAATGCGCCTGCGGATTCGCTTCATTCGCATATTGATAGAGAAATGCCCACTCGGGATGTTGCTCGGCAATTTCGATCGCTCGCTTCACCGCACCGTTTGAACCCTCAGAACCCGGCGAAAGAATGATTTCAGCGCCAAAGATTTCAAGCAGCTGGCGGCGCTCTACCGAAACGTTTTCGGGAAGCACGATCTTGATTGGATAGCCCTTGATTCGGGCGATCATCGCGAGCGCTATACCGGTGTTACCCGAGGATGGTTCGATGATGGTCTTACCCGGGGTCAGCGTTCCGTCGGCCTCGGCGTCTTCGATCATGGACAACGCAATGCGGTCCTTCACTGAGCCTGCAGGATTCTGGCTTTCCATCTTCCCGAGAATGCGTACGTTCGGGTTCGGGCTGAGAATGGAAACGTCGACCATCGGCGTGTTGCCGATCATTTCGAGTACCGAGGAATAAACAGCCATCGAGGACCTCTTGAGACGCGGTGCAAAGGGGGGTTCAGACCGGCCCTCCATTGTGGACGACCCGGAGCCAAATGTCGACCCAATAGGTCTGGATTCTAGCGATCCGCTACGACAACGGCCTCTTCGGCGATTTCACCCTCGATAATCCGATACGAACGCACCATTGGCTGACCCAACCGGAACGACACGATGACGTAGTGCCAGGCCGGATCAGGGGCCTGGGCGACATCAGTTGGTGACGGATATGGCTCGGAATGGGTGTGGGAATGAACGACACCTATGAGTTCTGAACCACGGTCTTCGGCGTCTCGGTCGGCCCGCAGATGCACCTTGGGATCAATTGTGTAGACGCGACTCGAGGCTGCATTGTTGGCGCTGGGATACCAGGCATCGACCACACAAAGATCGCTTCCCGATGAGGGCTTGCCGCCAAGCAGACCGCAGGCCTCGTCGGGAAGTCCATCGACCAGGTGTGCAAGAAGGTCGTTGAGAAGCGCAGACGAGATTTGAAGCACGAGTAGAGGCTACCGCTGTGTCCATTCTTCAAGCAGGTTTGCTCGGCGAGTCCTAGCGTATTGGCATGCCTCGTATCTCTGTCCCTGAAGGATCAGATCCACTCATGCACGTCTGGGTTGGCGCAGCTCCGGGCCTCTCCATTCCTGCTGCACAGTTTTCGGCCGCTGTTTACGAGAAATCTGTACTTCCGTTACGCGAATTCGAAGCAGCACGCATTCGTATTGCTCAAATCAACGAGTGCCAGTTATGTCTCGGCTGGCGATCGGCCCGTGATGCACCCGCACGCGCCGCCGAAGCCGACTCGATCGACGAAGAGTTCTATAACCACGTAGGCGACGCTTCGTGGGAAGGCTTTAGCGAACGCGAACTTCTCGCTGCGGACTTCGCAGAGCGGTTCGCACGTGACCACCTTTCCATGGACGATCCATTCTGGATTCGCATGCGCGCGTCATTCACCGACACCGAAATTGTTGATCTTGGACTGTGTGTTGGTATGTGGGTTTCGCAAGGACGGCTTAATCAGGTGCTCGATGTTGATGGCGGCTGTCGTGTGCCCACCCCAGGCGCACCATTGACCGGCGGCTGACGATCAACTCGCGCCGCCGGTAGCCTGACGGGTTCTCATGGCGACCACCGATGATCCGAATGCGAAGCGAATTGTGGCGACCAACAGGTCGGCTCGTCATGATTACGAGGTTCTCGACACTGTCGAGGCTGGTCTCGTGCTGCGCGGATCAGAAGTGAAGTCCTTGCGCGAAGCACAGGTGCAAATAAAAGAAGCGTTCGCTCGTTTCGACCAGGGCGAAGCTTGGCTCATCGGGATGCATGTTTCTCCTTGGGGAACCAGCGCCACTCACGATCTCGCCGATCCAGACCGCAAACGCAAACTTTTGTTACATCGTGAGCAGATCAATCGTTGGCGTATGAGGGTCGATCTCGAACGACTTTCAATTGTTCCGTTGTCGCTCTATTTCACTGGCGGTCGAGCCAAAGTCGAACTTGGGCTCGCACGGGGACGCACAAAGGGTGACCGTCGTCAGGCCATTGCAGAGCGTGAAGCCAAACGTGAAGCCGATCAGGCGCTTGGCAGGTCACGCAAACGCGGCGAGGATTGATATGCGAGTCAGCAATTGCTGCGCAGCAATTGCGCTTGCATGCTTGATCCTCGTCCCCTCATGCAGCTCCGACACTCGTTCTTCACCGTCAACCGAACGTTCACAAGCCACCGATGAGGCACCTCCAATGACGACCACACCCATACCAACCGCTGCATCAGGCTCCGGCGTTCTCTTCGATTTCGCTAAACCACAATCGGTGACTGGATGGTCAAGTATCGATGACTCCGTCATGGGGGGCATCTCCAAAAGCACGACGAAGTGGGACGATACCGATGGTTCGGGTGCGCTTTTGTTCTCAGGGCTGATGACGACAGAACAAAACGGCGGCTTCACTTCCACACTCGGACCGCCCGACCGAAGCCTTGGACAAGTCGCCGCCGGCGCCAAAGCGTTGGGAGTGAACGCAATTGGCGATGGCCGCACCTATGTGCTCCAACTTCGTGCAGACCAATCCGGAACTGACCGTTGGATCGCTCGATTTACGCCAGTAACCAAACCCGACGGAACGACTGGAAATCTCATTTCGATTCCGCTTCAGTCGTTTGCACCGGTCGATCGTTTCCTACGCCCCGCTACGGCCAGCGCCCCCCTCGATCCCGCGAACATTGTTCAGATCAGCGTCTACCTCATTGATGAACAGGTCGGTAATTTCCGACTCGCCATCAATCAGATCACAGCGATTCGTTAATTTGCTTCCCCCTGGAGCCTCTCGGCTTCACGCGCCGCACCAGTTGCGAAGCCACGAACCATCTTCTTCAGGAAACCCGACACTCCGGGCACTCGCGTTGTCCACGAGCCCTTCCACGAAATACGTGTGCCGCCATTTGCCATTGACGTCAATCGCACATCGGCTCGATAGCCCTTTATCGGCATCGGACCCGACACGATGACATAGGCCTGGTGATTGGGAGCATCGAATTCCACAATGCGTTCTCTCGAGAGTGGACCGACGTTCGCCCCAAGAGCACGCACTGCTCCGACTCCCCATGGAGCGGGGCTTCCTTCAACTTCCCACTGCGCTCGCGAGATCGTCTTGTTCCAACGTGACCAGCCGGGTGCGTCAGCGATTACTTCAAAAACGAGCTCGATAGGGGCGTCAGACTCGGCCGTTATGTCATAGAAGTGATCTGCCATCGAGTTCCGCATTCTCTTTCGGGAGTGACTCGCCCTGTTGCCCGCCAACGACGAAAGTTCAACTGAAGTACGACTTCTTCAAGCGCTCGTAGGTGCCGTCTTCGCGCAGATGAAGCAGAGCCTGATTGATGGGCTCGGTGAGGGAGCTGCCTTGCGCCATCACGATTCCATAATTCTCAAATTGGATAATTTGTCCGGCCACTTTGACTCCCCCTCGATTCGCCACCAGCCATTGGACAATCGATGCGTCGAAGACGAACGCATCGGCTTTTCCAGACCGAACTTCTTGATAGGCCGTTTCGATGTTGTCAACGGGCTGCGCTTCGATTCCGTGTTTCTGCAGATACTCCCAGGAGGTCGTTC
>WLMU01000035.1 GCA_009700115.1 Actinomycetota bacterium
AGTTGCCTCGCCCAGCGCATCGCATCATGTGCATGGCGGCAATCCATGCCCAAAGGGACAGAAAGCGAATCCTGAACTCGTCTCGAGTGATGGGCACGTCCATGATTCGTCAGCATGTGTTCCCGATATCGACGACAAGGGTCTCGCCCTTCTTACCAATGGTCATCACCATGCGATCCGCAACGATCCACTTGATCCCGCAACCCAGGCCGAGCTCGATCGACAACTCGCGATCACTCGCGAAGTAGCGACACAGTTTCCAACCCTTGCCGATGCTGCTGCCGCCGGTTACCGCCGCGCCGGACCTTACACACCTGGTCTTGGAGTGCACTACATCCGCAACGGGATAGGGGAACTCAACCCAGCCGGAACAATGACTGAGGACACGCTTCGTCATCCGCAGTCGCTCATTTACGCGGGAACCGAACCCAACGCCCCAATTGCCGGGTTCATGTATTACTCGATGTCAAAAATTGAACCGACTGGCTTTCCCGGAACGAACGACACCTGGCATTACCACTCCAATGTCTGCGTCAAAATGACTGCAGCGGGAACCGAAGCTCCCTTTGGTGCCGACCGCGGTGATGTCACCGTGGACATGTGCAAAAGCGTCGGGGGCTTCATGATCAACACCACACAGTGGATGGTGCATGTGTGGTCTGTTCCGGGTTGGGAAAACGATTCCGGCGGCGTGTTCTCAGAAGTGAACCCAAAACTCGGTTGTTCCGATGGCACCTATTACCGACTGAGCGACGAGGAACTCGTAGCGATGCCGATCAATTCATGTCAGTCCGGCGCTCCGGGCGACCCGACGAGCGATGAGTACAACCAGAACGGTTAACAACTAAGCGCGAGGCAATCCGAGGATTGCTGCGGCTTCATCACAAGTTGCAACAGCAACGCCCATACGCTCGCACACTTCGGCGGCATTGCGTGTGAGTTCGGCATTCGTCGGCTGACGATCGCCACCGTAGAACTCGAGTCCAAGATGAAGATGGCCACCGCGCTCGATGGCGTATTCAGCGAGTCCCGCTTCAACCGGGTCTCCACCAACAACCGACAAGGCCCACGGAACCGGACAATCGCCCAGCATCTCGAGATACGCATCAAGCGCCAAGCGTGTTGGCGGCAGACCGAACGGCGCTCCCATGTACCCGCGATCAGTTGACAAGTAGAACTTGATCATCGTGCCGACCGGAAGCTTTCCTGCCTTCCAGTACAACATCGTGGTGCGCATAAACGCCGGTTCGTAAATCGCAAGACTCGGACCAACGCGATCGGCGGAAGCTTGTTCCATCTGAATGCGGATCGAGTCGTAACTGTTTGAGTACACGATGCCCGCGTTCGGAATGCCGTCGGCATCGACGCCACCAAGATTGGTGGAACCTGGATCACACAAACTCACTTTCATGAGTCCGGTTTCCGCCAGCAAATGCAAGTGCTCGAAATCAAGTCCGCCGTTTGTGAAATTTGCTGTTGGGTACAACAACGCATCGGGACGTTCGGCAAACACCGGCATCCACCCCGCCAAATAATCCTCGGCTACTTCACGAGGATCACCGAAGACGGCGCCGTGATTGTGAATGATCGACGCGCCCGCAGCGAGTGTCTCGAGCGTGTCGGTGGCGAGTTCTTCATGCGACCGCGGGACATTCGGATTGTGTTCCTTGGTCCGATTTCCATTGATCGCTGCTTCGATGATGACTGGTCCGCGTTCCATAGCGGTGACAGTAGGCCGAAAACGACCGAAGCCGACCCTTTGGGCCGGCTTCGGAGCGGAGGTGGAAACCGGGGGGACAGTCTCAACACCATCTACGGACTCTGCAGAGGGGGATCCGCTTCTTGAGTCCGACACTTTCTAAGAACAGTGTGCTCCTATGTTACCCATCGGTCCAACTGTTTATGGTGATTTATGCCATCATTATTTGTGATGGACCTCCGCCAGCTCTCCACTCTGCTCGCCGTGGTCGATCACGGTGGCTTTACCGCTGCTGCTCGATCGCTCCACACCGTGCAATCCAACGTTTCTGCCCATATCTCACGGCTTGAGAAAGAACTCGGAGCGACCCTCATCGATCGCTCCACCGGCCTCCCGACCGCCGAGGGAACTGTTGTGGTGGAACGAGCCCGGCGGATCTACGCGGAACTCAGTGCCCTCAGCGCCGACGTGCACTCGGTCAGGTCTGAGGTGTCCGGCACTGCTCGCATTGGCATCATCGGAACCACTGCCCGCTGGCTCGCCCCGTTGCTCATCGAGACGACAGCAACAAGGCACCCGCTGGTCCGGGTTGAGGTTCACGATGCCACCACGGCCTCGCTTCTGCTCAAACTCGACACCGGCGCAATTGATTTCGCCGTCCTCACGACACCCACCAACGATCCGGGAGTCGTCTCGACCTCACTTTTCACTGAGGACCGCATTCTTGCTACTCCGGTCGGCCATCCGTTATTCGGACGTGACCGCATCACACTTGCCGATCTCAATGGCGTGAATCTGATCGTCGAACCGCCTGGCCGTCCGTTCCGCGACCAACTCGATGCGTTGTTTGCCGAACGTGGCTACGTCTTGGCAGTGAAGGCCGAGGTGGACGGCACTCGACTTATGGCCTCACTGGCCTTTGAAGGGTTCGGCGCGGCGATTCTTCCCGCCAGCGCGGTGTCCACACGATCGGACCTTGGTTGGCATACCGCTCCGGTCGAAGGACTTCCCGGCCGAGCAGTAGGACTCGCTACCCGTCGACAGGCGTTACTCTCGGCCCCAGCCCGAGTGGTCGCCGATGTCCTCCGAGACGTCGTCGCCGCCCAGGGCGACCGCCGTCCGGGCATTCACCCGGCCATTGCCTCCGCGACACCCTCTGGTTGATGACACCTCCCGCCACCTCCGCCCCAAACAGTGGAAGGTTCGCGTCCAGCACCGGACGAGCAGTCAATCTCCGAGCAAAGGTCCCTGGCGTCGTCCACGCCGACATTGACGTTCTGGAAACGATGAGCGGGCCTCGCCCCATCGTTCGCGTGCGCATTGGTGGCGATACAAGCGAAGACGGCAAAGGCGGCGCACTTTCACCACGTGACGGCGAAAGCATTGCCAATGCTGCACACGTTGCGTTAGCGGAACGACTCCCCGTTGTTGTTGAACTTTCCTCCACTGGCGCTGACATCAGTGAAGGCCTCGCCGCGTTACATGGTTGGGGTCAGGCCGCGAAAGCGTTGAGTTCCTGTTCTGGAATTGTCCCAACGGTGATGGCCGTTTCCGGGCCAGCGGTATCGGGACCAGCGCTACTTCTTGGCCTTGCCGATCATGTGGTGATGACCGAAGACGCGTACGCGTTTGTGAGCGGTCCCCACATGGTGCGCCAATTCACCGGTGTTCCTATCGACAAGATGGACCTCGGAGGCGCCGGTGCCCACAGTCGAACCACCGGCGTTGCTTCCGCAGTTGTTGCCGATGCAGCTGCGGCGATGGACTGGGTCACGAACCTGTTCGACTATTTGCCCGGCCATAACGATGAACTTCCACCTCGCTTAGTCACCAATGATCCCGTCGATCGATTGACCCCCGAGGCCGGCACCATCATTCCCGCAACCGCCACTGGCTCGTACGACATTCGCACCGTGATCAGAGCTATCGCCGACGACGGAGAACTTTTCGAGTTGCGCGCGGCATGGGCGGCGAACCTTGTGACGGCGTTCGCCTCAATCGGCGGACGACCAGTTGGCGTTGTTGCCAACCAACCCTGCGCGCTCGCCGGCACGCTCGATATTCCGGCGTCACAAAAGGGCGCTCGTTTCGTTTCATTCTGCGATGCGTTCAATATCCCACTCATCACTCTTGTTGATACGCCTGGTTTCTACCCGGGCAAAGATCTCGAATGGCGAGGAATGATCCGCCACGGCGCACAAATGGCTTTTGCCTATGCCCGCGCCACCGTTCCGCGAATCAATGTCACGCTGCGCAAGAGTTACGGCGGCGCCTACATCGTCATGGATTCGAAGCGCATGGGAAATGACCTCGCGCTTGCGTGGCCATCGGCAGAAATCGCAGTTATGGGAGCCAAGGGCGCGGTGGAGATCCTCAATCGCGGTATCGCCGACGACGACCGTCAAGCGCTCGAAGACGCCTACGAAGCGCGCCTCCTCAACCCCTATATCGCTGCCGATCGCGGATTTATCGATGCCGTCATCGACCCGGCCGACACTCGCACGGAGATTGCCGCCGCTCTCGCTGCTCTCGAGCACAAGCGAGAACGCCTCCAGCCCCGTTCGCACGACAACACTCCCCTCTGACGTCGGCAGACGTCGATGCTTTGGCGTTCGGCCAGGTGCTGTTTACAAATCGTTCACGCCCGACCGACCGAGACTCGCTCTGGGGCCACTAGGCTGCCACTGCAGGGGATCCGAAAAGACGACGAAATACAGGAGTTCGACGAGTGGCCGAGAGTGTGACCATCACCGACAACCGCACTGGCGAATCGGTTGAAGTTCCGATCGTCAATGGCGGCGTTGACTCAGCGGCATGGTCGAAGCTGATGCCAGGGACCTGGTTTTACGACCCGTCGTTCTCTACAACCGCTGCGGCCGAGAGTTCCATCACTGAACTCGACGGCGAAAACGGAATCCTGCGCTATCGCGGCTACCCCATTGAGCAGTTAGCCGAACAGTCGACCTATCTCGAAGTTGCCTACCTTCTTCTCAATGGGCAGCTACCCACCGAGACCGAAATGGCCGAGTGGACACACGAGATCACGTACCACACGTTCATTCACGAAAACGTGCGCAAGCGCTTCATGGAGGGCTTCCACCACGACGCTCACCCCATGGGCATTCTCGTTTCAACCCTTGCCGCACTTTCCACCTTCTACCCCGATGCGAAGAACATCTTCGATCTCGAAAGTCGCCAGAAGCAGATCATTCGCCTGATCGCCAAAATGCCCACCATTGCTGCCGGCGCTCATCGCCACAGCGTTGGCATGCCGTTTGTCTATCCAGATAACAGCCTCGACTTCACCTCGAACTTCCTCTCAATGATGTGGCGCGTCGCCGAGCCCAACTACGAACCCAACCCGGTTCTGGCCAAGGCCCTCGATGTGCTGTTCATCCTTCACGCCGACCACGAGCAGAACTGCTCGACCACGGCCATGCGTGTTGTCGGTTCTGCCCATGCCGATCCGTATTCATCCTCGGCTGCTGCTGCCGCTGCCCTGTACGGCCCTCGCCATGGCGGCGCCAACGAAGCAGTGCTTCGCATGCTCAACTCCATTGGTTCGCTCGACAACGTCGACGCTTACGTAAAAGACGTTCGCGAAGGCAAAATGGTGCTTCAAGGTTTCGGCCACCGCGTGTACAAGAACTACGACCCGCGAGCCAAGATCATCAAGAAGATTGCCTACGACGTGTTCGAGGTCACCGGCAAGAACGAACTTCTCGACATTGCCCTCAAGCTTGAAGAAACAGCTCTCGCCGACGATTACTTCGTGAGCCGCAAGCTCTACCCGAACGTCGACTTCTACTCGGGCCTCATTTACCAAGCCATGGGCTTCCCGATCGAGATGTACACGGTGTTGTTCGCTATTCCCCGCATGTCGGGTTGGCTTGCCCACTGGAGCGAAATGCTCGATCAGAACTCCCGTATCGCACGCCCCCGTCAGCTCTACACGGGCTCCGGCGTTCGCGACTACGTCCCGATCGCACAGCGCTAAGTACACCCAGCGATTACACGTCGATCAGAATCTTGCCAACGTTCGCGTTGGTTTCCATGTACGCGTGTGCTTCAGCAATTGCCGAGAGCGCGTAGCGCGAATCAATCACCGGTTTCACGAGGCCGGAGTCGAACAGCGGCAGTATCTCTTTCGAGAATCGCTGCGTAATAGCGATCTTCTCGGCGAGGGGTCGAGCCCGAAGCACCGTGCCGATCAAACTGGCACGTTTTGGCAACAGCATGCCGATGCTCACTTCGGTGCGGCCACCACCCATGGTGCCCACCTGGACAATGCGGCCACCAACGCGAATCGCAGCGATATTTTTGTCGACGTAGTCCCCACCAATTACGTCGAGGACAACATCAATACCAACACCGTTTGTGAATGATACGCACTCAGCAACGAAATCTCCGGACGCGTAATCGACTGCAAGATCAGCACCAAGTTCACGACATGCAGCAAGCTTTCCCGCCGATGCGGTAACGATCACGCGCGCACCGAGTGCTTTGCAGATTTGAATGGCCGCAGTTCCGACACCCGACGCACCAGCGTGCACAAGCGCAGTCCGACCAGAAGTCAGCCCACCTTGCGCCACGAGCGCATCGAATGCGGTGATCCATACCTCGGGAATCGCCGCGGCATCCTCGACCGACACTGTGGTCGGGATGCGCATGAGTTGATGTTCGTGAATGACAAGTCGTTCGGAGTAGGAACCGCCCCCAACAATGCCCATGACCTCGTCACCCACTGACCATGACGTGACTCGCTCGCCGAGTGCAGCAACACGGCCGGAAAACTCCATGCCAGGAATCTCCGGAGCGGGCGGCACGAATCCGGCCAATGGTGGACTGGGATACAGGCCTCGACGCTGAAGAAGGTCGGCGCGATTCAATGCCGTGGCCACGATGTCAACGAGTACTTCCTCTGGACCAGGCACAGGATCAGAGATGTCGGTGATCGTGAGGACATCGAGATCGCCATAAGCAGTAAGAACGACAGCTTTCATCGCCGCAGCCTACGCTTGTGTCATGACTTCGGACACAACGCACTACCGCACCTGCCCGCTTTGCGAAGCGACCTGCGGTCTTGAGTTGACCGTTCGTGATGGCGCTGTTCTTCGTGTCCGTGGCGACCGCGACAACACCTTCTCGAAGGGTTTCATCTGTCCAAAGGGATCGGTGCTTCATAAGTTGCACACTGACCCTGACCGCTTGCGCGCACCCATTGTGCGACACGGCGAAGACCCAGAAACTGCCACATGGGAAGAAGTGTCGTGGGACGATGCCTTTGCCGTCGTCGCCGATGGCATCCAAGGCGTCATCGACCGGCACGGCCGACATTCCGTGGCCGCATACTTCGGGAATCCAAGTGTCCATTCGCTTGGCACCGTCATTTACAACCGCGTGCTCATCCAGGCAATGGCCAGTCCGCAGATGTATTCCGCGTCGACTGTCGATCAGATGCCCAAGCACGTTTCCAGTGGTCTGATGTTTGGAAATCCGATCCTGATTGCCGTGCCCGACATCGACCGCACCGATCATCTCCTCATCCTTGGGGCGAACCCCTACGAATCAAATGGTTCGCTGGCCACTGCACCCGATTGGCCCGGCCGCATGAAAGCAATTCGTGAACGCGGCGGAAAGATCGTGGTTGTCGATCCTCGCTGCACCAAGACCGCAGCAAATGCCGACGAATGGCATTCGATTCGTCCGGGCGGCGATGCACTGTTGTTATGTGCGATGTTGCACGTGTTATTCGCCGAAGATCTCATCGATGCTGGCCGAGCACCGGGTATGACCAGTGGCCTGCGCGAGATCGCCGACGCCGTTGAGCCGTTCGCGCCGAGTGCAGTTGCCGAACGCATTGGAATCGATGCCGACACCATTGCCCGCATGGCCCGCGAACTCGCCGCCGCAACTACTGCCGTTGTGTACGGACGCATCGGTACCCAAACCGTCGGCTTCGGAACTCTTGCCGCATGGGCCGTCGATGCCCTCAACCTCGTAACGGGAAATCTTGATTCTCCTGGCGGCGCGATGTTCCCGCTCACGCCACATGAAAGCGGTCGAGGAAAAGGCCGCGGGCGCGGATTCCGCATTGGCCGCCGCCACAGTCGTGTGCGCAACTATCCCGAAGTGCGCAGCGAGTACCCAGTTGCCGGTTTGGCCGAGGAAATCACCACCCCCGGCGATGGTCAGATCCGCGCGATGGTCACCGTGGGCGGAAACCCTGTTCTCTCCACCCCGCATTCGGCAGCACTCGACGCGGCAATGCGGGAATTGGAATTCATGGTCAGTGTCGACCCGTATCTGAACGAAACCACCCGCCACGCGAATGTCATCCTTCCCCCGCCCACTGCCCTTGAGCGCAGTGAATATCAAATGGCATTTATCGGGCTGGCCGTGCGCAATTTCGCGCAATGGGCACCGCCCATGTTCGAGACCGATTGTTTACAAGAACACGAAATTCTTGGTCGACTCTCACTCATTTTCACCGGTCCCGACGCCGGGAATGACCCCGCGATCATCGATTCGATGTTGCTCGACGGCGCGCTGCAGTCAGCAATCGATTCCACCGACTCCCCCATTGCCGACCGTTCTGTCGATGAACTACGCGCCATCGTGAAAGCCAATCCATCGCGCACCTCAATCGATCACATTCTCGACGTCATGATCCGCACCGGATCGAGCGGCGACTGGTTTGGTGCGGTTACCGATGGGCTTTCGCTCGACGTGTTCGAACAGAACCCGCACGGAATCGACCTCGGAGCGCTGCAACCCCGATTGCCTGACGCGTTACGCACTGAATCAGGCACCATTGAACTTGCGCCGCAAATCATTGTCGACGAGTTAGCTCGCCTCGCTTCCACTCTCACAACACCAATCGATACAGACGGACTGGTGCTCATAAGCCGACGCCATTTGCAGTCCAACAACTCGTGGATGCATAACGTTGATGCTCTTGTGAAGGGCAAGGTTCGCTGCACCCTTCTTGTTCATCCGAACGATGCCGCACGACTTTCCCTCGTCGACGGTTCCGACGCGGTCATTGCCTCTCGAGTTGGTTCGGTCACTGCACCCATCGAGGTCACCGACGAAGTTCCCGTTGGCGTGGTGAGCCTTCCGCATGGCTGGGGCCACGATATGGCCGGCACTGTTTCTAAGGTCGCATCGAGACGACCAGGCGTGAACTCGAATCTGCTCACCGATCCGGAACTTCTCGATCCGTTATCGGGCAATGCAGTCCTGAATGGCATTCCTGTCACTGTTGTTCCGGCCTAGAGCTGTTCCGGCCTAGAGCACCGCTCTGAACATCAGGTCAGTTCGGTTTCGACTGCTAACGGATGAACGGCGAGTGCTTCAGTTTCAGCCTCTGCTCGAAGTACCCGAGTCAGGAACAAGAACACGATGCCCCACAGAAGGCTTCCACCGCCAATGATGGCGATCGTTGCCGATGGACCGATCACGCCGCTCATAAGCCCCGAGAACACCAGTGACAGGCTCATCGCCAACGTCACGAGTGCAGCATCTGCAGCAAAGATCCGACCTCGCAGTTCATCGGGTGTCAGCAATTGCAGGCCATAAATGGTGAGCGCCCACTGCGCGCCGCCACCGAGGTGGGCCAGCATCACACCAATCGCAGCAAGCACCAACCACGGTGCGATAGCGACGCCGAGGTACATCGTTCCGTAACCAATTGCCGCGAAGCCACACGCCAGCAGCACTCCATGAATACCGCGAGCGACAAGGCGGGTGATGAGGAGCGGACCGAGGACGACGCCGACCCCTCGACCAGCGAGCAATAGACCGATAGCTCCGTCGCTTCCATGAAATTTCACTGTTGCCAGCACGGCCAACATGCCCACAACCCCAGCGCCGAAACCGAATCCAATATGCGATCCGATCAACGCCATGATCGCTGGGTGACTACGAGCGTGTGAGAGAGCCTCACGAGTGTCACGAATCGGATGCATCCGCTCGGTGTAGACCCGCGATGTTCCCGAAGCTTGAAGTGATTCGCGAATACTCAGAATGAGAAGTGCCGCAATGACAAAACTCGCCGAATCAGCAATGAAGGCAGCATTGCGACCAAACGCGACCGTGAACAGTGCACCAAGCGCTGCACCCACTGCGAGCATCGCTCCCCATGTCGCCGCCATCATTGAGGTCGCAGTGGCCAGATCCTTTTCTTCCACGATGTTCGGGACACCGGCCTGCGCCGCAGGACCAAAGAACGACCCCAATGCTGCGACCCCACCTTGGGCAACAAAGACGATCCACGGCGCACCGTGCCCAGCGAGGAGGAACGTCAGCGCCATAATCGCCTGCGCGAACGAGGCGATGATCAAAATCTTGCGGCGATCGAACCGATCGGCCACGGGACCAGCGATCGGTCCCATGATGAATGTTGGAAGCGTTTGGGCAACCCAAAATGCGGATGCAAGAAAATCTGATCCGGTGAATTCGAGGAGAAGCCCAATAGCGGCAACCGCGGCAAACCAATCACCGCCATAACTGATCACCTGCGCGGTGAAAAGTTTTCGGAATGCAGAATTACGTCGAAGCAGTGACCACATCAGTGGTCAGGCCGGATTCCAACCATCGACCATCCCAGTGAGGCCTGTGGGCTCGTGGGGGCCGAATGACAGCTGCTCGAGCACGCCAACGCCAACCCGATCACCCATACGAACCTTGCACAGGGTCTGGATATGGATACACGATGGGTCCTGCGGGTTGAACTCGCCAAGCGGAATGGACTCGCTGCCGACTTCAAGGGTTCCGTGCAAGGAACCATGCGACCAATGCGGGTGGCTGTAGCCGATACCGCGCATACGGAATGTGTAGAGAGGTTCGAATTCGATGCGATCGACGGTGCCATCGGCATGGCTGACTTCGATGGCCGCCGATTCCATTTCGCGTCGACCCTTTTGCCATTGGAGTTCGTAACGAATGTTGCCGACCTCTTCAGGTTCGACGATGTCAGCTCCCCATGTGGGCGCATCGGGTGAATCAAGCACTGGAACAACAAGTGCCGATTCCATCCAACGAGTGCCGTCGGCGCGTTCGAACATTGCAAGGTGGGTGCACATGTCGTCGAAGTGCAACGGGGCCCACAACCAGAAAATCTGCATTTCACCAGGCGTGAAGTTGGTTGGTGTTTGAACACCAACACCACGAACGCCCCACGAACGATCGCGAACACCGAACGTTGATTCGGCCTTCACGTCAATGATCTGGCCCTTGACGTTGATCGTGCCTTCCCATGTTCCCCACTGCGTCAGACGCGTGTAGTCCATGATCTTGACGTTGTTACGAACAATGGTTTGCTTCGGCTCTTCAATCGCTGCGGTGCGAGCACGGAACAACAAGTCACAGGAAATGTTTTCGTCGTTAGGAGCCACGGTGAATCGGATTTCGCGCAGTGGTTCAGGAACCGAGATGGAGATTGGGCCAATCGTGGTTTCGCGACCGAGCGGCATTGCGCCAGAGGCGAAGATCGAATGCTCAACGCCATCGACAACGACACTGAACGCGGCGTCAATCACGCCGCGATTCGGGTAGTGCCCCATGGCGCCGCCAATGAAAAAAGCGCCATCACGATCACAGCCGTTAAAGAAGTAACGGTCGTAGTGATTCGGATCGGCGCTGACGGTCTGGACGATCGGGTCCCCGGTCTGATGGATCGGGAAATCGTCGAATGGCGTGATCATGGTGCTTCCCCCTGCGTTGCGTACAACTGCCTTTGGCCTGAAGCGACAACGGCCGCCTGACGGCGGCCGAAGTGCTTGAGAGTGGACCCGACTGGACTCGAACCAGCGACCCCTTCCGTGTCGAGGAAGTGCTCTAGCCAACTGAGCTACGGGTCCTTACAAGGCCCCGAACCCTAGCAGCACGCCTCACCCCTTCCCTCAAGCCAGCCCGGGCAATAGCATTATCAACTCATGTATCGCCAGCGACGTTCGAACCGAATCCGAGCTGCGGTTGCTGCTTTCGCTGGCCTCACGACGCTGCTGCTTGGCGCATCGCTCATTACCGCCTGCGGCCGCACCGAGATTGAAGGCGCCGAAGCCTCACAATCGGCCGGCCAGAACACCGCAATCACGGTCGCCGAGACAACAACACTTCCCCCGACGACGTTGCCTCCCACGACAACCACCACCAGAGCGGCCTGGCCGAAAGGGCCGGTCGTCCCCCTTCCCGCTGCTGGCGCAGTTCCAGTTCTCTCCACGATTACCACGACCGACCCGGTCGTCTTCCTCACCATTGACGACGGAAATATTCGCGACCCACGAGTTCCTGAATTGCTCGCCCAGTTCAAGGTGCCCGCCACGCTGTTTTTGAACCAAGGTCCGTTTCTCACCGATCCCGACTATTTCTTCAGCGTCATTGCTTCGGGCGGCACGATCAACTCTCATACCAAGTCTCATACGCAGCTCACAAGACTCAATGCCGCGTCGCAGCGCAACGAAATCTGTGGCATGAGAGACATCATCGGTCAACACATGTCCGTTCCAGGTCACTTGTTCCGCGCCCCATTCGGCGTGAGTAATGGCGCAACACAAACTGCCGCAGGTAGTTGCGGCATCAACGCTGTGTTGTTTTGGCATGCGGCCTTGAATGACGGTCGCATCCAATATCAACAGGGCAACCAACTACAGCCCGGCGACATCATCCTCTCCCATTTTCGCAATGACCTGTACGACAACATTCAGGCCCTCTTAGTGCAATGCGCCCTTCAGGGCCTCACGATTGCTCCCATCGAGGCCTATTTGCCGTTGCCTGCCGGCGGCTAGAGTGATTTGCCGATGGCGGCGTGGCCGAGTGGCTTAGGCAGGGCCCTGCAAAGGCCCGTACCCCAGTTCGACTCTGGGCGCCGCCTCCAGAAAGAAGGCCCGGCCGATTGGCCGGGCCTTCTTTGCATACTCGTCTCATTCGGGGGGCGGAGTCAGAGACGAGCGGATGTTGCGGGGAGCTCAGTTCGTTGCCGGAGCGGTGGGCTTCTGACCAGCCGGTCCACCCTTCGGGCCGTGATCGCCACGGGGGCCACCTTCGGGACGAGGGTTGTTCACTCGATCAGTCACATGTTGCGTGAGATCAGCAAGCTTCGTATCGGCCTGGGCCTGAGTGATTTCACCTGAGGTGACTTCCTCATTGATGTGATTGGTTGCCGATGCAACGAGGGCGTCGATAACCACCTGCACGTTGACGCCCTTGTCAGACGCAACCTGAGCGAGTGTCTGGCCGCCGTCGAGTGCGGTGTGCAGCTCATCGGTGGTCATACCGAGGGCCTGAGCGGCCACGTCGAGGCCAGGGCCACCCTTGGCGCCCTTGGGGCCAGCTTCCTTGAGTGCAGCAACCACAGCATCAGCCTGAGCCTGCGTGATGGTGCCAGCGTCAACGAGGGGCTTGAGGGTTTCGTTGAGACGCACTGACGGATCAGGGCGATTGGCGGGGGCGGTTGCTGCGGTGGTGTTGGTCGTCTGGGCACCGGAGATTGCCGGGACAGCAATGAGGCCGGCGGCGGATCCGACGACGAGGCCGGCACCGAGGCTGATCGAAACGAGTTTCTTGTTCATAGTGGGGCTCCTTGATTCAGTGTTGGGGGGGGTGTTGGGGGGGTGTTGGTGTGAGGTGTCCGTTGGGGACAAACACAGCATCAACGCCACGGGTAAGGAGCCCCCGAAATGAAGGTGAGAATTGCGGAAGAAGTTCGAAAGAGTTTCGAAGTTCAGAAATTTGGCGCGAAATCAACCAGATCGATAGCGGCGAAGTCGGGTTGACGACGCTCAGCCAACGCGACCATCGCTTCCATGTTTGCGGGGCGCCCCATCAGATAAGCAAACGCTGCATTCTCACGTTCGCGTGCGGCATCAATCTGAGGTTTGATCGCGGCCATGATCGTTTTCTTCGACTCGACCAACGAGGAAATTGATTTCGATGCAAGAACACGCGCGTGCTTCATCGTTTCTTCCATCAGCACATCGGGTTCACACACTTTCCATGTGATGCCCATCTCAAGACATTCCTGCGCCGACAACCACTCGGAACTCATGAGCGCCCATGTTGCGTTGTGGCGACCAATCATTGCGGGGAACGTGTAACTACTTGCCGCTTCCGGCGCTACCGCAAGCGCAGTGAATGGGCAACGAACACGCGCTTCGGTGGACATGAACACAAGGTCAGAAAGCGCGAGCATCGTTGCACCGATTCCAAGCGCCATTCCGTTTACTGCGCAGATCAACGGTTTTGGAAAATCGACGAGATTGTCAACGAGTCCTGGGAAACCATGACGACCATTCTCAACACCACCGGTGTTGCGCATCGCCATTTCAACAACATCGGTTCCGGCCGAGAACGAACGCCCGGTTCCCGTGATGATGACAACAGCAACAGCGTTGTCATCGGCTGCATCGAGAAGGGCATCGGTGGTCGCGTCATAGAGCGCTTCGTTGAACGCATTGAGCGCGTCGGGTCGGTTGAGCGTGATGGTCCGAATGCGATCGACGTCGGAAATTTCGAGCACGATGTCCCCCTCAGCGCCCGGAGCTTCCAGGCCGCTGCATGAACTACATCGTGCCACCCAGAGCGAACTCCGCTGAACTCGCTAGGTAAACAGTTCTCGAACAGCGACTTTGGTGACCTTGCCCATCGGGTTACGCGGCAACGTGTCGACCACTAGATAACGAAAGGGAACCTTGGCCGGCGCTAACCGTTCCTTACCCCACGAGCGAAATTCGGCATCGGTGGGACGCTCCGCGTCATCGGCGACCCACGCCATGGCGACGCGCTCGCCCCACTCGTCGTCAGGCAAACCAACAACGGCACAATCGGCCACGGCCGGGTGTGTGCGGAACACTTCTTCGATATCGAGGGCAGAGACTTTTTCTCCCCCAGATTTAATGATGTCCACCGACGCGCGCCCAAGTAGGCGATAGCCATCGGGTGTGAGTTGCGCAACGTCGCCCGTGCGGAACCACCCATCAATAAATGATTCGGCGGTGGCATCTGGTCGATTCAAATAGCGACTGAACACTTGGTCACCACGCACGAGCAGTTCCCCACTCTCGCCATCAGCAACGTCAGTTCCAGACTCGTCGAGGATTCGAATTTCGACTCCCGGAAATGGCCAGCCGACATGACCGGGAACTCGCCGATCAAAGTTGTTCCCCAATGCCATTCCGAGTTCGGTCATTCCGTAACGCTCGAGCAGAACGTGCCCGCTGATGTCACGCCATTGCTCAAGCGTCGACACTGGCAACGCTGCCGAACCTGAGACCATCAATCTCAACGTCGCAGCACCGGCCGACAAACGAGACTTGGTCGCATCATCGGCGTCGAGCCAGGCCAGAACAAGACGGGAATAGACCGTGGGGACGGCCATGAACACCGTGACCTCGCCGGAAGCGAGTCGTTCCCAGGTCGCGAGCGCATCGAAACCACCGGGAGTTTCAACCGTTGCACCAATTGAGAGCGGCGTGAACGTGACATTCACTAGACCATGCACATGATGAAGTGGGAGCACGCAAACGATGCGATCAGTTGGGCTCCACCTCCACGACTCGACCATTGCTGCACACTGCGCGGCGAGCGAACGATGCGTGTGCACCACGCCTTTCGGAAGGCCAGTGGTGCCGCTGGTGTAGATGATCATTGCATCGGCATCTGAAACAACTGATGGAAGTTCAGCGGCGAGCGACAGTGCAACCGCTTCACGAACGTCGATAACCGTCGCTCCGGTAAACGCAGAGAGTTCCTGCGCAAGACCGTTCGTCGCCGGCGTGCACAGCACATGAGTAACTGCCGAGTCCGTAATGGGGTGACGGAGGTCGGCGGGAGGATGCGAGGCTTCGAGGGGCAACAACACGCCACCTGCTCGCCACACACCGAACGATCCAGCCAACCACCATCGGCCAGCAGGACAAACGGTTGCAACGACAGAACCCGATGTCACTCCTGCTTGGATGAGTGCAGCGGCAACAGCAGTAGCAGCACCATCGAGATCGGAATAGGACTGCGCACCGTCGCCATCAATGACAGCGGTCGACGCACCAAACTGCGCCAGTTGCATTCCAAACGGGTCCACGGATCTCAACCGTACCCACCGAATGCGCTCTGGCTCAGAGATTCAGAGATTCAGACGGCCGTAACCCGAAGGGGTCATCCACCAGCCGTCGAGTTCGCTAACCGCCACCGAAGATCCGAACGCATGAAGAATCTGATTACTGCCCATATAAATAGCTACGTGGGCAGAGCCGCCACCACCCCAGAACACGAGATCGCCAGGCTGAAGTTGCGCGGCCGAGATCCGCGTTGTCATGGCATATTGCGCACCACTGAAGTGAGAAAGGCTGACTCCGGCTTGACCGAAGGCCCACTGCGTGAACCCTGAACAATCGAAGGCACTCGGACCAGCGGCCGCCCACACATAGGGGCTGCCGATTTTGGTCAGACCAGCACGGATTGCAGCGTTCGCAATCGAGCCATTGGCCGCGGGCACATTCACCGGGATTTGGCTCACCGAACGAGAACCGGAGGTGCCTACGTTTGCCGCCCGACGAGCAGCAGCCACGGCAGCGGCCGCAGCACGAATGGCTTCTTGTTCTTTACGAACAAGTTCCGCAACTTCACCCTGAGCCTTGGCGTTCAATGCGGCCTGTTCATTGCGCTGCGCCTGAGCCTGATTCCGGGCAGTTTCGATTTCGTCGGCGCTGGACTTGGCCTCAGCTTCGGCTTTTGCGAGGCGTGTCGCATCTTCTTCTGCTTGATTACGGGCTGCGTTCAGCGCATCGACGTAGTCCTGGCGATTGCCTGACAACGAGGACATGTAGGTCTTGGAGATAGCCCCGCTCGACGCGTCGTCGGTGAGCAAGGCATCGGCCGCTGCTCCTTCGGTTCCACCCTTGTAGGCCTTGACGGCGTACCCACGAAGTTCGCCGGCCCGCTTTTCCATCTCGGCCTTAGTGATGGTGGCCATGCGCTTCGCTTCAGCCACGGCGGCCTCGGCCTGATGAAGTTTGAAGTTGGCGGCCTCGAATCGGGCGTTGACGTCCATCATGGCGCCGTCGAGTTGGTTCAGACGGGCAGCGATCTTGGCGGCTTCGGCTCGCTTATCGGAAAGCTGATCGGCGCCTACGGGCGGCACGACAAGGCCAGCGAGAACAGCAAAGCCGAGCAGCACAGCCAGCGTGCGAAGGCGAAGAACGAAGCGGAACGGTCGTCGGGGGGTCGACATGAGGGGTCAAGTCTCACATGGTCCTATTACAAACCGCAACCTATTCGTCATGAAACTGTCATATTTGGACAGGCGATCCCAAGGGCCCCTTGGGGTTCCTCCCGGGTAGGCCATATGTCACGGACTGTTATCAGGAGACCGGCAGACCGACGGTTCTCGGCCCCACTTCCAGTCCCAATTGAAAGAACCCGGCCCTAAGGCCGGGTTCTTTCAATTGGAGCGGACGAC
>WLMU01000036.1 GCA_009700115.1 Actinomycetota bacterium
ATCGGTTGCGCCCACGAAGCGGTTGCTGTTTCGAAGATGCCCCACTTTGCTGGCAAAGAGGTGAGGCTGGAGTCGTATTGCGCGTGTTGTCTCGAACCGATCACGTTCTGGTCACGGGAATTCGAAGTCACTCGGTACGAGCCGATTGAACCGCTCGTGCACGTAGCGGCTCAAGTGTGGGACTGGGTGCATGACGACATGAAGTCGATGTGCGACCACACCAACTTTGTGCTCGACCGCGAACACTGAGAACGCTATGAGCGGCAGATTGGTCGACGCGGCATTTATTTCACGATGGATCAGGTGCACGCCTACGTGGAGCCCGCAGTGGGCACGCGGGGTTGGGATTATCACTGGCCGAGCCAGTCGATGAGTCCGGAAAGGTTGATTGGTCGTCTTCAGGAACTCGGCATCGATCTGACCCCTTGGGACATTTGACGGGTCTTTCTTGCAGCAGCTGACCTCGTCGCTGCGGCCAATCGTGCTGATACGTCGATCTTGCTGAGGCTCCTGTGGGCCACGCAAGGGAGAATCCGTCGCGCCACCGAGGGGAAACTTGAGTTGGGAGTAAATGAAACGCTTGACACAAACGATCGTTTCATTTACCCTCAATTAGCTCGCAAAATGTGATGCTTATTCTGCCGGGGGGCACGATGAAACGTGGATTCAAGATCTTCGATGCTGACGCACATGTCATCTATCCTGCGGATCTCTGGCCGCGGTATCTAGACCAGAAATACCGTGACCGAATCGGCCGCAAGGCACCTCCCGGTTTCGATCACTACAACCCGGTCACGGTCGATGGTCGCTGGTCTCAGCATCCGACGAGCGTCTACGGAAACTTCCAGAAGGCGATCAACTGGACCACCGAGGACATGGTCGCCCAATACGGCGACATGGTGATCGAGGGATTCACCGGAGATCGTGTGGCGAAGGCGCTCGAGGTGGAGGGTGTCGATGTCATGGTCATTTATGGGCCCGAATATGACATGTGGCTCGATGGGATTGATCCGGAACTGCAGGCGGCGATGGCCCGTGCCTACAACCGTTGGGGCGCGGAGATGCGCGAAATCTCGGGCGGAAAGGTCCTGACATCGGGCCCCGTCCCGTTAAACGACGTCGGACGAGCGGTTGAGGAGATCCAGTACGCGTATGACGAATTGGGTGTTCGTTGCTTCTGGGCACGACCGAATCAGTTCAACCATCGCAATCTTGGCGACCGCTATTACGACCCGGTGTATGAACTTCTCGAGGAACTGGACTGTGCGTTCGCAACCCATGAGTACATGGGTCTCAATGCAACCACAGCCGGCTCGGACAGGTTCACCAGCTTCACCGAATGGCACACCGTGGTGCACGCGCACGAGGCCCAGTACGCGTCGTTATCCATGATCGTCAATGGTGTTTTCGAGCGCTTTCCTAAGCTGCGCTGCGCGTACATGGAAGCGGGTTGCGGCTGGCTTCCGTCTTGGCTGCACCGCATCGATGAACACTTGGAACTAGCAGGAGCTCAAGAGTTCCCCGACCTGTCCATGAGCGCCACTGACTATTTTCGGCGTAATTGTTGGATCTCAACAGAGTGTGATGATCCATTTGTAGCGGACGTGATCCGCTGGTTGGGCGATGACCACATTGTTTTTGAAACCGATTTTCCCCATCCTGATTCTAAATACCCTCACGCAACTGATCACTTCTTTGATCTCTTGCCAAGTGAGATTTCCGAAGAATCGAAGCGCAAGATTCTTTGGGACAACGCAGTCGATCTTTATCGGTTCCCACCCTCGTATCTGCCAGAGACGTTCGTTGAAGCACCAGCGACATTGGCGACTGGAGCACAAGCATGATTGAACGAGTGATATCGGCAGATTGCCATGTGACTGAGCCTCCTTCAGTGTTTGATCGAGTTCCAAAATCACTGCGAGACCGGGTTCCAAAAGTGATGACGGGTGCCGATGGCGGGGAAGGCTGGAGCTTTGATGGCAAACCGCCCAAGCGGACATTGGGCGTGGAGGCGATGGCTGGGCAGACGAATGGGAAAGCCAGTGGCCTTCGCTTTGATGAAATTCTTCCGGGCAACTTCGATGGTGTGGCTCATGCGGCGGACATGGATCGCGACGGAATTGATGTCAGCATTGTTTATCCCGCAAATGTGATTCACATGTACGTCGAAACGGATCGAGAACTGGCGATCGCATGCATAAGGTCCTATAACGATTGGCTCCTCGACGATTTCGCTGCGGCGGCTCCTGGACGAATCGTCGGTCTTCCCCTCCTTCCTGTGGACGATGGGATTGATGTGTGCATTGCTGAGTTCGATCGAGTCCTTGAAAAAGGTGCGAAAGCAGCGTTTATTCCAGGAAATCCTGCTCGCCCGTATCACGACAGTTATTTCGATCCCTTGTACCAGGCAGCAGTCGATGCTGGCGTTCCGCTGACATTTCATCGCACCTTCGGCGGGAAACCTTCTGAGTCCGACTGGGACGAGCTTGTCAATCAACAAGTCACGGTCAGTGGAACCGTGTACCGGTTCTTCAGCGCAGCTCGTCCGTTCACCTACATGACATACGGCGGGGTCTTTGAGCGACATCCGGATCTGAAAATCGTTGCAGGTGAAGTGAACTGTTCATGGTTGCCGTTCTGGGCCCAGACGATGGACCAGTGTTTCGACAATCCCTACTACCGCGCAACGGGCGGAGTTCGCATCGATCGCCGGCCGAGTGAGCTACTCGGAGAAAATCTCTTTGTAACGGTTCTCGATGACGATCTTGGCTTCAAAATGATCGCCGACGGGTTCTGGCCGCAACTTGCATCCTGCTCAATGTTTTCGACTGACTACCCGCATAGCGTTTGCTTGTGGCCCGAAAGTGCGTCGTATATCGAGCGACTCGCTGTTGGCATGAGCAGTGCGGACCGACACAGCGTTTTGGCAGGTAATGCCGCGCGGGTTTACGGAATCTAAGGCCATGCTTCTCGAAGATCGGGTTGTCATCATTGGCGGTGCCGGACCAGGGCTCGGACGGACCCTTGCGCTGCGCTGCGCTCGCGAGGGCGCCCACGTCGTACTAGCTGCGCGCACGCTTGCGACTGTTGAAGCAATCGCCGTCGAGGTGCGGAAACTTGGTCGCAGCGCATTGCCGGTGGCGACTGACGTGATCGACAGAGATCAGGTTCGTGTTTTGGCCGAACGTGCCTTCGACGAGTACGGAAAGATCGACGCGCTTGTAAATGCGGCATTTCCGCCCACTCATCGTAAGAACGTCCTTGCAATGGACGATGAATACCTTGACTTGTGGCGGCACTGTATCGATGTCGCTGCATACGGGACGTTGCTGATGTCGCGGTTTGTGGCGCCGCTCATGGTTTCGGCCGGTAGCGGATCGATAGTGAATCTGACGTCGATGTCGAGCCGAATCGCCTACGGCGGTCGAAGTGACTACGCCGCAGGCAAGGCCGCTGCACATCGTCTCGGCTGGGCGCTAGCGGATGAACTCGGGCCATCGGGTGTGCGGGTGAATGCAGTCGCACCGGGATTGATCTGGAGTTCGGTTCTCGAGGATTGGATCGCAACAACGGCTCGCGACGAGGGCATTTCTTACGAGTCGATGCTGGAGCGGCATGTGCAGTCGATGGCGCTACGTCGAATAGCGACAGAGGATGAAGTGGCAAGTGCCGTGCTCTTTTTTGCATCGGACATGTCGTCCGGTATCACCGGCGCCACACTCGACGTCAACGCCGGTCAACTCTTTCAATAGGTGATGACAATGGCCTCGACCGAGCTCGTCGATTTCCTGCAGTTGATCGATGGGGAGCTTTGTCCTGCTTCATCCGGGAGATGGATCGAGAGCATCAATCCAGCGACGGGAGTCGCGTGGGCCCGCATCCCGCAAAGTGACGCTGTCGATGTCGCCGCTGCTGTTCAAGCCGCCGCCAATTCGTTTCCCGCGTGGTGGGCGCTTCCGTCCTTGCAAAGGGCGGCTCATTTGCGAGCGGTGGCTGACATCATTCGTGTCAATGGTCGTGAGCTCGCCGAGATCGAGACACGTGACAACGGGCGTGTTCTGAACGAAACGCTGATGGGCGATATCCCGGCATGCGAGCAAATGTTTCAGTTCTTCGCTGGCTCCGCCGACAAAGTGCATGGCGATACCGTCCAA
The DNA here is from genome assembly GCA_009700115.1 of Actinomycetota bacterium. GTDB lineage: Bacteria > Actinomycetota > Acidimicrobiia > Acidimicrobiales > Acidimicrobilacustridaceae > Acidimicrobilacustris. The sequence goes on from WLMU01000036.1 coordinate 4,155, forward strand.
GTCGGTCCGCATAGTTTTAATTTCACGAGACGCGAACCCTATGGCGTGGTTGCAGTGATCATTCCTTGGAATGCACCACTTTCGCTGATGTCGTCGAAGGTTGGAGCGGCACTGGCGGCCGGGAACACTGTGGTCATAAAGGCCGCAGAACAGGCGGCATGCTCGGTACTCCGGTGGGCATCGCTGCTCGAATCTGCAGGCCTCCCGCGCGGTGTTGTCAACGTGGTCGCCGGACTCGGGGAAGTTGCTGGCGATGCCCTGGTGTGCGATTCCACCATCGGCAGGTTGACGTTCACTGGTTCTACCGAAACAGCCCGCATCATCCAAGATCGCGGGTCGTCATTGATTCGACCTCTCCACTTCGAACTCGGAGGGAAGTCGGCGAACATCGTTTTCGCAGACGCCGACCTCGATGCGGCTGGCGTTGGTGTGAGCACGGCAGCGATCTTTACCGGAGGCGCGGGTCAGACATGTGTCGCTGGATCCCGGATTCTTGTACACGAGTCGATTCTTGACGAGATGATTGGACGAATAACAGAGACCGCGTCCAGCGTCGTTCTAGGGGATCCCACCGATCTGGCCACAACGATGGGCCCCATCGTTTCGGCCGAGCAGTTGGATCGGGTGCGCGGTTTTATCGAGAACGCTCCGGCCGACGGAGCTGAACTCGTCCTCGGCGGCCGATCCCGTGCGGACGAGATCTTCCCGTCAGATTCGTCGATGGCTTCCGGATACTGGGTCGAACCCACGCTCTTCCGCGTTCCGGGGAACGATCTGTCGATCTGCCAGCAAGAGATCTTCGGCCCCGTTGCAGTCATCATGTCGTTTGCCGATGATGAAGAAGCCGTGGCGCTCGCAAATGACACAAAGTACGGACTCGCTGCGGGTGTCTGGACAAGTGACCTGAAGCGAGGTCACCGGATGATTCGCGATCTCCAAGTCGGCTCAGTTTGGGTCAACGCCTACCGGCGGATCCACTGGGCGCTTCCATTCGGGGGATTCGGGAATTCGGGATTTGGGAAGGACTCAGGTCTCGAGAGCGTGCTCGAGAACACTCGCATCAAGACCGGTTGGGTCGATCTTTCATGAGCGGCACTCATCCATTTCGTGATCGGACCGCGATTGCTGGTATCGGCCGAACGGATTACTCCAAGAATTCCGGGGTGAGCACCCTCACGCTCGCGTTGCGAGCCATTCGTGCGGCTCTTGACGACGCGGGACTTGCGACGTCAGATGTTGACGGAGTTGCGTGTCATCGTGTCGGTGATTCAGTGCAAGCAACGATCGTTGCCCAAAGCCTGGGAATCAAGGACATTCGGTTTCATCTGGATCTCTTTGGAGGTGGCAGCCAGTCGGCGTGGACTGTAGGACTCGCCGCCCAGGCAGTTGCCGCCGGGGTTGCCGATTGCATCGTGTGTTGGCGGTCGATCAATGCTCGTTCGGGTTTCCGCATGGGGGGAACAGGTCGCGCTGCTCCAGATTCGATCGAGTTCCAGTATCAGAGCCCGTATTGGTTGGCAACGCCACCGCAGCAGTTTGCGATGTACGGGCGTGCATACATGGACAAGTACGGCGTGACAGCGGAAGATCTGGGACGTGTTGCGATTAGCCAAAGAGAATTCGCAACGCTGAATCCGCGGGCGATGATGCAGGCCCCGCTTTCCATGGATGACTATCTGGAATCACGCATGATTGTTGAACCTTTCCGGCTTTTCGATTGCTGTCTCGAAACGGATGCAGCCGTGGCCGTCGTGGTCACTTCAACGGAACGGGCGCGAACTTTGCGCCAACGCCCGGTCCTCGTATCCAGTGCCGCCTGTGGCGGTGGCCATACGCTGTATTCGAATGGCCGCGACGATCTATCGACGAGCGGTGCGGCTCAACTTGCACCGAGACTTTTCGATGCCGCCGAGATGTCCCCGAGCGACATTGATGTCGCTGAGTTATACGACGCCTTCACGCCACTGGTTCTCTTGCAACTCGAGGACTACGGATTTGCGGCGAAGGGCGAAGGAGCTGCGCTGGTTGCTGCGGGGTCGACGTCGCTAGGTGGTTCACTCCCTGTGAACACTCACGGAGGTCACCTTTCCGAGGGTTACGTTCACGGGTTGAATCATCTGGCTGAAGCCGTCGACCAACTTCGCGGCGATGCCGGTCCGCGCCAGACAGATGGGGCCGAAGTCGCCCTCGTCACCGGTCAACCTGGATACGTGGCTGGAACTTCGTCAGCATTGATCCTTCGGGCGGACAAGTGAACATCAAGCGCCCAATCCCGATTGCTGATCTAGATTCTGTCGCTTGGTGGTCTGCGGTTTCACGGCATGAATTTGTCTGCGCGCGTTGTTCGGATTGCAATGTGTGGCGCTGGCCCGCCCGAGCAATTTGTGGGGCGTGCGGTTCCATGACATGGGAATGGCAAGAACTCTCCGGTAACGGAACGATAGCGAGTTGGATCGTCAACAGGCATGGGTTTGGGGGCGCGTTTCCACTTCCATCGACGGTTGTTCTGGTCCGCCTTGCAGAGCAGGATGACTTGCTTTTACCCGGCGGCTGGGCTGGTTCGGCCGATGGCGTTGACCTCTCGGTCGGTCTCTCGGTGGTGGTCGGATTCGAAGACATCGAATCCGAAGGCGGCGACTCGGACCAGGCAGTGCTCTCGTGGGGTCCTCGCCATGACTGAGAACCTTGTCCGGCCATGGGAGGCGGTTGACTATCAGGAGTTAATGCGCATGTACGCGCCGGCCCCCGACTACTTCAATTCGTCCTACCTCGACTCTCCGGCTGATATCGAGGCGGTGCAGTTAGAGCGTCTCAAAGCGAAAGTTCACCGCGCGTCGAAAGTTCCGTTTTTCCGCGATCGATGGGCGAAAGCAGGAGTGGGTCCTGACGATCTGCGGTCGATCAAAGATCTGTCCAGATTTCCGACGTACACCGTTGATGACATTCGGAAAAGTATCGATGATCACCCTCCATTCGGCGATTACCAGGGCGTAGTTCCATCAGACGCCACGCGCCAACCTATGCGCGTCTTCATGTCAGGCGGAACAACGGGCAAGTCGCGACCGACGTTCTATACGCAGTGGGATCGGGATGTCGGTGCACTTCTGACCGCGCGTGCGCTGTATATGCAGGGGATCCGGCCTGGCGACGTGGTCTTGAACTCCTGGGCCTACGGCCTCCACAACGGCGCCTTCTCGTTTGATGAGGCACTCGCTCGTTGGCTCAATTGCGTGGTACTCACGACGAGTACGGGCAATGTGACAAGCACCGAACGGCAAGTCGAGCTGGCGATCGAATACGGAGCGTCGGCTATCTGCACAACGGGTGACTACCTCCTGCGCATTGCGGAGGCAGCACGCGCTTTGGGATATGACCCGAAGGTTGACCTCAAGCTCCGGGCGCTGCCGAACATCGGTGATCCCGAGGTGCTCTCGGAAACGTTCGGAGTTGAGTATTTCAAATCGTATGGATTCCACGAAGTCCAGTGGGTAGCCGTGGAATGTCCAGCGCATGATGGCCTGCACATTTTCGAAGATGCCTACATAGTTCAGGTGGTCGATACCGAAACTGGTGAAGAACTTCCTGACGGTGAACTGGGAGCGGTAGTCGTAACCGAGCTCTACAAAACTGGGAGTTCACAGTTCCGGTACAACATCATGGACCTCTCCTTTCTCCATCCCCGCGGACAATGTGAGTGTGGATCCTGGTTGCGACGAATGGGGCCGTTCGCCGGTCGCGGTGACAACATGGTGAAGCTGCGGGGAATCAATTTGTGGCCGGAGGGAGTCGGCGAGGTTGCATGCGCTGTAGAGGGCATCGATCCGGATTATTTTGTCCGGGTCTGGCGCGATGGGAATCGAGATGAGATGGAAATCGCAGTTGTCAGTCACAGAGATCCCGCGATGTTCGGCTCCCAGCAGTCGGAACTTGAAGCAGTGCTCAACCAGCGTTTCGGAGTGAGGATTCACGCCAAAGTGGTTGCTGCTGGAGCTCTTGACTCAGACACTGAATTGCATACATCACCAAAATCAAAACGCTTCCGCGACGAACGATAGGAGGAACCGTAAATGACCGAACAGCGTCCGATCGGCAAGGTGTACAACATCGCGCCTCAACCACACGATGAATCGAACACGAAGTGGATCGATGCAGGAGCGGTACGCATCGGTGTCGAATACCGGGATGTATCCCCGGAGGATCTTGAGGCGCTCTATTCGCGAGATGCTGCAGAACTTGCCGAATTGCGAGAGAAATCTCCGGTGGGTGGATTTTCCGATGAAGGGGTGTCACTGCACGTTGCAGGCGCTGACGATGGTCACGAATATCTTCGGTTTGATGTCTTCGACGGTGAACCGCACTATCACTACGTTCATAAGATTGGTCCCGGCGGAGAAGTGACGAATCAGGTGATCGACTTCGATGCTGCGGCCGAAGGCGACATGCTTGAGTGGGCCTTGGCGCGGATCGCGACCCGGCTCCCCGAGATGTTGAGGGCCGCTGGCGGCGCGGATCTGGCTGGCATGATCGATCAATCTGAATTAGGCGCAGCTCTTGATCACGTGGCGCGATTAGCAACGGCTGCTCAGTCCGCCTATCGAGCAGGGCGGGAAGGGGAGAATTGTCGATGACTGCTACCACAACCGAAATTGGTAAGACCACTCGGATTCGATTGATGCAGGTTGCTGAAAAACTCTTCGCCGAGCGCGGTATTGACGGAGTTTCAATTCGCGATATCACCAATGAAGCCGATGTAAGTTCTGCTTCAATTCACTATCACTTTGGCTCAAAAGCGGAACTTGTTGCAGCGATCCTCGACTGGAGAGCTGCGGAAGTCGGAGCCAGGCGAGCAACATGGCTCGACCAAATCGAGAGCAATCCGGGGGCATCTTTGCGCCAAGTTCTCGAGGCGTTTGTCATTCCGACTGCGGAAATGGCTGCAGATACAGAAGGAGGTGGGCAGTTCCACATTGGCTTTTTGGCGGCAGTATTAGCGAATCCCGCCCACATGCCTTTGATGATCGCCGCGTTTGAGCCGTATACCCACCGATTTGAGATTGCATTAGCTCGGGTCACTCCACATCTCGATCCGAATGTGCGGGAGTTGCGACTCGCGTTAGCAAAAGACATGGTCAATCGTGTGATTGGCCAACCTGACGGGCCCGTTCATGCCTGGTTGGAGATTCGGGCTCCCGGTGCTGACGAAGAATTACCGGAACGGCTCATCGATTTTTTGACTGGAGCGTTTTCCGCTTCATCGGACAACAAGCCATGACTCTCATTATCGATTATTTATGTAATGGGTTTTTGCCGTCTGCTTCTGAAGCATGGCAACGATCGATCGAAGCCCAGGGGCTTTCTCTCAAGATTCGTCAAAATCCCGATGACGGGTTTTGTGATCCGGCAACTCTCGTTGAGCGTATGGACGCATTAGGAATCTCTGCACTGCAGATTGTTATGAGCGATGAACAGCATCACCATGGCGCGTTCAATTTTTCCGATGTCACTGCCCGTTTCGATGAGGTTTCCGATCTCGTGCGCTCCTACCCAAGCCGGTTCTTTGGGCTTTGGTGTTTTGATGCAAATAGCGGAATCGCTGGCGTTGAACGGGCTCGGGAAGTTCTCGGTAATGACTGGGTGGTTGGTTTGTATAACCATGTCCACTCTTGGGATCGGCCATTTGATCACGCCGACTTCTATCCGTATTACACGCTTGCATCGGAACTTGATGTTCCTGTCGTGATGCAAGCGGGAACGTCAGGAGGGCTCGTCCCGAGCGAATGCGGCCATCCCATCGGAGTTGATCGCCCGGCTATTTATTTCCCGACAGTGCGCTTTGTGCTCTCTCACACGGGTTGGCCCTGGGTTGATGAGGCAATCGCGATGGCGCTGAAATTTCCGAATGTATTTCTCGGAACGGCGGCCTATCCGGCTCGACACTGGTCCTCGTCATTAGTGGAATTTTTGCGCGGACCGGGACGTACAAAAACACTTTTTGGAACAAATTTTCCTACAGTCGGCCACCGCAACGCCTTGGAGCAGGTGTCTGAGCTCGATCTAACAGATCAGACGCGTGTCGATTATCTGGGCGGTACAGCTCGAAGAGTCTTCTCCCGCTTGCCATGTTGAGAGCAAATGAGCTGCTTGCGCAGGGGTTTCGTTTGGAGGGGACGCCAGACCGATCTTTGGTGCCTGAACCATTGGTGAAACAACAACTTTCGATTCGTGGAGTCTCCGTCCCAGAGAGCGTTGTCATCGAATCAGACTGCACCGACCCTCTGTCGCGAGTGTCACATTTGTCTTCCCCGCTTGTTGTAAAAGCTTTCGGTCAGGGGATCATCCATAAATCCGAACTTGGTGCAGTTGTTCTAGGGGTTACTCACGAAGAGATTGCGGAGACCCTGCGAGTAATGGAGGGCAACCTATCCAACTTTGGTTTATCCCCAGCGGGATTTCTGATCGAAGAAATGGTTCCACCCGGAATTGAATTAGTGATCGGGGCAACACGCACACCCTTCGGTATCACAATCGCTTTTGGCCTGGGTGGGGTTATGGCCGAGATCTATGACGATGTGTCGGTGCAACTTGCGCCACTTACCGTCGAGAGCGTCGAGATGCTTTTAGACGGGTTCCGCTCGTCCGCACTTTTACGCGGAGCGCGGAATTTACCGCCGGTGGACCGAAATGCTCTTGTCGAATTACTTTTAGCTATTGCTGGTGCAGATGGATTCGTAATGAATCTGGGCGAACAGTTCACAGATCTTGATTGCAATCCAGTGATCGCGCGCCCTGATGGGGCGACCGTCGCTGACGCCCGGCTCATTTTGAAAGACCATGATCCAATCGTTGGTAATCGTCCGCCTCCGGTTGATTTTGAGGCGCTCTTTTTACCGGCTTCCATCGCTGTCGCTGGCGTATCAACCAAAGGAACAGGGTTTGGGAATCGCGCTATCGCCGCCTATCGCGCCTTCGGCTGGAGCGAGGGTCTTTCTGTTATTCATCCATCTGCAACGAACGTTGACGGCATCCCCGCATATTCGTCGGTGCAGGAAATCCCCGGAGGGGTGGATTATCTGCTCGCAGCGGTACCTGCTGCGGCGTGCGCCGATCTCGTTCGTTCAGCAGCTGGGTTTGCCCGAGTGGTCCATGTCGTGAGCGGTGGTTTCAGTGAAGCAGGGCCTCAAGGGACTTCTTACGAAACTGACCTTCTGAAGGCGGCTAGAGATTCGGGAGTCCGGATTATTGGACCCAATTGTATCGGCGTTTATGCGGCTGCTGGTCGGCAAACATTTTTGTTGGGTGCTCCATCACAAAGCGGAGGCGTGAGTGTTGTCAGCCAGAGCGGAGGTCTTGCTGGTGACATCTTAAAGATTGGAGCGGCCCGAGGGCTGCGCTTTGCAAAAGTTATTTCAGTTGGTAATGGGGTTGACGTTGCTCCAGCAGAATTTGTTGAGCACTTTCTCAATGATGGCGAGACAAAGGTGATTGGCTGCTATTTGGAGGGCTGTTCAGGCGGTGAACGTTTGGTGGCTGCTTTTCGCGAGGCGCAAGGACGCGTGCCTGTAGTCGTTATGACCGGTGGGTTAAGCGATCAAGGATCTCGCGCTGCAGCCTCCCACACGGGTTCGCTCACAGGCGATCGGCGCATCTGGAGTGCAATTCGCAGTGCAACGAATGTGGCTGTTGTTGAACGGCTCGAGGACTTCATTGGGGCGCTGGTTTACATACAACGATATTCAGGGTCGGTGATTGAAAGTGGACCTGAAGTACTGGTGGTAGGCGTCGGTGGTGGAGCCTCGGTACTTGCTGCCGATGCGTGTGATCGCGCCGGATTAAATCTTGAACCGGTCCAACCCGAAATCGTTGAGTCATTGCGGGCGCTTGGTTACGGTGCCGGAACGAGTGTTTCAAACCCCATCGAGATTGGGGTGGGTCCCGCGGCACCACCAAATGTCTTTGATGAAGTTCTTGGGAATATTCTGTCAACCCAAAAATTCTCTGATGTTCTGTTGCATGTGAATGTGCAGTCCTATTACGGCTTCGGTACGGCTGGTGTTGCGCCGCTTTGCGAATTGATCAGATCGATAGCTTCGTCGTGGAGTGCACCGCGCTACGAGAAATCTCGATTCGCATTGGTTCTGCGGAACTTGAATGCGGCACCCGGGGTTGAGCGCGACAACGTTCTAGCTACTGCATCTGAAATTGGTCTTCCAGTTTTTGAAAATTTCGATGAGGCTGCCGTGGCAATAGCGGCCGCAAAAGAAGTTGTGCGCGGGGACACGGGTAGCGGGGACAGGTCGGTCATCGAAGTCGTTTAAACAAAATACATAGAAAAACGGGGGAAAATGGAAAAGAAAATGAAGCCGCCAGGTATTGCAGCGAGTTTTGAGCCGGTGGATTGGAATCCATCGGGTCTGCCCGATGATCCAGATGAGATTTTGGATTGGCTTATTGATGGAAAAAAGCGCGGCGAGTACTACCCGCTTCTGCGTAAGTTGCGCGAAGTTGCACCGGTGTACAAGAACCGTCCGGAGCTATTCCACGGGGCCTGGATGTTTACCCGGTTTGAAGAAACCGATGAGATATTCCGTAATCAGCGGGTCGTGAATAACCCGCAGGTGATCGAAGAGGCATTTACTCACGGAGATGGTTCCTTTACGGGGGTTATGCGTGATGTGATGTTGTGGCAAGAGCCGGAGCCCCATCAACGTGTCCGCAATCTTGTGAAATCGGCGTTCACTCCAAGAGCGATAGCTCGGTGGCAGCCAATTGCAGAAATGGTTGCGAATGATCTCATCGACAGATTTGAGGGCGATGATCAGGCCGACCTTGTGAAGCAGTACAACTATGAAATCCCATTCAACGTCATCGCCCATATTCTTGGTATCCCTGAAGAGGACTTTCCGAAGATTAGGGAGTTCGCATGGGACTTTGCGCGTGCTGGCGAAAAATTGGTAACTCCGGAAGTCTCAAAGCGCGGTGATGAAGCGGCGCGCGGCCTGGTCGCATATTTCGAGAATCTCGCCGAAGTCCGATCCGGAATCCCTGGCGATGACTTGATGTCATCGTTGTTGGCAGCAGAGGCTGATGGCGCGCGGCTGTCTCGGCGAGAACTCGTTGCGAACTGCATTCTTCTTCTTCAAGCAGGTCACGAAACTACTCAGGACCTTTTAGGCAATGCCCAGGTGGCTCTTTTCCGCAATCCCGATCAATTAGCGATGCTTCGCGATAACCACGAGCTCATGAAGAATGCAGTCGAAGAGTTTCTTCGTTACGACGCTTCAGTGCAGATCAATCATCGGGTTGTGCTGGATGGAATGACTATCGGTGACATTGAGATCCCAGTAGGCGGGATGATTTATATATTCCTTGGTGCCATTAACCGCGATCCATCTCGCTATCTGGATCCTGATCGACTCGACATCACTCGTGATGTGACAAGTCATCTAGCGTTCTCGTTTGGCGCTTACTACTGCATCGGGGCTTCACTCGCTCGGATTGAAGCTGCGGTTGGCATCGGGACTTTGCTCGATCGGTTGCCAGACCTGCGACCTGCAACTGGTGAGTTTCGATGGCGCGACACACTTCAATTACGGGGACCGCAGGAACTCGTAGTCACTTGGTGACCATTGCCGATGAATTATTTGATTTTAATGAAGGGGAGGCCTAGTGGCATCCAAAGTGCAGTTCGGAACGGGTACAACTGCGCGTGACTTTGGCGAGTATCGGCGATGGCTGGAAGCAGCTGAGGCCGCTGGATTTGATTTACTCACAGCGGGCGACTCGCAAACACTCTGGGCTGATTGCTTTTCGATGCTCACAGTTGCCGCCACCGTCACCAGCCGTCCTCGGCTCGCGTTAACTGTCACGAATCCGCAAACACGCCACCCTTCTGTTTCCGCGGCGGCGGCCTCGTCAGTGCAGCAAATCTCGGGCGGCCGATTCTCCTACGGCATCTCTTCTGGTGACTCCGCGCTCCGAAATATTGGAGTTAACCCCAGTACCGTCAAGGAACTGGGGGAGTACGTGACGGCCGTGAAAGGTCTTACGGCGGGTGAAACTGTCACCTGGGAGGGGAACGACCTTTCGCTTCGGTGGCTGACTGATCCAGTTCGGGTGCCCGTGTGGATCGCCGCAGAGGGGCCCAAGACACAACGACTTGCTGGCCAGATTGCCGATGGAGTCATTCTTTCGAATTCTTTAACTTCTGAGCGGCTTTCACTAGCAAAAGCGAATATTGCTGCGGGCGCAATCGAGGTTGGTCGAGATCCCGAGTCAATAGAGATTTGGCACATGTGCAATCTGATTTTTGCTCCAACGGAAGAAGCTGGAATTGATTCGATCCGATCAGTTCTGGCGGGAACAGCGAATCATGTCTTTCGTTTCACTTTGAAAGGAAAAGGGTTACCTGAACATCTCGAGGGTCCGATGACAGCGATGATGGGTGACTACCAGTCTCGATTCCATGCGCATCCTGGATTGGCGAACCCGAATGAAAAACTTGTAGATAAATATGGGCTTCGTGACTACCTCGCCCCACTTGGCACGATTGCGGGCCCGCCGGAGCATTGTGTTGAAAGAATTCGGGAAGTGGCGGCGGTCGGAGCGACGAACTTGATCGTGAGTCAATTTGTCGCTGACCAGTTCACGTGGATGGAAACGTTTGCTCGTGAGATTGCACCCAACTTCAGATAAAGGAGGCGGCAGTGTCCGTTAACGAAGTACCAGTGATCGACTGTCATCATCATGTTGGAACGCTCGAAGCGCATGGAATGATTTTTTCTCTGGATGACAACCAGAAAGATTTGCAAGGGGCAGACAGAGACCTCCGTATCGCTGTGATGAAGAGACAGGGCGTTGACCAGGCGGTCGTGATCCCTGGTCATGGGTATCTTCGTCCCAATGGAGTTGCCGATACCCGTGTTGTGAATGATGCCGTCGCAGCATTTCGCGACAGTGCCCCAGAGCGATTTCCAGCGGCTGTGGGTATCGCCGAACCACTTCACGGGAGTGCAGGTCTCGCGGAACTACATCGGATGCGGGATGTTTTGGGTTTCGTGGGTGTGAGCATCCACGTTCGTTTCCAAGGGGTTCAGACCGACAGTCCGCTTGTTAAAGCTCTGGTCCGTGAAGCAGCAGATCTTGGACTTGTCCCATTCGTCCACGCCATGGATGGTGTCCCTGATGAATCGATTTGGCGAGTTCAGCAGTTAGCTCAGGAGATTCCAGAGACAACGATTCTTGTGCTTGACGCATTCAATGGCGTCGAACAGGCACGCCACGCAACAATCATCGCTCGTGAAACACCGAATCTCGTATTCGATACCAGTTTCGCCTATCACTTCATGTTTGTTCAGGCCATGATCGATGCGGTTGGATTTGAGCGGGTCTGTTTTGGCACCGATTACTACTCGATGTTGCCTGATCCTCAACCGAGTGTGGTTCTAGACCATTTCGAAAAACATGAGGTAGACCTAGAAATCCGTCAAGCGATACTCGGAGGAAATTTACAAAGAGTGCTCGGACTTAGTTCATAGCGGAATGTGGCGGACCACCGTTTCGGTTTGAATTCCCGACCTCAACGTAAAAATCAGTTTTCGATGTGATTAATTGCAGCCCAGATCTTCTGTGGGGTGCAGGGCATATCTAGGTGCTGAACGCCGAGGTGTCTGACGGCATCGATGACCGCGTTCTGCACTGCGACCGGAGCAGCGATCATTCCGATTTCGCCGACGCCTTTCGCCCCTAGGGGATTGCGCGGACTCGGGGTCTCAATGAAATGCGTTTCGATGGCGGGGATTTCCGCCGCGCTGGGCACTGCGTAGTCAGCGAAGGAGTTCGTTAATGGATTCCCGTCCTCGTCGAAGACGAACTCTTCATAAAGCGCCTGCGAGATTCCTTGGGCCGTCGCTCCAATAACTTGTGATCGAGCGGAATCCAGGTCAAGGACAACGCCGCAATCGGTGACAGCGACATGACGAATCGGTACGACTTTCCCCGTCGCTCCATCAATTTCAATAACCGATAGGTGCGCGGCTGCTGGATAGCTTGCGCCGGCTTGCTCGTAGATGCAGTTCGCCTCAATTGGTTCCTCTGAAAAGGTAACGAGTTGAGCGAATGTCAACGAACGGGAAGGGACTCCGCGAACGCCAATGGAGCCCCCGGGGTAGAACACGATGTCTTCGATGTCGGCTTCGAACTGTTTGGCGGCTGCTTCTCGAAGCGAATCGTGTAATCGTTCGACTGATCGAAGAACTGCGGTACCAGCGAGCTGAGCCGTTCGTGATCCCATCGTTCCGTCGCTCTGCGACCACTGGTCGGTGTCTCCCTCAACGACATGAATCTGGTCACTTGCGACGGGGAGTAATCGTTGAACGATTGATCGGTAGAGATTGCCGTGTTGCTGACCAGCAGACGCTGAACCAGTCAAAACAATGATATTTCCATCGTCGTTGATGCGGATTGAGGCACCTTCAGTGCGGGAGAACCAGGCCGTTGAATCAATAACGATAGAAACGCCAATTCCCAAGAGTTGACCGCTTGTCGTGCGACGTTGGAGTTGTTCTTGGCGCAGTTTGTGGTAGCCGCTTTGTGCCACAAGGAGATCAAGCAACTCGTGGTAGTTCCCCGAGTCGTATTCGAGTCCGGTGGGAGCTAGGTAGGGGAATGCGTCAGCAGTGAGAAGGTTCCGTTTCCTAATCTCAACAGGGTCAATGAAAAGGGCATCGGCGAGAACGTCAAGGGTTCGTTCGAGCATCACCGCGGCTTCGGAACGACCAGGTCCTCGGTAGGCGCCGACAGGCGGAAGGTTCGTCACGACGGCTTGGGCCGTGATGTTGGCAGCAGCAATCCCGTAGGGACCGCACACCATCATCCGA